>NZ_LT629751.1:600000-900000 GCF_900104805.1 Pseudomonas oryzae | reverse complement strand
GGATTGCCGCCCAGCGGAATGGCCCCCAGCGCTATGCCGCCCGGCACCCCCACCCTCGCCGGGATGGCCGGCGGCGCTGCGCCGTCCGCCATCCTCGCCGCCCCGCTGGCCAGCCGCGAATGGCAGCAGGATCTCGGCCGCCAGCTGATCGGCCTGCACCAGCGCGGCGAGCAGCAGATCGAGCTGCACCTGCACCCCAGCGAGCTGGGACCGCTGTCGGTCAGCCTCAAGCTCGGCGAGCTGGGCGCCCAGGCGCAGTTCCTCTCCGCCCATCCGCAGGTGCGCGCCGCCGTCGAACAGGCCCTTCCGCAATTGCGCGAGGCGCTGGCGGCCCAGGGCATCAACCTGGGCGAAACCTCGGTGGGCGCGCAGCACCAGCCGCAGGGCGAGCAGCAGGCCGGCGGCGGCACGGGCAACCGCCAGGGCAGCGACCTTGCCGCGGTGCCGGGCGACGGCGACGAGCCCCGCGCCCCGCTGGCTCCACGCACACTGCGTGGCCAGGTCGACCTGTACGCCTGAACCGGCTGACGGCAAAACCTGAAGATAGGCTCGATTGGCTGGCTTTTTCGGCCCATCGAGCCAGCGTTGCCAACGCCATACTCCTCACCCTGTAATCCGTCCCTCGAGCGCACCCCCATGGCCAACACCGAATCCACCGGCAAATCCACTCCCTGGCTGGTGATCGTCCTGCTGATCCTGCTCTTTTCGGGCGGCAGCGCGGCAGGTGTCTACTTCCTGGTGAGCAGCGGCAAGCTCGGCAATCTGACGGCCAGTGCCGCCGAGGCGCCCAGCGCGCCGGTCAAGGCGCCGACGCCGCTGTTCGTGCCGATCAGCCCGTTCACCGTCAACCTGCAGGGCGAGCCCGGCGAGCAGCGCCTGCTGTACATCGGCCTGTCGCTGAAGGTCGGCGACCAGGCCACCGAAACCCTGCTCAAGGAGCACATGCCAGAGGTGCGCAGCCGCCTGCTGATGCTGATGGCCAGCCAGAAGGCCAGCGAGCTGATCACGCCGGCCGGCAAGGACGCCCTCACCGCGCAGATCCTCGGCCTGTTCGGCACGCCGCTGACCAGCCCGCAGCCGCCGCTGATGATCGACGGCGTGCTGTTCTCCGACTTCATCGTGCAGTAGCGCCATGTCCCAGAACGATCTGCTCTCGCAGGACGAGATCGACGCCCTGCTCAAGGGCGTCACCGGCGAGGACGAGTCCCAGGCCAGCGACAGCGCCGGCCAGCTGCGCGTGCGCCCCTACGATCCGGCCACCCAGCGGCGGGTGATCCGCGGCCGTCTGCCGGCGCTGGAGATCATCAACGAGCGCTTCGCCCGGCGCTTTCGCATGGCGCTGTTCAACCTGATCCGGCGCAGTGCAGACATCACCGTGGACAGCGTGCGCTACCAGAGCTACAGCGAGTTCGTCCGCAACGTGCCGGTGCCGACCAACCTCAACCTGATCGCCATGAAGCCGCTGCGCGGCACCGCGCTGGTGGTGTTCCCGCCGAGCCTGGTGTTCATGGTGGTCGACAACCTGTTCGGCGGCGACGGCCGCTTCCTCACCAAGAACGAGGGGCGCGAGTTCACCAACACCGAGCAGCGCATCATCCGCCGTCTGCTGGGCCTGGCGCTGGAGTCGTACACCGACGCCTGGCGCGCGGTCTATCCGCTGGAGATCGACTTCCTGCGCTCGGAAATGCAGGTCAAGTTCGCCAACATCACCAGCTCGCCGAACGAGATCGTGGTCAACACCACCTTCCACCTGGAAGTCGGCAACCTGGCCAGCGACTTCAACATCTGCATCCCCTACTCGATGATCGAGCCGCTGCGCGACCTGCTCAACGGGCCGCTGACCGACAGCAACCCCGCCGAGGATCGCCAGTGGAGCCAGCGCATCGCCGGCGAGATCCGCCAGTCGCAGGTGGAGCTGATCGCCGACTTCGTCGAGATCCCCACCAGCATCGCGCGGATCATGGCGCTGAAGATCGGCGACGTGCTGCCCATCGAGCTGCCCGAGCAGGTCAGCGCCCGGGTCGACGGCGTGCCGGTGATGCAGTGCGAATACGGCAGCCAGAACGGCCTGCGCGCCCTGCGGGTGACCCGCCTGGTCGACCACACGCCGCCCTCAGCCAAGGCTTCCGCCGATCTGTTCGCCAAGGGCGCCGTGCCCGCGGCCAAGGAATCCAACCATGACTGATCCGAACTCCCCCGAGCAATCCGGCCTCGACGCCGACTGGGCCAGCGCCATGGCCGAGCAGTCCGCAGGCGCGCCGCCCGCCGCCGAGGACGATCCCTGGGCTGCCGCCTTCGCCGAGCAGGCCGCCGCCACGCCGCCGGCCGCCAGCGTGAAGAGCGCCGGGGAAAGCGTGTTCAAGCCGCTGGATAAGGGCGCCGGCGCCGCCGGCATGCGCGATCTGGAAATGATCATGGACATTCCGGTCAAGCTCAGCGTCGAGCTCGGCCGCACGCGCATCACCATCAAGCAGCTGCTCGAGCTGGCCCAGGGTTCGGTGATCGAACTGGACGGCCTGGCCGGAGAGCCGATGGACATCCTGATCAACGGCTACCTGATCGCCCAGGGCGAGGTGGTGGTGGTGGAGGACAAGTACGGCATCCGCATCACCGAGATCATCACCCCGTCCGAACGCGTGCAGAAGCTCAATCGATGAGCAGCCTCGCGACTGCCCAGCAGGCCGCCGGCGGCAGCGGCGACGCCCTGCTCGGCATGGCCACGCTGGGCAAGACCGGCCTCGCCCTGCTGCTGGTGATCGGCCTGATCCTGCTGTGCAGCTGGCTGCTGCGCCGCCTCAATGCCGGCCGCCAGCTGCCCGGGCAGACGCTACGGGTGCGCGGCAGCACCGCGCTGGGCCAGCGCGAGCGGGTGGTGATCGTCGAGGTCGAGGGCACCTGGCTGGTGCTCGGCGTCACCCCCGGGCAGATCAGCAAGCTGCACGAGCTGCCGGCGCCGCCGGTCGAGCCGGCCGCGGCCAGCGGCGCGGCCCTCGACGGCAGTTTCGCCGCGCGCCTGACCCAGGCGCTCAAGCACAACCTGGGCGGCGGGGCGCGCCAGCCATGAGCGCGCGTCTTCGCCACCTGCCGGCGCTGCTGGCGCTGCTCCTGCTGCCGGGCCTGGCCCTGGCCGAAACCGGCCTGCCCGGGGTGATCAGCAAGCCGCTGGCCGACGGCAGCCAGCAGTGGTCGCTGAGCCTGCAGACCCTGCTGCTGCTCAGCTCGATGGCCTTCCTGCCGGCCATGCTGCTGATGATGACCGGCTTCACCCGCATCATCATCGTCCTCGGCCTGCTGCGCACCGCGCTCGGCACGCCGTCGACGCCGCCCAACCAGGTGCTGATCGGCCTGGCGCTGTTCCTCACCTTCTTCGTCATGTCGCCGGTGCTGACCAAGGTCCACGAGCAGGCCTGGCAGCCGTTCTCCCGCGACGAGATCAACTTCGAGCAGTTCATCGAGACCGGCAGCCAGCCGTTCCGCGAGTTCATGCTCGGCCAGACCCGCGAGACCGACCTGGCGCTGTTCGCCCGCCTGGCGCAGGTCGGCGACATCGAGGGGCCGGAGCAGGTGCCGATGCGCGTGCTGCTGCCGGCCTTCGTCACCAGCGAGCTGAAGACCGCCTTCCAGATCGGCTTCACCATCTTCATCCCGTTCCTGATCATCGACCTGGTGGTGGCCAGCGTGCTGATGGCGCTGGGCATGATGATGGTGCCGCCGGCGACCATCTCGCTGCCGTTCAAGCTGATGCTGTTCGTCCTGGTCGACGGCTGGCAGCTGTTGATCGGCTCGCTGGCGCAGAGCTTCTACACCTGACTGCGGAGGCACCGCGATGACACCCGAATCGGTCATGGACCTCGCCTACCAGGGCATGCGCGTCACCCTGTTCATGGCCGGCCCGCTGCTGCTCACCGCGCTGCTGGTGGGCCTGCTGATCAGCCTGTTCCAGGCCGCCACGCAGATCAACGAGATGACCCTGTCGTTCATCCCCAAGATCCTCGCGGTGTTCACCGTGCTGGTACTGGCCGGGCCGTGGATGATCAAGCTGATCGTCGACTTCACCCGCGAGCTGTTCGGCAACATCCCGCTGATGCTCGGCTAGATGGTCGAGGTCGACTTCGCCCAGCTGCAGCAGTGGCTGGCCGCCTTCTTCTGGCCGTTCGTGCGCCTGAGCGCCTTTCTCGCCGCCTCGCCGCTGTGGGGCCACAGCAGCATCCCGATGCGCGCCAAGATCGGCCTGGCGGTGCTGCTGGCGGTGCTGCTCGGGCCGACCCTGCCGCCGCTGCCGGCGGTACCGCTGGTGTCCTGGGCGAGCCTGGGCATCCTCCTCGAGCAGACGCTGATCGGCATCGCCATCGGCCTGACCATGCGGGTGACCTTCGCCGTGGTGCAGGCGGCCGGCGAGATCATCGGCCTGCAGATGGGCCTGGGCTTCGCCAGTTTCTTCGCCCCGGACACCGGCACCAACACCATGATCCTCTCCAGGCTGCTGTACATGCTCAGCCTGCTGATCTTCCTCGCCCTGAACGGCCACCTGATCGTGCTGGAGATCCTCGCCACCAGCTTCACCAGCCTGCCGATCGGCCAGACGCTGGACCTGGCCGCCGGCGAAACCCTGGTGCGCCACGCCGGGGTGATCTTCGCCTCCGGCCTGCTGCTGGCCCTGCCGCTGGTGGCGGCGCTGCTGACCATCAACCTGGCGATGGGCATCCTCAACCGCGCCGCGCCGCAGCTGACGGTGTTCTCGGTCGGCTTCCCGGTGACCATGCTGGTCGGCCTGGTGCTGCTGATGGTGCTGATGAACGACCTGGGCCGCTTCCTCGAGGGCCTGTTCGGCGGCGCGCTGGTGTTCCTGCGCCAGCTGGTGGAGAGCCTGGCGCTGGCGAGCTGAACCAGCCCGCCGGCGCCGGCCTTCAGAGCTGCTGGAACAGCGACAGCTTCTGCACGTCGACGAAAGCCTTCTGCGCCGCCTGCAGGCCGACCTGGCGCAGGGTGTACTCGGAGATCGCCTGGTTGTAGTCGAGATCGAGACGGTCGGAGAGCACCTGCTCGTAGTTGAGCATGCGGTTGCTACCAACCACGTCGAGCACGTCCAGCTCGTTGAGCCGCGCGCCCACCGAGGCGCGCACGGACAGCACGTTGTCGAAACTCTTGTCCAGCTTCGCGGTGGCGCTGGACAGGGTGGCCTGCAGGTTGGCGCGCCCGGCCTCGTCCTGCACCGGCGTGGACAGCACGTCGATCATGTCCTTGAGCGCGCTGAACAGGTCGGCATCCTCGGCGCTGGCGAAGATCGCACGGCCGTTGTCGGTGCTCGGCATCAGGCGCGCCGAGTCGACCTGCTGGGCCTTGACGCCCTCGTCGCCGATGTAGCTGACGCGGCCGTCGGCATCCTGCACGAACGGCGGCGCGCCGTCCTGATGGCCGCCGAACAGGTAGCGGCCATTGCCGTCCCTGGAGTTGGCCTGACCGAGCAGGCCCTGATAGATGCCATTGAGCTCCTGGGCGATGGCATTGCGGTCGGCATCGGCGAGGGTGCCGTTGCCGGACTGGACCAGCAGGGTGCGCGCGCGGACGATGAAGTCGGAGGTGCTGCTGAGCACGCTCTCCTCCTGGGACAGGCTGTTGCGCGCGCTGACCCGGGCATTGGCGTATTGCTCGTCGACCGCCTTGGCCTGCGCGACGCCCACCGCCAGCGAGGCGGCCTGCGGATCGTCGGACGGGTTGACCACGCGGCGACCGCTGGAAATCTGCAGGCCGGTCTTGAGGAACTCGCCCTGCTGGCGGTTGAGCGCGGTGAGGCTCTGCTCGTACATGGTAAGGGTGCTGATGCGCATCGCGCGTTACTCCTTCGGTCAGGCCCGGATGCCGAGCAGGGTGTCGAGCACGGTCGCGCCGATCTCGATCACCTTGGCGTTGGCCTGGTAGAACTGCTGATAGCGGATCAGGTTGGCGGCCTCCTCGTCGAGGTTGACCCCGGAGTCGGCCTGCTGCAGCGCGCTGAGCTGCTCGCTCAGGCCCTGCTGGGCCGAGAGGTTGGCGGCGGCGATGCTGGTGCGGTTGCCGATGTCGCTGACGATGGCGGCATAGCCCTGGCTGAGGGTGGCCTGGCCGCCCACCAGGCTGCGCGTCTGCAGCGCCTGCAGCTGCAGGGCGTTGCGGTTGTCGCCGGAGCCGCTGCCGCCCTCCGGCTGGCCGGCGGCGATGCGCGCCGGATCGGTCAGGTTGTTGCCCAGGCGCGCCGCGGCAGCGCGGGTCGGCTGGATCAGGAAGCGGTCGCCCTCGGCGGGCGTGCCGCTGACCTGCACGGTCATGCCGCCGAAGCTGAGGGTACCGTTGGCGCTGTCGTAGTTGGCCTCGACCGCCGCGCCGATATCGCGACGCACCACGCTGTAGCCGTCGGCAGCGCTCCAGCTGACGTTGTAGTCGCTGGCGGTGAGGCTGGCCAGCGCGGCCGGGTCGTAGCTGGCGCTGAGCACGGCATCGCCGCGGTTGCCGGTGTTGCTGAAGCTGACCGGCGCGCCGATGGTGAAGAAGTCGCCGCCGGCATCGCCGTAGAGGTCGACGCCCTGGGCATGCTGCTGGTTGAAGGCCACCGCCAGGGACACCGCCAGCTGGCCGAGCTGGCCCTGGGTACGGTCGAGGCTTTCGCGGCGGAAGGTCATCAGCCCGCCCAGCTCGCCGTCCTGGAAGGTGGTGTCGGGAAACTCCACCAGGTTGCCGCCAGGATCGCGGTAGCCGACCACGAAGCGGCTGGCATCCTCGGAGGAGCGCATGGCCTCGAGCTTGAAGCTGTTGGTGCCGCTGACCAGGCTCAGGCCGTTGCCGAGGGTCAGGTTGTAGCTGCCGCCATCCTGGACGGTCAGCCGTGCGTCGATACGCTGGCTGAGCTCGGCGACCAGCTGGTCGCGCATGTTGAGCAGGCCGTTGGGCGCCTCGCCGGTCTTGGCCTTGGCCAGGGCGATCTCGCGGTTGAGGTTGGCGACCTGGCCGGCGGTGTTGTTGATCTGGGTGACCTGGTCCTTGAGCTGGCCGTTGATGCTGCTCTGCATGTCGCTGAGGTAGCCCTCGAACGCGCGGAACTGGCCGGTCAGGGTCTGCGCGGCACCCAGCACGCCCTGACGGGCAGCCGGATCGGCCGGCGAGGCCACCACGTCTTCCAGGGCGGAGAAGAATTTGCTCATCAGCGGCGCCAGGCCGGCTTCGCGGTCGGCCAGCAGGGTGTCGATCTGGCTGACCTGGGCGTGGTAGCTGCTCAGCGCGCCGGCCACACCGTTGCTGCGGTTGAGCTGGTTGGCGACGAACTGGTTGAACTGGCGCTCGATGTTCACCACCTCGACGCCGCTACCGGCGAAGCGCTCGCCCACCTGCGCCAGCTGACGGTTGTAGCCGGGGGTGTAGACGTTGCTGATGTTGTTGCTGGTGGTGGCCAGCACCGTCTGCGCGGTCTGCAGGCCGCTGACGCCGATGGAGAAGATGCTCATGAAGCCGTTCCTGTTGAACCTTGCTCGGGATATCGGCAGCGCCGCGACTATCTTGAGCGGCCATCAGGCCGGCGCGGCGCACCCGGAGAGATCAGAGCTGCGCCACCTGGCGGGCCGGATCGAAGGGGGCAAGGGTCGCCATCACCGCGATCAGCTTGTCGGCATAGGCCGGGTCGGTGGCGTAGCCGCCGCGCTGCAGCGCCCGCGCCGCCTGCGCCGCGTCCGGTGCATCGACCACCCCGCTGTAGCGCGGGTTGTCGCCGATCAGTCGGGCGTAGTCGGTGAACGCCGCCTCGAAGGACTCGTAGACGCGGAAACGCTCGATGCGGCTCACCGGGCGACCGTCGACGTACTCGGTGGTGCGCACCTCGGTGGTCGGCCCCTGCCAGTTGGCGCCGGCCTTGATGCCGAACAGGTTGTGGCTGTTGCCACCGCCGGCGGTGGCGATCTCGTGGCGGCCCCAGCCGGTCTCCAGCGCCGCCTGGGCGAGGATCAGCTCCGCCGGCACGCCGCTAGCACGGCTGGCCGCGCGCGCCGGCTCCTGCAGGCGGGCGACGAAGGCGGCGACATGGCCGCCCTCTTCCGCGCCCCCCGTCTCCGCGCGCGCGGTCGCGACCGCCAGCGGTCGCATCGGGGCCGCGAACGCCTGCGCCGACGGCAGCGTGCGGCTGGACTGCGCCGGCGCGGCCGTCGACACGCTGGCGGGCTCGCCCGGTTCCAGTTGCAGGGCACCGTACAGCGGCCGCGGCGTACCGCGGGGAATCCCGGCGATCAGGCGGTCGTCGGCCGGAGCGGCGGCGCCGAGCGCCTGGCCGCGCAACTGGCTTTCGATCTGCTCGGCCAGCCCCAGCCCTTGGCCGGCGAGGGTCTGCGCCCACTGCTGGTCGAGCATCTCCGTGTACAGGCGGCTCTGCTGGCTGTCGAGCAAGCCGGACTGCGGACCGGCCTCGCGCATGCTCTTGAGCATCATCTGCAGGAGCACCGCCTCGAACTGGCGACTGGCTTCGCCGAGGCCGCTCGCCGGATCCTGGCGGGCGCTCTGCTTGAGGCGCTGCAGGCCCTGCAGGTCGAGGGCGAACTGGCCGCGCAGGTCGTTGACGCTCATCAGATGATCTCCAGTTCCGCGCGCAGCGCGCCGGCGGCCTTGAGCGCCTCGAGGATCGACATCAGGTCCTGCGGGGTGGCGCCCAGGGCATTCAGCGCCTTGACCACGTCGAGCAGGTTGGTGCTCGGCGCCACCATGCGCAGGCCGGTGCCCTGCTGCTCGACGGTGATCTTCGAGTCGGGCACCACCGCCGTCTGCCCCTGGCTAAACGGCGCCGGCTGGCTGACCTTGGGCTGGTTCTCGATCACCACCGAGAGGTTGCCGTGGGCCACCGCGGCGTTGTGCAGGGTGACGCTGCCGTTGAGCACCACGGCGCCGCTGCGCGAGTTGATGATGACCTTGGCCGGCGCCTCCACCGGGAGGATGTCCATGCTCTCCAGGCGGGCCATGAAATTGACCCGGCCGTTGGGGTCGCGCGGCGCATCGAGGAGGATCAGCCCGGCGTCCTGGGCGCTGGCCACGGTGCGGCCGAAGGTGGCGTTGATGGTGCTGACCAGGCGCTGGGCGGTGCCGAAGTCGGGCTGCTTGAGCTGCAGCTCGAGCAGCCCGTGCTCGTTGCCCAGCTGCAGCGGCACCTGGCGCTCGACGGTGGCGCCACGGGCGATACGGCCGCCGGCCTGCTGGTTGATCTGCACGCTGCTGCCGCCGGATTCGCCACCGGCGCCGCCGACCAGCAGGTTGCCCTGGGCCAGGGCGTAGACCTCGCCGTCGATGCCCTTGAGCGGGGTCATCAGCAGGGTACCGCCGCGCAGGCTGCGCGCGTTGCCCACCGAGGACACCACCACGTCGAGGTGCTGGCCGGGACGGGCGAAGGCCGGCAGGTCGGCGGTGACCATCACCGCGGCGATGTTGCGCAGCTGCATGTTGGTACCCGGCGGCACGGTGATGCCCAGCTGGGACAGCATGTTGGTCAGGCTCTGTCCGGTGAAGGGTGCCTGCATGGTCTGGTCGCCCGAGCCGTCGAGGCCCACCACCAGGCCGTAGCCGACCAGGGCGTTGCTGCGCACCCCGGAAAATTCGGCCAGGTCGCGCAGCCGTTCGGCGCGGGCGCCGGTCGCGGCGCAGAACACCAGCAGCAGCATCAGCAGGCGGGCGGGAAGCGAGAGTTTGGGTCGCATGGCGTCGGGGCCCATCAGAACGGCGAGACGTTGAGGAAGAAGCGCTGCAGCCAGCCCATGGTCTGGGCCTCGTTGATGTAGCCGTCGCCGACGTACTCGATGCGCGCATCGGCCACCTGGGTCGAGGGTACGGTGTTCTGCACGGTGATGGCGCGCGGATTGACCACCCCGGAGAAGCGAATGAACTCGGTGCCCTGGTTGATGGCGATCTGCTTCTCGCCGCGCACGCGCAGGTTGCCGTTGGTCATCACCTCCAGCACCGACACGGTGATGGTGCCGTTGAACGAGTTGTTGGCCTTGGCCCCGCCGCTGCCGGCGAACACGTTCTCGCCCTCCAGCTCGGTGGCCCAGTCGGCCAGCTGGCTGAGCTTGTCGGGCACGGTGACCGGCGTCAGGCTGGCCGAGCCGTTGCGACTGGCGTTGGCGGCGGCATTCTTGCTGGCGCTGACCTGCTCGTTGAGCACCACGGTGAGGATGTCGCCGACCTGGCGCGGACGACGGTCCTCGAACAGCGGCTGGAAGCCCTGGCGCGACTGGAAGATCGCGCCGTTGGCCTGCGGCAGCGGCCGCTCGGGAATCTGCACCAGCTCCTGCTCGCCGACCACCGAGGGCCGCGGCAACTGCGCGCAACCGGCCAGCAGCAGGGCCGCCAGCAGGGCGGCGGCGGCGCGGAAGGTGCTCATCACAGCTGGGCCAACCGTGCCAGCATCTCGTCGGAGGTCTCCACGGCCTTGCTGTTGATTTCGTAGGCGCGCTGGGTCTGGATCATGCTGACCATTTCCTCGACCACGTTGACGTTGGAGGTCTCCACGTAGCCCTGGTAGAGCACGCCCGCACCATTGAGTCCGGGGATGTTCTCGTTGGGCGAGCCGGAGCTGTCGGTTTCCAGGTAGAGGTTCTCGCCGATGCTCTGCAGGCCCGGCGGGTTGATGAAGGTGGCCAGGGTCAGCTGGCCGACCTCGCGGCTCTGGCTGCTGCCCGGCTCGGTGATCGAGACGATGCCGTCCTGGGCGATGGTGACCGACAGTGCGTTGTCGGGGATGGTGATGCTGGGTTGCAGCGGATAGCCGCTGGCGGTGACCAGCTGGCCGTCGCGGTCGATCTGGAAGCTGCCGTCGCGGGTGTAGGCGGTGGTGCCGTCGCTGCGCAGCACCTGGAAGAAGCCGTTGCCGTTGATCGCCAGGTCCCGCGAGTTCTCGGTGTTCTGCAGGCTGCCCTGGCTGTGGATGCGCTCGGTGGCCACCGGGCGCACGCCGGTGCCGATCTGCAGGCCGGACGGCAGGTTGGTCTGCGCGGTACTGCTGGCGCCGGGCTGGCGCAGGTTCTGGTAGAGCAGGTCCTCGAACACCGCGCGCGAGCGCTTGAAGCCGGCGGTGCCGACGTTGGCCAGGTTGTTGGCGATCACGTCCAGCTGGACCTGTTGCGACTCCAGGCCGGTCTTGGCCGTCCACAGCGATCTGATCATCGGAATTCCTCGGGTGGGGTGGGTCGCCGGGGCGTCAGCCCTGCAGCGACAGCAGGCTGTTGGCGCGCTGGGCGTTCTCGTCGGCGCTGCCGATCACCTTCATCTGCATGTCGTAGCGACGGGCGTTGTCGATCATCGCCACCATCGCCTCGGTCGGGTTGACGTTGCTGCCTTCCAGGGCGCCGGGGGTCAGGCGCAGGTTGTCGTCCGCCGGCAGCGCGGCGCCGACGCCATTGGCATCCGGCTGGTTGCGGAACAGGCCGTCCTCGCCGCGCTCCAGGCTGCCTGGCGCTGCCGCGACCAGCTTGAGGCGACCGACGGCGGCGATGCTCTCCGGCCCTTCGCCCTCGCCGATCGCACTGAGGGTGCCGTCGCTGCCCATGCTCAGGGTGCTGCCCAGCGGCACGATCAGCGGCCCGCCCTCGCCGATCACCGGGCGACCGAGGATGGTGACCATGCCGGTGGCATCCACCTGCAGATCACCGCGCCGGGTGTAGGCTTCGCTGCCATCGGCGGCCTGTACCGCCAGCCAGGCGTCGCCGAGCAGGGCGACATCCAGGTCGCGTCCGGTGGTGGACACCGGCCCGGCGCTGAAGTCGGCCATCGGCGCGCTGGCCACGGTCAGAGTGCGCGTGGCCAGGCCGGCGCCTTCCACGGGCACAGCCTGCATGGCAGCCAGCTGGCCGCGGAAGCCGGGGGTGGCGGCGTTGGCCAGGTTGTGGCTGACCGCCCCCTGCTGCTCGAGGGTGAAGCGTGCCGCGCTCATCGCGGTATAGACGATGCGATCCATGGCTCAGCCCGATCAGCGCAGGTTGACGGCCTGCTGCAGCACTTCGTCCTGCAGCTTGATGGTCTGGGCGTTGGCCTGGAAGTTGCGCTGGGCAATGATCAGCGCCACCAGCTCCTTGGTCAGGTCGACGTTGGAGGTTTCCACCACGCCGGCCTCGATGTCGCCGAACAGGCCGGTACCGGCCTCGCCGATCAGCGCCTGGCCGGAGTCGCTGCTTTCCGCCCAGCCACCGCCGACCGGGGTCAGCCCTTCCGGGTTGCGGAAGTTGGCCATGGCGATGGTGCCCAGCACCTGGGTGCGCTCGTTGGAGTAGTTGCCGATGATCTGGCCCTTCTTGTCCACCGAGATGCCGACCAGGCTGCCGGAGGTGAAGCCGTCCTGGTTGAGGCTGCCGAGCTCGAATTCGTTGGCGAACTGGGTGCTGCCGGCGACGTTGAGCTTGAAGCTCATGTCGTTGGCGCCGTTGGTCAGCGCGAAGCTGATCGGGGTCGTGTCATAGGGCGTCTGCAGCGGCCCGGTGGTGACGGTGCCGTCCTCCGCCGTGCGGATCGCCGTGCTGCCGGCCAGCAGACCGTTGCTGTCGAAGGTGAGCTGGGTGGTGTCGGGGGAAAACTCCTGCCCCGCCGGCGTGGCGCGTGCGGTCTTCACCTCCCAGGTGTTGACCTCGGTCTTGATGAAGTACAGGGTCAGCGTCTGCGGCGTGCCCTGGGAATCGAACACGGTGGCGCCGTTGGCATAGGAATAGGTGCTGGACTTGAGCGGGTCGAAGGCCGCCGGATCCAGGCTCGGCAGGGTGGCGTCGAGGTTGAGGGTTGCCTTGAGCTCGCCGGTCGCCTTGGCCGGCAGACCGGCCGCGGGGATGTTCAGCTGCTGCACCTGGCCACCGTTGCCGGCCGCCCCCGGGTAGCCGGTCAGCCGGCCGCCCTGGGCGTTCTCCAGATAGCCGTCCGGGGTCATGGTCAGCTGGCCGTTGCGCGCATAGACGATCTGCTCGCCCTGATCGAAACGCAGGAAGCCCCCGCCACTGATCGCGAGGTCGAGATTGCGCCCGGTGGCCTCGAGGTTGCCATCCTTGAAGTTCTGCTGCACGCCGGCGACGCTGACGCCCAGACCGACCTTGGCGCCGGCATACACGTCGGCGAACTGCATGCTCGCGCTCTTGTAGCCGATGGTCTGGGCGTTGGCGATGTTGTTGCCCATCACGTCGAGGTTCTTGGACGCCGCGTTGAGACCGCTGAGTGCCTGCGAAAAGCCCATTGCTTGACTCCCTGGACGCAGCGGCTGGCCGCCTGCCGCGCGAAACCGGATGATGAATGAAAGTGGTCAGAGGATCTGACGGATATCCTGCAGGCCTACCCGTCCCAGAGTGGCACCGAGGTCCAGTTGCGGGCCGCTGGCGGTGCTGCTGACGCCACCGACCTGACCATAGGTAAGCACGGTGGCCGGTTGGGTCTTCTCGTCGGCCAGTGCCTCGACGGCGACCCGGTAGGCGCCATCCGGCGCCACGCTGCCGTCGTTGAGGGTGCCGTCCCAGACGAACGACTCGACCCCAGCCGACAGCGCGCCCAGATCGAACTGGCGCACCAGCTGACCGGCACCGTCGTAGATGCTGACCTTGACCTGATCGGCGGCCTTCGCCAGCTCGACGCCGAACGGCGTGGCCTGGCCACTGCCGACCAGCACGCGGTCGCCCGGTACCAGCACGCCACGACCGATCAGCGCCGAGGCCTGCAGGGTCTGTCCGGCATCGATCTGCCCGGTGATGCCCTTGAGGGTGGCGTTGAGCTCCTCGATGCCGCTGAGGGTGTTGACCTGCGCCAGCTGCGAGGTCATCTCCGCGTTCTCCATCGGCTTGAGCGGATCCTGGTTCTGCAGCTGGGTGACCAGCAGGGTCATGAAGTTGTTGCGCAGGTCGTCGGCCTTCTTCTGCTCGCTGACGCTGGCCGAACTGCCGCCGCCATTGATCGCACTGATGACCGAGCTGTCGATGGTGTTGCTCATGCCGCCACTCCTCAGCTGTCGCCCAGGGCCAGGGTCTTGAGCATCAGCTGCTTGCTGGTGTTCATCACCTCGACGTTGGCCTGGTAGGAGCGCGATGCGGAGATCATGTTGACCATCTCGTTGACCGGCTCGACGTTGGGCAGGGTCACGTAGCCGCGCTCGTCGGCCAGCGGATGCCCGGGGCGGTACTCCAGACGCATGGGCGCCTCGTCATCGATCACCTGCGCCACCCGCACGCCGCCGACGCCCTGGCTGTCGCGCCCCTGGGCCTCGAAGATCACCTGCTTGGCCCGGTAGGCCTGGCCATCCGGCCCGCTCACGCTGTCGGCATTGGCCAGGTTGCTGGCGGTGACGTTCATGCGCTGCGACTGCGCGCTGAGCGCGGAGCTGGAGATATTGAAGATATTGAACATCGACATGCGGGATTACTCGGGCTGCAGGGCTGACTTCAGGCCCTGGATTCGGCTGTTCATCAGGGTCAGGCTGGCCTGGTAGCGCACCGCGTTGTCGGCGAATTCGCCGCGCTCGAGATCCATGTCCACGGTGTTGCCGTCCATGCTGGGCTGACCGGGAATGCGATAGAGCAGCTCCCGCTCGCTGGCCAGGGCACCGCTGCGGGCCGCCAGGTGACGGGCATTGGTGGTGGTCAGCGCCTGGCCGCCCGCCGCCGGGGACGCCTGCGCGGCCCGGGCCAGCTCGGCGGCGAAATCGAAATCGCGCGCCTTGAAGTTGGGCGTATCGGCGTTGGCGATGTTGTTGGCCAGCACCTGCTGACGCTCGGCGCGCAGGCCCAGCGCCAGCTGATGCATGCGCAATGCGCCATCGAGCTTGTCGATCATGCGGACGACCTCCGCGCCAGTCAGCGCTCAAGGTAAAAGTGATTCAGTGCACAGAATAGGGGGAGCTCTGTCAGCGCAAAGGTGTGAACAGGCCGGTATTTACCGCTCAATTTGCGCCTTGGCCGACGGCATGCCTGCCTAGAATTGGCCTTCCCCGCCATTCACGAGGCGCCGCCATGCCGCGTCCCCTCCCCCGCGCAAACCGGCTGCAGCAACTCGGCGCCCTGGGCATCCTGCTGCTGCCGACCAGCCTGACCGCTGCGCAAACCGATCCGGTGGCCGTCGCCGTGCAGGACTTCCTCACCCGAGCCGCTGCGGGCCCCGAGCGGCAGGTCACGGTGGAGGTCGCTCCGGTCACCGCCCAGTTGCCGCCCTGCGACCAGCCGCAACCCTTCCTGCCGCAGTCCACGCAGCGTCTGCTCGGCCGTGTCGCCGTCGGCGTGCACTGCAGCGGCGGCGCAACCCGCTATCGACAGGCGACGGTCGCGATCAGCGCCGCCTACCCCGTCACGCGCCGGGCCCTGACGGCCGGCGAGGTGCTGAGCGCCGACCTGCTCGAGCTGCGCCATGGCGACCTCGGCAGCCTGCCGCGCAATGCCGTGCTCGACGCCGGGCAGGCCATCGGCCGCGAGCTCACCCGCGCCCTGGCCGCGGGCAGCCCGCTGCCGGCGAACGCGCTGCGCAGCGTACCGCTGGTCATCCGCGGCGCCCGCGTCCGGATCGAGGCCCGCGCCGGCGACTTCGTCGCCAGCCGCGAGGGTACCGCCCTCGACAACGGCGGCCTGGGCGAGGAAGTCCGCATCCGCACCGAGAGCGGCGCCATCCTGCGTGCCCGGGTACACGGTCGGAATCTGCTGACGGTCGATTTCTAGCGCTGCGCACAAGGCGCATAATCTGCGACACAGTAGGCACTTTCCCGCCAGACCGGCATTCAAGTCTGGCCGGCGGGGGCCGATAGTGCAGACAGAAACCACACGAGGGAGATTTCCCGTGAAAATCGACAGTTCACATCTACCGGCCCGCCCGGCCGCGACGACCGGCAAGCCCGCGCCGACCCGCGCCCAGGAAGGCCAGGCCGCGCCCAGCGAGCAGGCGCCCTCCACGGTGACCCACTTGAGCGCCGCCGGCAGCCGGACCGGCAGCGAGGATATCGACCTCGCCCGCGTCGCCGAACTGCGCCAGGCCATCAAGGAAGGCCGCCTGGAAATCAGCGCCGACCGTATCGCCGACGGCCTGATCGCCAGCGTGCGCGAACAGCTCGAGCAGAACTGACCTTCCCCCTTCGCCACCCCGGGAGATCGCATGAGCCTGGCCAAGCACCTGGACCGCCAGTCCGCAGCCGTCGCGCAGTTCATCGACCTGCTCGAGGACGAACAGCGCCTTCTTGCCCAAGGCAGGGTGGACGGCCAGCACCTGACCGACCTCGCCGCCCGCAAGCAGGAACTCCTCGGCGCGATCGAACAGCTGGAGGCGCAACGCCGGCATGCCCAGCTGCGACTCGGCTACGGCGACGATCGCCAGGGGGCCGCACGCGCCGCCACGGACGCCGGCTGCCCGAGCGCCTGGCAACGGCTGCTCGCCCTGGCCAGCCGGGCACACCAGCTCAACCGCCTGAACGGCGAGAACATTCGCGCCCGCCTCGAGCAGAATCAGCGCATGCTCAACTTCCTCCACGAGGCCAGGGGCAACGGCCTCTACGGCCCGGACGGCCAGTCCAGGCTGGGTCGACTCGGCGCCGTGACCTCCCGCGCCTGAATCCACGCCACACCGCACAGGGCATCGCGCCGGCAGACCCGCGCCGTCACGAAAGCGCAACGATCAGTTGATATCAATTCAACATCACTGATCGCTCCGGTAAATCGCATGCTCTCCCGCCTCAACATTGCCACCCGCCTGCGCCTGGCCTTCGGCGGTATCGTGCTCCTGCTGGCCGCCGCCACTGCCGTCGGCGTCCAGGGGCTGGCCGCGCAGAAGCGCACCGCCAACGAGCTGCTGCAGATCGATATCGCCCTCTCGCACAATGCCGCCGAGGTTCGCCGCCTGACCATCGAGGGGCGTCACATCGAGAAAAGCCTGTTCCTCAACGTCAGCAACCCGCAGGCGGTGCTGGCTCACAAGCAGCGCTGGGACGACGTTCACCAGGCGCTGACCGACACCCTGCAACAGGGCGCCGAGCTGGCCCCCGACAGCAGCCTGCACGACCTGTACACCCAGTCGGCCACCCTGCTGTCGGCCTATCACTACGGCTTCAGTGGCGTCTACGAGCGGATCGCCGCCGGCGAGATCACCGACCCGGCCATCGCCGACATGGTCTTCGGCCAGTTCAACGACGAGATCCAGCAGCTCGACCAGCAGGCCATCGCCATCGAGCAGGCGGCGCAGGAGCTGGTGGCCAAGGCCGAAAGCCAGATCGAGCGTCAGCACCGCAATGCCCTGGCCGGCCTGCTGGCCTTCGCCGCCCTGGCACTGCTGATCGCGGCCCTCATGGCGATACGCATCAGCCGCAGCATCACGATCCCCTTGCGCAGCGCCCTGGAGGCCACCCGCCGGGTCGCCGAGGGCGATCTGACCCAGGCCATCTACGGCAACGCCCACGACGAAACCGGCCAGTTGCTCGAAGCCATGGGCGAAACCAACCAGAAGCTGTCGCGCCTGGTCGCCTCGCTGCATGACAGCAGCGACCAGGTGTTCACCAGTGCCCACGAGGTCCTGCTCGGCAGCCAGGAACTGTCCGCCCGCACCGACGAACAGGTGGCAGCCCTGCAGCAGACCGCCTCCAGCATGGAGCAGATCACCGCCCTGGTGCAGCAGAACAGCGAGACCACCGAGCAGGCCAGCCGCCTGGCCGCAAACGCCGCCGCGACAGCGCAAAGCGGCGGCCGCGACGTCGAGCAGAGCATCCGGCTCATGCAGGAGCTGGCCTCCAGCTCGCAGAAGATCAACGACATCATCCAGGTCATCGACGGCATCGCCTTCCAGACCAATATCCTGGCCCTCAACGCCTCGGTCGAGGCGGCCCGCGCCGGCGCGCAGGGCCGCGGCTTCGCCGTGGTGGCCGCCGAGGTGCGCAGCCTGGCCAGCCGCAGCGCCGCCTCGGCCAGCGAGATCCGCGAACTGATCGAAACGATCTCCAGCAAGATCGGCCACGGCGTGCGCCAGGCGGAGCACAGCGGCCAGACCATCCGCGAAACCGTGGCCTCGATCGGCCAGCTGTCGAGCCTGATGCAGGAAATCGCCAGCGCCACCCGCGAACAGAGCGCCGGCATCGGCCAGATCAACACCGCGATCAACCAGCTGGACAGCACCACCCAGCAGAACGCCACCCTGGTCGAGCAATCCCGCGCCGCCGTCGCGGCACTGGAAAACCAGGCGGGTCAGATGAAGGAGCTGGTCGCCACCTTCAGGACCACGGCCACGAGCGCGCAGGACGAATCCCGAGCCGCCGACCTCCTGCCGAGCTATGCCTTTCACTCCACCAGGGTGCGGGAATCCGTACTCTACGAGGCTCAGGGAGCGGCGTTCTAAAAGTGCAGATCGGCACTCACACCCTGCAACGGCCCCAATCCTTCGACGTATGGCTGACCTCTCGGCGCCCTAGCCGGCGAGCGTCCTGTCCAGCTCAGGCACCGCCTCGAACAGGTCGGCGACCAGCCCGTAGTCGGCGACCTGGAAGATCGGCGCCTCCTCGTCCTTGTTGATCGCCACGATCACCCTGGAGTCCTTCATGCCGGCCAGGTGCTGGATGGCACCGGAAATGCCGACGGCGACGTACAGCTGCGGCGCGACTATCTTGCCGGTCTGCCCCACCTGCATGTCGTTGGGCACGAAGCCGGCGTCGACGGCGGCGCGCGAGGCCCCCACCGCGGCGCCGAGCTTGTCGGCCACCGCGTAGAGCAACTGGAAGTTGTCGCCGTTCTGCATGCCGCGCCCGCCGGAGACGACGATCTTCGCGCCGGTCAGTTCGGGGCGCTCGGACTTGGCCAGCTCCTCGCCGACGAAGCTGGAGATACCGGCATCGCAGGCGGCGTCGATGGCCTCGATGCTCGCGCTGCCGCCCTCGCCCGCCACGGCGTCGAAGCCGGTGCCGCGCACGGTGATGACCTTGACGCTGGCCGAAGACTGCACGGTGGCGATGGCGTTGCCGGCGTAGATCGGCCGCTGGAAGGTGTCGGCGGAAACCACCTTGACGATCTCGGAGATCTGCTCGACGTCGAGCAGCGCGGCGACGCGCGGCAGGTAGTTCTTGCCGTTGGTGGTGGCCGGGGCCAGCACATGGCTGTAGCCGCTGCGCGCCAGCTCGACGATCAGCGGCGCGAGGTTCTCCGGCAGCTGGTGGGCGTAGACCGGGGCGTCGGCGCGCAGCACCTTGGCCACGCCGGCGACCTGGGCCGCGGCTTCGGCGACCGCGCCGCAGCCTTGGCCGGCGACCAGCACGTGGATGTCGCCACCGATCTGAGCGGCAGCGGCCACGGTGTTGAGGGTGGCGGCAGCCAGGGTAGCGTTGTTGTGTTCAGCGATTACCAGGATTGCCATCTCAGATCACCTTCGCTTCGTTCTGCAGTTTCTCGACCAGCTCGGCCACCGACTTGACCTTGATCCCGGCGCTGCGCGCGGCCGGGGCCTCGACCTTGAGCACCTTGACGCTGGAGGCGGTGGACACGCCGAGAGCATCCGGAGTCAGTACGTCGAGCGGCTTCTTCTTGGCCTTCATGATGTTGGGCAGCGAGGCGTAGCGCGGCTCGTTGAGACGCAGGTCGGTGGTGACGATGGCCGGCAGTTTCAGTGAAACGGTCTGCAGGCCGCCGTCGATCTCGCGGGTGACGCTGGCACGGTCGCCGGCCACCTCGACCTTGGAGGCGAAGGTGCCCTGGGCGAAGCCGGTCAGCGCGGCGAGCATCTGCCCGGTCTGGTTGTTGTCGCTGTCGATGGCCTGCTTGCCGGTGATGATCAGCTGCGGCTGCTCCTTGTCGACCACGGCCTTGAGCAGCTTGGCCACGGCCAGGGAATTCAGCTCGTCATTGGACTCGACCAGGATGGCGCGATCGGCGCCGAGGGCCAGGGCGGTGCGCAGCTGTTCCTGCGCGGCGGCCGGGCCGACCGAGGCCACCACCACTTCGCTGGCGATGCCCTGCTCCTTGAGGCGTACCGCTTCTTCCACGGCGATCTCGCAGAAGGGGTTCATCGCCATCTTCACGTTGCCCAGATCGACGCCGGAGTGGTCCGCCTTGACGCGGACCTTGACGTTGTAGTCCAGCACCCGCTTCACGGTCACCAGAATCTTCATCACCACCTCGCTCATTGCTGTCATGCCCGGACGGGCTTGCCTGTGGCAGGGATTATCGACAGCCGCGCCCAGCGTTGAGGAGGCAGGGCGAGCGAAGGGGGCGTTCAGCTTTGCTGCAGAATCCGCCGCGGCGCCAATGCAAGAGGCCCCCGGATCGGAGGCCTCTTCAATCAACACAGGCTCAGGTGCCGGGCGGCTCGACCACCCCCGCCCAGTCCACATAGCGCCGCCACTGGGCCTTGAGCTCCTCGACCTTCTGCGGGTAGCGGGCGGACAGGTCGGTGGTCTCGCCGCGATCCTCGGCCAGGTTGTAGAGCTTCCAGGCGTAGGGCCGGTCGGGCAACGGCGGACCGCTGTGCGGCGCGCGGGCGGCCACCAGTTTCCAGTCGCCGTCGCGCACGTAGGCCTGGCCGAACAGCTCACCGGCTACCTGTCGCGATGTATCGGCCTGCCCGCCGGCGAGCATGGCCAGCAGCGAGCGCCCGCTCATCGGCGCTCTGGGTGCTCCCTGGTAGCTGTCGCCGGGCAGCGGCAGGCCGGCCGCCTCGAGGAAGGTCGGCGCCAGGTCGTCGACCCGGCCGAAGCCGTGCAGGATGCGCCCGCCCCCGCCGCCCATGGCCGCCGGCAGACGCACGATGGTCGGCACGGCGATGCCGCCCTCGGCGGTGGTGCCCTTGACCAGGCTGAACGGCGTCGCGCTGACCTCGGCCCAGCGGTAGCCGTAGTTGATGTTGGAGCCCCGGCGGCCGATGTTGGCCAGCGAGTCGTCGGTCAGGCCGTCGCCCGGCGAGTAGCCCTTGGCGTGGTCCTCGCCGGCGGCGCCGTTGTCGGACATGAACACGATCAGGGTGTTCTCGTATTCGCCGATGCGCTTGAGGTAGTCGATCAGCAGGCCGATGTTCATGTCCAGGTGCTCGACCATGGCCGCATAGACTTCCATCTTGCGCGCCTGCAGCGCCCTCTCCGCAGCATCGAGCTGCTGCCACTGCGGGCTCGGCACGCTCGCCGGCGCCGCGGCGACGAACTGTGGATCGACCAGCCCGAGCCGCTTCAGGCGCTCGATGCGTGCCTGGCGGATGGCCTCGTAGCCGCCGTCGTAGCGCCCGCGGTACCTGTCGATGTAGGCCTCGGGGGCATGCAGCGGCCAGTGCGGCGCCGTGTAGGCGGCGTAGGCGAAGAACGGCTTGCCGCTGTCGCGCCCGGACTCGATGTAGTCGATCAACCGGTCGGTGTAGAAGTCGCTCGAGAAGAAGTTCTCCGGCAGCTCGATGGGTTTGCCGTCCTCGCGGTAGCTGACGTTCTCGACGCGCACCGTCGAGTCCGGCAGCGGCTTGAAGTGGCTGGCGCCGCCTTCGAGCAGGGTCAGCGAGCGGTCGAAACCCCAGGCGTGCGGCCCCTGGTCGTCGGCCTTGCCCAGGTGCCACTTGCCGGCCATGTAGGTGACATAGCCTCCGTCCTTGAGCAGGCGAGGCAGCGAATGGGCGCGCGCATTGAGGTGCCCCTCGTAGCCCGGACGGCCCTGCAGCGACTTGGCGAAGGGCAACACCTCGGCCATGGTGCCGAGGCCGACCAGATGGTTGTCGGTGCCGGACATGAGCATCGCCCGGGTCGGCGAACAGGTCGGCGCGGCGTAGAAGCCGGTCATCCGTACCCCCTCCCCGGCCAGCTGGTCGAGGCTCGGCGTCTCGATCTCGCCGCCGAAGCTGGCGAGGTCGGAGAAGCCCAGGTCATCGGCGAGGATCAGCAGGATGTTCGGCTGCTCGGCCGCGGCGGCGGCGGCCGGCAGCACCCAGGCCAGCAGGGCGGCACCGGCCGCCCGCTTGAGTCGTTGCATGACATTTCCCTTTTGTTCGACGAGAAAGCGCTTGATCCGGCAGGGCAATGGCACGCGGCCGGTTTCCGGTCTGCAGGGGCGAATTCATTCGTCCTGGCGCGTATTCCGGCGAATGAATTCGCCCCTACAGCGGATCGACCGGCCTCGGTGGCCTTTAACGCGACTGCCCTGCCCGCTCCGGCGCCGCCAGCCTCAGCAGGCGATCCCCGGTGTAGGAGCCGACGTACAGCGTCCCACCGGCCTCGACCGCCACCGAGGCGCCGGCCAGCACGCCCTCCTTCGCCGCGAACAGCTCGCGGTTCTCGCCGCTCTGCGTATCCACGGCAGACACCTTGAAGCCCACCGGGCAGTGCTCGACATGGCTGGCGAAGCAGCGCTGGAAGGCGCCGGCGTCGTCGATGCCGGCGCCGAGCAGGCGGCCGTCCGCGCCCCAGCTCAGGTTGTCGACCATGTAGCCGACCGGCACCCGCGCCAGCGGGCGACCCTCCTGCAGGTCGAACTGGCGGATCTCTCCGGCGGTCCAGGCGGCGAACCAGGCATGCCGGCCATCGGCCGACACCTGCACGCCGTTGGGGAACGGCGCCTCGCTGCCCGCCAGCTTCTGCAGCGCCTGCCCCGGCGTCCAGCGCATCAGGTAGCCGGTGTCGCGGCCGTCGAGCAGCTGCGCGAGCGGCAGCGGCGGCGCCATGCTCGCCGACTCGAACATCACGCTGGCAACGAAGCCGCCGTCCGGCGTGGCCGCCACGTCGTTGAAGCGCCCGATCTCCTTCTGCTCGACGCAGCCGCGCCAGTACGCCTGCCAGTCGCCGCCGTCCGCCAGCAGCTCGACGAACTCGACGGCTTCGCGACCGCTGTGGTTGACCACCAGCAGCTGCTGGCGGCCATCGGCGCGCTTGGTCAGGTGGATGCCATGGGCGCCGGGCGCCTGCGGCGGCGCGGCACAGCCCGCCTCGCCCCAGCCTTCCTGCGGCGCGATCTGCAGCGGCAGGTCGCGTGCCGTCTCGCTCTGCAGGTCCATGATACGCAGGCGCGACACCTGCTGCCCGGCCAGTCCGGGGGTGATGCTCATGATCAGCTGGCGACCGTCCGGGGTGAGTTCCAGATCCTCCGGCGGAGCGATGCCGCAGACCGGCTGGAAGCCTTGTCCCGGCGTGCAGGGCGGCGCATCGGCGAAAGCAGTACCACCGAGCAGCGAACAGGCCAAGATGGCGACGGGATGGATCCTGGGCACGGGCAACTCCTTTGACTTTGCAGGCATGGTTCACGGCAAAGCTACCAGTCGGGCAGCGGGCGACCAGACAAACGAAGCGAACGGTGCTTTCGCTTTAACGTCGATGAAGCCGCCGGCCGGGTTGGCCAGAATGGCCTTACCTCGACAACCAGACGGATCTCGCGCAGGCCGCGCCGCAGAAGGATCCCAGGAGAGCCACATGACAAGTGCAGACCACAACCTCGATCCCAGCCTCGATCCCCGCCAGTTCCGCCGCGCCCTCGGCAACTTCGCCAGCGGGGTGACCATCGTCACCGCCTGCGGCGCCGACGGCCACAAGGTCGGCGTTACCGCCAACAGCTTCAACTCGGTCTCGCTGGAGCCACCGCTGATCCTCTGGAGCCTGGACAAGCGCTCCAGCGCCTGGGAGGTGTTCAAGGACGCCAGCCACTTCGCGGTCAACCTGCTGGCCGCCGAGCAGATCGCCCTGTCCAACCACTTCGCCCGCCCGCAGGAAGACAAGTTCGCCGGCATCGAACACAGCGCCGGTCTCGGCGGTGCGCCGCTGTTCGACGGCTGCGCCGGCAACTTCCAGTGCAGCCAGTTCCAGCACGTCGACGGCGGCGACCACTGGATCATGATCGGCCGGGTGGAGCGCTACGAGGACCACGGCCGCGCGCCGCTGGTCTATCACCAGGGCGGCTACGCCATGGTTCTGCCCCACCCGCGCGGGCGCAAGCCGGAGGCCGGCGAGGCGATCGAGAGCCGCGACCTGCTCAACACCCGCCTCGGCGACAACCTGTTCTACCTGCTGATCCAGGCGGTCAACGCCTGCCACCCGCGCTTCGTCCAGGAGAACCTCGCGCTGGGCCTGCGCAACAGCGAGGCACGCCTGCTGCTGGTGCTGGACAGCGCGCCCCACGCCAGCCTCGCCGAACTGCAGCAGGCCGCCGCCATGCCGGCGCAGGAGGTCGAGGAAGCCCTGGCCGCCCTGCAGGAGCGCGGCTTCCTGCAACCGGCCGGTACGCGCCACGAGGTCACCGCCGCCGGGCATGCCAAGCTGGAAGCGCTGTGGGCCACGGTGAAGCAGGCGCAGCAGGACATCTTCGGCGCCCTCAGTGACGGCGAGCTGGAAGTGTTCAAGAAGGCGCTGCGCCTGGGCATGGCCAGCCGCTGAAGCCAGCCCCATCAGCCGCGCAAACGACAAGGGGGGAGACGGTAACCGTCTCCCCCCTTGTCGTTGTACCGACCTCAGTGCTTGAGGAAGTCGATCACCAGGCGGTTGAACGCCTCGGCGTGCTCCCACTGCGCCCAGTGGCCGCACTGGCTGAACACGTGCAGGCGCGAGTCGGGGATGCCGTTGAGCAGCTTGAGGCTCCAGTCGATGGGCACGAAGCGGTCGTCGCGGCCCCAGGTGATCAGCGTTTTCGCCTTGATGCCCGGCAGGTCGGCGCTGAAGTCGCCGAAGTTGAACTGGCTCAACTCGACGCTCTTGAGGAAGTTCTCCAGGTGCAGCGGGTTGGCCAGGATGCTGCTCAGGCGCAGCTGGATCAGCTCCTCGGTCAGCGCGCTGGAGTCGTAGACGAAGACGTTGAGCATCTTCTTCAGGTTGTCCAGGGTCGGCTCGCGGTAGACCTGGAACAGCAGCTTGATGCCCTCCATCGGCAGCGGGGTGAACAGGCTGGTCTTGCCGACCCCGCCGGCGCCCATGAGGATCAGCCGGCTCAGCCGCTCGGGGAACTCGACGGCGAAGGCCAGCGCGCTGCCGCCGCCCATGGAGTTGCCGATCAGGTGCGCGCGGTCGATGTCCAGCGCGTCCATCAGGCCCTTGGTGTAGCGGGCGTTGACCACGAAGCGCGGCTCGGCGGTGAGGATCGGGTCGGATTTACCGAAGCCCGGGCAGTCGAGCAGGATCACCCGGTAGCCGGCCTCGACGAAGGCGTCGACGTTGCGGTGGAAGTTGGCCCAGCCGGTGGCGCCGGCGCCGGAGCCGTGCAGCATGATCACCACCTCGCCGCTGCCGGCGTCGTTGTAGTGCAGGCGCAGGTCGCCGACCTGGACGAAATGGCTGGTGTTGTCCTGGGTGTATTGGCTCATGGTTCTTTTCCTTGTTGTTCGATGTTGAATTGCACGCGAATGGGAAAACTCAGTGGCCCTTGCCGGCCGCCAGCAGATCCAGCGCCACGTCGACGATCATGTCTTCCTGACCGCCGACCATGCGCCGGCGACCCAGCTCGACGAGGATGTCGAGGGTCTTCAGGCCGTACTTGGCCGCCGCCACCTCGGCGTGGCGCAGGAAGCTGGAGTAGACGCCGGCGTAGCCGAGACCGAGGGTCTCGCGGTCGACGCGCACCGGGCGGTCCTGCAGCGGACGCACCAGGTCGTCGGCGGCGTCCATCAGGCGGTACAGGTCGGTGCCGTGGTTCCAACCCATGCGCTCGGCGGCGGCGATGAACACCTCCAGCGGCGCGTTGCCGGCGCCGGCGCCCATGCCGGCGAGGCTGGCGTCGATGCGGTCGCAACCCTCCTCCACCGCAGCGATGGAGTTGGCCACGCCGAGGCTGAGGTTGTGGTGGGCGTGCATGCCGGTCTGGGTCTCGGGGTTCAGCACCGCCTTGAACGCACGCATGCGCTCGCGGATGTCCTGCATGTTCATCGCACCGCCGGAGTCGGCCATGTAGATGCACTGGGCGCCGTAGCTCTCCATCAGCTTGCCCTGGGCGGCCAGCTGCTCGGCGGGGATCATGTGGCTCATCATCAGGAAGCCGACGGTGTCCATGCCCAGGCTGCGCGCGTATTCGATGTGCTGCTTGGAGACGTCCGCCTCGGTGCAGTGGGTGGCCACGCGTACCGAACGGGCGCCGGCGTCGTAGGCGGCCTTGAGGTCGTGGACCGTGCCGATGCCGGGCAGCAGCAGCACGGTGATCCTGGCGTGCTGGATCACCTCGGCGGCGGCCTCGATCCACTCCAGATCGGTGTGCGCGCCAAAGCCGTAGTTGAACGAGGAACCCTGCAGGCCGTCGCCGTGGGTGACTTCGATGGAGTCCACCTTGGCCTCGTCCAGGGCGCGGGCGATGTCCTGCACGTTCTGCAGCGAGTACTGGTGGCGCACGGCATGACTACCGTCGCGCAGGGTCACGTCGGAGATGTACAGCTTCTTGCTCGGGTCGAAGGTCATGGCGCTTCTCCTCAGCCGTTGATCATGGAAAGCGCCATGCGCTCGGCGGTGGCCAGCGCGGCGGAGGTCATGATGTCGAGGTTGCCGGCGTAGGCCGGCAGGTAGTGGGCGGCGCCTTCGACTTCGAGGAACACCGAGGTCTTCAGGCCGGAGAACTTGCCGTGGCCCGGGATGGTCAGCGGCGCATCTTCCGGAATCACGTCGAACTGCACCTTCTGCTTGAGGCGGTAGCCCGGCACGTAGGCCTGCACGGCGGCGGCCATTTCCTCTACCGAGGCTTCGACCTTGGCCTGGTCGACCGCTTCGGAGAGCACGAACACGGTGTCGCGCATGATCAGCGGCGGCTCGGCCGGGTTCATGACGATGATCGCCTTGCCCTTGGCGGCGCCGCCGATCACCTCGATGGCTTTCGAAGTGGTTTCGGTGAACTCGTCGATATTGGCGCGGGTACCGGGGCCGGCGGACTTGCTGGCGATCGAGGCGACGATCTCGGCGTAATGCACCTTGGCCACGCGCGACACCGCGGCGACCATCGGGATAGTGGCCTGGCCGCCGCAGGTGACCATGTTGACGTTGGTCGCGGCGAGGTTGTCTTCCAGATTGACCACCGGCACGCAGTACGGGCCGATGGCCGCCGGGGTCAGGTCGATCAGGCGGATGCCGGGCTTGAGCGAGCGCAGGAAGGCGTCGTTCCTGACGTGGGCGCCCGCGCTGGTGGCGTCGAACACGAAGTCGATGTCCTTGAACACCTCCATGCGGGTCAGGCCCTCGACACCCTCGTGGGTGGTGGCCACGCCCATCCGCGCGGCGCGGGCCAGGCCGTCGGAGGCCGGGTCGATGCCGACCATGGCGCCCATTTCCAGGTGCTGGCCGTGGCGGAGGATCTTGATCATCAGGTCGGTGCCGATGTTGCCCGAGCCGACGATGGCGACCTTGAGTTTCTGGTTGTTCATCGGGATTTCCTTGTGGATGTCGCTCAGTCGAAGCGGATCGAGCAGCTGCCGATGCCGGCCAGGGTCATGCGCAGCTGGTCGCCGGCGGTCACCGGCACCATGGCCGACAGCGCCCCGGAGAGGATCACCTCGCCGGCCTTGAGGCCCATGCCCAGGCGGCCCAGAGTGTTGGCCAGCCAGGCCACGGCGATCACCGGGGAGCCCATGGTCGCGGCACCGGCGCCGGTGCCGACGATGCGGCCGTTCTTCTCCAGCACCATGCCGGTGGTGAACAGGTCCAGCTGGCGCGGGTCGACCAGGCGGTCGCCGAGCACGAACACCCCGCAGGAGGCGTTGTCGGCGACGGTGTCCTGGATGCGGATCCTCCAGTCCTGGATGCGCGAATCGACGATCTCGAAGCAGGCCATCACCCCCTCGGTGGCGCGCAGCACGTCGGCCACGGTGACCCCCGGCCCGGCCAGGTCGTGCTTGAGCACGAAGGCGATCTCGCCCTCGGCCTTGGGCTGGATCAGCGAGGCCATCGACACGCTGGAACCCTGGTCGACGATCATGCGGTCGGTGAGCTGGCCGAAGTCCGGCTGGTCGACCTTGAGCATGTCCATCACCGCCTGGCTGGTGACGCCGATCTTCTTGCCGACGATGCGCTCGCCCTGCTCCAGGCGCCGGGCGATCAGGCGCTGCTGGATGGCATAGGCATCCTCGATGCCCAGTTGCGGGAAGCGCTCGGTCAGCGGCGCCACCGCCTCGCCGCTGCGCAGCGCGTTGAACAGTTCGTCGCCGAGCGCCGCGATGTCGATGGGGTAATTGCTCACGGGGTCGTTCTCCTGTGCGATGGAGCTGTGAAAGGGATTGAGGAAGCTCAGCGTCATGCGATAGCCCTCACGCCAGCGGTAGCGCACTCGATGTCCTGCTCCTCGCTGGCGCCGGACACGCCGATGGCGCCGACCAGGCGGCCGTCGACCAGCAGCGGGAAGGCGCCGCCCATCGGCACCATGCGCGGGCGCAGCAGCAGGCAGGTGCGCACGTGGTCGGGCGCGCAGCCCATCAGCTCGCCGAGCGCCCCGGTGGGCATGGAGAAGGACACCGCGGTCATCGCCTTGTCCTGGGCGATGTCGATGGTGTGCAGCGGCGCCTGCGGCAGGCGGGAGAAGGCCAGCAGATGGCCGCCGGCATCGACCACCGCGACGCTGACCCGCAGGCCACGCTCCTCGGCGTGACGCAGGGCGGCGGCGATGGCCTGGTGGGCCGCCGGCAGGCTGAGCGGATCGCTCAGGCGCTGGGTGCTGGCGCCGGGGTTGGGGTGCAGGCTCATGCCGGCACCTCCTGGCTGCTGGCGCAGGCCACAGTCGCCGCCGGCCTGAGCATGAAGCAGGCCAGCGCCGGGACCAGCACCAGGGCCACCAGCATGTTGCAGAGGAACATGAAGGTCAGCAGCACGCCCATGTCGGCCTGGAACTTGATCGGCGAGAAGATCCAGGTCACCACGCCGAGCGACAGGGTCAGGCCGGTGAACACCACCACCCGCCCGGTGAACTGCAGGGCCCGGGCGTAGGCCTCGGCCAGCGAGGCGCCGCGCTTGAGCCAGAACAGGGTGACGCTGAGAATGTACAGCGCGTAGTCGACGCCGATGCCGACGCCCAGGGCCACCACCGGCAGGGTCGCCACCTTGAGGCCCATGCCCAGCTTGACCATCAGCGCCTCGGCCAGCAGCGAGGTGAGGATCAGCGGCAGGATGGCGCAGACCACCGCGCGCCAGGAGCGGAAGGCGGCGAAGCACAGCAGGGTCACCGCCAGGTACACGCCCAGCAGCATCTGGCCGTTGGCCTGTTTGACCACGATGTTGGTGGCGCTCTCGATGCCGGCATTGCCCGCCGCCAGCAGGAAGCGCGCGCGCTGGTCGTCGTACTCGGCGGCGAAGCGCTCGGTGACCGCCACCACATCGCTCAGGGTGTCGGCCTTGTGGTCCTTGAGGTAGGCATACACCGACAGCAGGTCGCAGGTGTCATTGAACAGCTCGCGCGGCGAGCGGATGGCGGCGGCGTTGATCATCGCCTGGTTGGGCAGCAGCTCGTTCCACTTGAGGTTGCCCTCGTTCATGCCGACGTTGATCTTGCGCGCCAGCCCGGCGATGGAGCTGGTGCCCTCGACGCCCGGCAGCTGGCGCAGGCGCCACTCCAGCTCCTCGACCTTGCGCAGGGTGGCGTAGTCGATGCACTGGCCGGCAGGGGTGGCGACCATCACCACGAACACGTCGCTGCTGGCCTGGTAGTGGCCGATGACGAACTGGTTGTCGCGGTTGTAGCGCGAGTCGGCGCGCAGCTCGGGGGCGCCCGGATCGAGGTCGCCGACCTTCAGCTCGCGGCCGACCAGCAGCGCGAACAGGCCGATGCCCAGCGCCACCAGCAGCGCCAGCGCCGCCGGCCGCGGGCCGGTGAAGCGCTCGAACACGCCGAGCAGGCGCGGACCGCCCGCCTCGCCCGCTTCCAGCTTGAGGCTGCGCGCGGCGGCGAGCGGGGAAACGCCGGTGTACGACAGCATGATCGGCAGCAGCGCCAGGTTGGTGAACACCAGGATGCCCACGCCGACGCTGGCGATGATCGCCAGCTCCTGGATCACCGGCACATCGACGATGGTCAGCACGGCGAAGCCGACCACGTCGGCGAGCAGCGCGGTCATCCCGGCGGCGAACAGGCGGCGGAAGGTGTAGCGCGCGGCGATCAGCTTGTGGGTGCCGCGGCCGACGTCCTGCATGATGCCGTTCATCTTCTGCGCGCCGTGGCTGACGCCGATGGCGTAGACCAGGAACGGGATGAGGATCGAGTAGGGATTGAGCTCGTAGCCCAGCAGCGGCAGGCAGCCGAGCAGCCAGATCACCCCGACCAGGGTGCAGCCCTGCACCACCAGGGTGCTGCGCCAGCAGCGGGTGAAGTAGTAGAGGATCGCCGTGGTGATCAGCACCGCCACGGCGAAGAAGCCGAGCACCGCCTGCAGGCCGGCGATCAGGTCGCCCATCACTTTGGCGAAGCCGATGATGTGGATGTCCATGCCCTTGGCCTGGTAGCGGCTGCGGATCTCCTCCAGGGCGTCGGACAGGGTCTGGTAGTCGAGCGCCTGGCCGGTCTTGGGGTCGATGTCCAGCAGCGGCACATGGACGATGGTCGAGCGCAGGTCGCGCGCCACCAGCTGGCCGATCTCGCCGGAGCGTTCGACGTTGGCGCGCAGGATCGCCAGGCTCTCGGCGCTGCCGTCGAAGCCGTCCGGCACCACCGGGCCGCCGTCGAAGCCCTCCTCGGTGACGCCCTGCCAGCGGGTCAGCGGCGTCCACAGCGACTTCATGAAGGCACGGTCGACGCCCGGCACCAGGTACAGGTCGTCGTTGATCTGCCGGAGGGTCTCCATGTACTCGGCGCTGAAGATGTCGCCCTCGCGCCCCTCCGGCACCGCCACGGCGATGCGCACGGCATTGGCGCTGCCCTTGAGCTCGTCGGCATGCGCGAGGAAGTTGAGCACGAACGGATGGTTGGCCGGGATGGTCTTGAGGAAGCTGGCGTTCAGGCGCAGGCCGGTGGCGGCGACCGCGAACAGCAGCGTCAGCAGCAGGCAGACGCCGATCACCAGGCTGCGATGGTTGAACAGCAGGCGCTCCAGGCGGTTGCCCGAATGCCTGTCGAAATCCGCAAGGGATGCGATGGCGGCGAAATCGTCGGTGGAATGACCGATAGCCATGTTATTGACCTCTTGTTATTGACCGACTCAACGCAGCGCGCCCGGCTCGAAGAAGGAAACGCCATTGACTCCGACCGCCACGCTGCCGCCATCGCTGGTGGCCAGCAGGCCGGCGAAGGGGAACTGGGCGCTGGGCCTGACCGGCCGGAAGCTCTGCCCGTCGTCGCGGCTCAGCCAGCCGGCGCCGGACTCGTCGACCAGCAGGATGCCGCCGTCGGCCAGGTTGACCCCGGCGGTAAGGCTCTGGCTGCCGGCGAACTCGACCTGCTGCCAGCTGGCGCCGCCATCGCCGGAGCGGAACAGGTTGCCGCGCAGGCCGAAGGCCAGCAGATGGCCGCTGCGGGTGACGACCAGGCCGAAGAAGCTGCCCGGATAGGGCTCGCCAAGCGGCTCGAGCTGCTGCAGGTCGCTGTCCAGACGCAGCAGCATGCCCAGCTCGCCGGCCAGGTAGAGCTGCCCGCCGTGTTCGCGGACGACGTTGACGTGGCGCTGCTCGGTGCCGTCCAGCAGCGCCAGCGAGGGCAGCCAAGTGTCGCCGCCATCGTGGGTGACGAAGCCGAAACCGTAGGCGCCGACGGCCACCACCCGCTGGCGATCGAGGCACTGCACGTCGAGCAGCGGCTTGTCGGCGCCCTCCATCTGCAGGCGCCGCGCATCGTGGGCGCGCTCCGGGTCCTGCAGCTCGCGGGCCTGGACGATGGCGGTGGCGGCCTGCAGGCCGTCGAAGCGCTTGCTCCAGCTGCGTCCGCCGTCGACGGTCTTGAGGATCACGCCGCGGTGGCCGACTGCCCAGCCGGTGTCGCGGTCGGCGAAGCACACGCCGGTCAGGGTCACCGAGACCGGCACCTCGGCCTGCTGCCAGCTCTGCCCGCGGTCGTCGGAATAGACGATGTGGCCGCGCGCACCCACCGCGACGATGCGCTCGCCGGCGCTGGCCACGGCATTGAGCAGCGAGCGCGCCGCCAGGGGCGAGCGCAGGGCCGGCTGCTGCAGGGTGTCAGGTACGTCACGGACGACCTCCGGCCGCTTCTCGGTATCGGCGAAGGCGTTCGACTCCGCCACAACCAGTCCGACCAGGGATATGCACAAGGCGATCATTGTTCTTTTCACTGTCGGAATCTCCGCTACCACAGGGCACCGCACGGGCTGCCCGCCCCGCCGCAGCGGGGCAGGCAGCCCGTGCGCATCGGAACTCAGCGTGCGCTCTGGGTCATCAGCGATTCCGGCGAGAAGTAGCTCTCGCGGCGGCGCTCGGCCATGGCGTACTGGTCCTTGCCGGCATCGCCCAGGGCGCAGTTGTAGACCCAGGCCTTGGTGCGGTGGTCATGGAAGAAACCGGTGCAGTAGTTCACCGTGGCCGGGATATCCGGCGCGGCGAACGGGGTGGTCAGCGCGGTGCGCCACAGGGTGCCCTCGGCGTCCCAGCCGTCGAGGATGGCGGTGCCCCAGTTGTCCTCGTCGTAGTAGTACTTGCGCTTGGGCACGGCGTGGCGCTTGCCGGGCTTGAGGGTCGCCTCCACCTCCCAGACGCGGTGCAGCTCCCAGCGCATCATCTCCGGCTTGGCATGGCGCTGATCCATCACCGCCTGGTCGGCGTTGGCCAGCAGCTTGTTGCTGTTGTAGGGAATGATCATTTCCCGCTTGCCGATCAGCTTCCAGTCGTAGCGCTCGGGCGAGCCGCCGCCGCCGAAGGTCTCGTCGACGAAGTTGACCCCGGAGGCCACCACGTTGGGGGTGTCGAAGTTGATGCTCGGCGCGCGGCGCACGCGGCGCTGGCCGGCCAGGTACTGCCACAGGGTGCGGCCCTTAACGTGGTCGAGCACGTTGTGCACCATCAGCGCCTCGCCGGCGCGGAAGGCCGGCGCGTAGGTGGACTGGATCGCCAGCATGTAGTTGGGGTTGGGCGTGCTCTCCAGCGAGCCGTCCTTGTAGTAGTAGGGATACTGGCCGTCGTCGACCGCGGCGGTGGCCAGCACCTGCTTGCCGTCGGCGGTGGTGGTCCACACCTTGTACCTGGTGTGGGTGGATTCGCCGCGCCACAGGGTCATGTGGTTCCAGTGCACCTCGAGGCCCGACTGGGGGATCGGGAAGGGCACGCCGCCGTAGGCGCCCTTCACGGTCAGGCCGTCGTTCTCCAGGGTGGCGCGGGTGGCGTTCTTGTAGGTGTTGTCGTACACCCACTGCGGCGCCGCCGCGGTGCGCCGGGTCGGATAGACGTCGATGCGGAAGGTCTGCGGGTTGTCCCTGAACAGCTGGATCACGCCCTCGGACAGCTTGTCCTTGTACTGGTCGAGATTGGCCGCGGTGATGGTGTACAGCGGCTTGTCGGCAGCGAACGGATCGACGTTGCGCTGCCCCTGCTGGTAGCCGGCCGGCACCTCGGTGAAGCCGCCGTTCCAGGCCGGGATGCTGCCGTCGGCGTTGCCGGCACGCTCGGCGCCAATCGGCGTCAGCTTGCCCTTGAGGGCCTCGGCCTCCTGCGGGCTGACCGCCGCATGGGCGGCGCCGATGCACAGCGACAGCAGGGATACGCAAGTCAGGAAACGGGCTTTGTTGTTCTTGTACATGGTCAACACCTCAGAAAGTGTGCGAGACGCTGAAGGCGATGAAGTCGCGGTCGGCGTTGGTCTGCTCGTAGGTCTTGATGCCGCCGATGTTGATCGGCGCCGAGGGCCCGAAGTAGCCGTTGTAGGACAGGCTGAAGTTGATCGACTTCAGGTAGTCGCCGGCGATGCCGATGTTGTAGTTGCCGCCCTTGGCCTGGCTGAAGCCGCCGACCGCCGAGGAACGGCCGTCGATGCCGTAGCCGAAGCCCATCGGCACCGACAGGTCGAGCCCGTCGAGCACCTGGAAGTAGGTCGGGGTGAACACCACGCGCATGGCGGTGGCGTCGCGGGTCGAGTTGGGGTCGAGGCTCTCGCGGTTCTTGTCCACGCTCAGCGTGCGGTTCCACGCCAGCTCGGCGAGGATGGTCGCCGAATCCCAGAAGGTGCCGGTGGGCAGCACGTTGATCATGTTGATCTGCGCGTGGGCGGTCTTGCCGATGGCGTACAGCGGGTTGTGGTCGTTGTCACCGACCGCCACCGGCGCCACCGCGCTGAGGTCGGCCACGGTCAGGCTGACCAGCGGTGCGTCGTGGCGGATCGACGCCTCGAAGCCGACGTTGGCGTTGCCGATGCCGCGGTTGGCACTGAAGCCGAAGGCGGTGATGTCCTCGGGGAACACCAGCATGTACTCGCCCTGCTTGTCCGCCGGCTGGCTCGGGCCGACATTGGCGCCCGGGCGCACCTGCACCTGGAAGTTCTTGTCGTGGTAGCGCACCGCGTACAGGCCGAAGTCGGTATCCAGTGCATCCGAGCGGTAGCGCAGCTGGATGCCGCCCTGCCCGGAGTCGCGCGCCTCGATGTCCTTGCCGCGGTAGAAGGAGGCCACCGGGCCGACGCCCGGCACCGTGGCGAGGATGATGCGCTCGCCGCCCTCGTCGAGCAGGTCGGCCGGGCTGAAGTAGCTGCCGGCGCCGGGGATGCGGGTGCGCTCCCACTCGAACTGGTAGTAGGCGCCCACCGAGAAGTTGGGGGTCAGCTGCAGCTGGGTGGAGAACTGCTTGACCGGCAGGCCGAGCTCCTTGAACTGCGAGTTGGGTACCGACAGCGCCTTGACCGCGTCGATCGGCTGCTGGGCGGCGGCGATGCCGTTGTTGCCGAAGAACAGGCTCTCGCCGTAGAGCAGCGCATGCTGGCCCAGGCGCGCCACGCCCCACATCTCCTCGCCCATGGTGAACTTGCCGTAGGCGAAGGCGTCGAGGAACTCCGCATCGCGGCCGTGCAGGTCGCGGGTCTCGTCGGTGAACTCGTCGTGGTCGACGCTGAACGAGTTGGCGGTGAAGGGCGAGTCGTTGTCGTTGTCCTTGTTGTAGACGTCGTCGTACCAGGCCGCGCCGCTGACACGGAAGCCGACGTCCTGGTATTTGACGTCCAGTTCGGACAGCAGGTCGACACGGTTGGAGATCAGCCCCTGGTCGAAGTTGCGGTCGCCGTCGTCCAGGTTGGGATCGGCGACCAGCTTGTCGTGCTGGTCCTTGATCCGCCAGGCGTTGCTGTACTTGAGGGTGTTGTCCCAGCGCACCTCGATGTCGCTGCCGGTATCGAACTGGAAGGCCTGTGCCGACATGTTCGGCAGCAGGACGATGGCGACGGTCAGTGCGGACAGCTTGAAGGCCTTTTCCACTGCGCAGGCAGAGTCGACTGGCCGCGCGGCTTTCTTGGAAGTCATGTGGATACCTCGAATTACGCTTGAGCGCTTTTATTGTTATCGGGATGTCTGCCGGCCCCGGCGGCCGGCAGATGCACACATACGGACGTTCGGATTCCCCCGCATTCTCCTCAGTCGTGGATGGATACCGGCTCCAGGCCGAAGATCATCGGCGGCAGCTGCTGGCCCAGCAGGTAGGCGCCGAGCATGCCGGCGGTGTCGTCGGCGTTCTGGGTGATGTGGTTGGCGGCGGCGATGACGTCGCGCAGGATCCGCTGCAGCGGGTTGTCCAGGTAGATGCCGCGCGCCGAGGTGGCCTTGAACAGCAGCATCACCGCCTCCTCGCACTCGCGGCCGACGCGGGCGATGTCGAGCATGTAGTGCACGCGGTCATGGGTCGGCACCAGCTCGCGGCGCTCCACGATCTCGGTGGTCTCGGCCATCATCTGCAGCAGGCGGGCGCGGGCGGTGCGCACGCGCACCACGGCGTTGCCCAGGCGATCCTTGACGTAGGGGCTGAGCGCCGCGCTGTTGCCGTCGGTGGTGTTGGTGCGCACGCTCATCTGGCGGATGTACTCGTCGACGCCGCCCTGGGCCATGCCGACGATCAGCGAGGACACCGCTCCGAAGAACACCTGGTTGAACGGATACAGGTAGTGGTTGCCGCGCTCGCTGTACTCGTACCTGATCAGGCTGTGCACCCGGTGGGCCGGCACGAAGGCATCCCTGACCAGCAGGCTCTTGCTGCCGGTGCCGGCCAGGCCGAAGGTGTGCCAGTCGTCGATGATCTCGTAGTCGGTGGCCGGCACCAGCATGGACAGGCGGTCGATCACCTTGCCGTTGGCGTCCTTGCGCAGGCCGCCGAGGAAGGCCCACTGGCCGTGGTCGCAACCGCTGGAGGTCTTCCAGGTGCCGCTGATGCGGTAGCCGCCATCGACCTCCTCGAGCTTGCCGAAGGGCGGGTAGGACGAGGCGATGATGGCGCGGTCGTCCTCGCCCCACACGTCGACGCAGGCCTGCTCGGGCATGCTGCCGAATTCCCACTGGTGGATGCCGAGGATCATCATGTTCCAGGCGCTGCTGCAGCAGCCGCGGCCCAGTTCCATCAGCACCTTGTAAAACACGCTGGGATTCATCTCCCAGCCGCCGAAGGCCGCCGGCTGGAGGATCTTGAAGAACCCGGCATCGACGAAGGCCTGGATGGTTTCCTTCGAGACCATGCGGTTCTTTTCTACCGAGGTCGCCTTGTCCAGCAGCATCGGGATCAGGTCGCGGGCGCGCTGCAGGATCTCGGCTTCGCTGGGAATCGGCTCGCAGGCCTGCAGGTCGGACTTCTTCAGGACTTGGTTCATGCTGTGATCTCTCTGTTCTTGTTATCGGCAGCCCACCGCCCGCAATGGGCGGCGGGGAGATGCGGTTGAGCGTTGTGCGGGATTTAGAGCTGTCCGCTGGCGAGGAACTTCAGCATCACGCCGTTGAACTCCTCGGGGTCCTCGTACTGCGGCCAGTGCCCGGCCTCGGTCTTCATCACGTACAGCTGGCCCCGGGGCAGACGCGGCAGGGCGGCCTCGGCGGCGGCCACGTCGTGGATCGGGTTGTGGCTGGTCCACAGCAGCAGGGTTTCGCACTGCACCTGCTCCAGCTCGATCATGTCGGGCGTGCCGCCCTCCTTGACCCGCTTGAGGCGCGAGTAGATCAGCGGCGCACACTGCTGGTAGCCGGCCGAGGAGTAGAAGGCCAGGCGGGTGGCGATCAGCTCGTCGCTCAGCAGGTGCCAGTTGCCTTCGAACAGCAGCCACTGCATGCGCTCGCGGATGCTGTCGAAGGTCGGCGCCTGGCCGAAGCTGCGGGCCGACAGTTCGGCCAGGTACTTGAGGTCGGCGCGGCCCTTGTCGCTGACCACCGGGATGCCGCCGGTGGTGTTGAGCACCGCGCGCCTGATGCGCTGCGGGTAGCGCACGGCGAACTCGCCGGTGACCACCCCGCCCAGCGACTCGCCGGAGATGTGCGCCTGCGGGATGTCGAGGACATCCATCAGCTCGCGCAGCTGTTCGACGTAGTCGGCGATCGAGTACTCGATATCGGTCTTCTTCGCCGACAGGCCGTGGCCGACGTAGTCGAAGGCGATCACGTGGTAGTGCTCGCCGAGGGCCACCACGTTCTTCGCGTAGGCCTCCAGATGGCCGCCGATGCCGTGCATCAGGATCAGCGTCTCGGCCTTGCCCTTGCCGGCCTCGGCGATGCGGGTGCGACCGTAGGTGGGCAGCTCGACGAAACGAATCTCGGCGCCGAGGAAATCCAGCCAGATACTCATGTTCGGTTCTCCGTGGTGCCGGTCAGGCGATCTGGTTGCGCTTGTGGCCCCAGTCGCTCAGCTGCGAGTAGCTGCGCACTTCCCAGTTGGCCGCGTCGATCACCACCCCGCCCCAGCCGAACTCGAAGTTGAAGCCGGACGGCGTGCGCGCGTAGAAGGAGAACATGCGGTCGTTCGGGTGATGGCCGAGCTCCAGGGCCACCGGGATGCCGGCGGCGGCGACGCGGTCGTAGGCCAGGCCGACGTCGTCGATGTCCTCGACCTGGAACATGATGTGGTTGAGGGTCTTGGTCGCCATCGGGTTCTCGGCGGTGGCGATGGAGTGGTGGCGGCCGCTGGCGGTGTGGAAGAAGGTGGCGTCGACCAGCACGCCGGGCATGATCTCCTCGCGGATGTAGTCGCTGACCCGCAGCTTGAGCACGTCCTTGTAGAAGCTCAGGGTCTGCTCGCCCTTGCCGGCCTTGGCGAACGGCAGGATGTGGCCGACACCCAGCTCGCCGCAGACGAAGCGGCTTTTCAGCACGCTGGAGCGGAACGGCTCCTGCAGCCTGGCCACATGGGCGCCGAAATAGAACTCGTGGGTGAAACCGTTGGGGTCCTGGCAGGCGTAGGCCTTCTCCACCTTGCGGCGCTTGAGCAGATCGGCCGGCAGCGCGCTGACCTCGACACCCTTCTCGCGCAGCTCGGCGACGTACTCCTCGAGCGCCCGCTCGGTCTTCAGCTCCCAGCCGGCGACCAGCAGGTCGTCGGCGCTGTTCTCCTCGAGGAAGATCCGCTGCTGGTGCTCGTCCATGCGCAGGCTCATGCCCTGGGCATCGCGCTCGCCCACCTGCATGCCGAGAATCTCGGTGGCGAACCACTGCCACTGCTCCAGATCGCTGACGCCCAGACCGACGTAACCGAGTGAGTTGATCTCTGCCACTGCTCGTTCCTCTGTTGTTTTTATAAGTGCCCCGGAGCGGGGCTTCGTCTTGCGAGGAACATAGCGAGCGGCGTGCCAAGTTCGTGGAGGCCGTCAGAATCGACAGAAAAATCCTTTTGAATCAGATAGATAGGAAATCAACAGGCGCTTGCGGAAGGCTCCAGGCAGCGCCTCGGGCGTCGGGCCGGCCTTGCGAAAATTCGCAAGCCTCAGAAAATCCGCGATGAAAAATCGCAACTTTCCCTTGCCGGCGCCGAAGCGGGCGGGCGAAGCTGAAAACGGCCGGCAGAGCCCTCGACAAGCAAAAACGACAACGGACATCACCATGACCACGACCGAAAACAGCGCAGGCGCAGGCAAGGGAATGCGCGGCGACGCGCGTGGCATCATCACCGACCTGCGTTTTCCGGACATGCAGGACCTCGCCGAGCACCTGTACTTCAACCCGCGGGAAGGGCTGATCTGGCTCGGCGAGAAGCGCATGCTGCTGGTCCACGCCGAAGCCTTCGGCGCCATGCGCCAGGAGCTGCTGGAATCCATGGGTGTCGAGTACACCCGTGGCCTGTTCACCCGCATCGGCTATCTCACCGGCCTGCGCGACGCCGAGCTGGCGATCAGGACCCGCACCAGCGGCTCCCAGCTCGACATCCTCGCCGCCGGCGCGCAGCTGCATGCGCTGTCCGGGATGGTCGAGGTCACCCCGGTGTGCATCGAGTTCGACCAGAGCAAGGGCTACCTGTACGGCGAGTTCATCTGGAAGCACTCGGTGGAGAGCGACCTGCACGTGGCCAGCAACGGTACTGCCAGCGACCCGATCTGCTGGATGGAAGTCGGTTACAGTTCGGGCTTCCTCACCCGCCTGATGGGCAAGCGCATCCTGGTGCGCGAGACCGAGTGCCGCGCCAGCGGCGACGAAGTGTGCCGCGCCGTGGCGCGGCCGGTGGAGGAATGGGAGGACGCCGAGGAAGACCTCAAGTACTTCCAGCCGCGTGCCGCCGACCACCGCCGCGGCGAGCCTGCCCCGCCGGCATCGAAACGCTCCGAACCGGCCAGCCTGGGCCCCGCCCCGTTCGGCCTGAGCCAGCCGCGCAGCAGCCTTCCCGAGCTGGATCGCCCGGTGGGCAGCTCGGCGGCCTACCACGCGGTGCTGCACAAGATCCTCCGCGTCGCCAGCACCAACGCCACCGTGCTGCTGCTCGGCGAAAGCGGCGTGGGCAAGACCATGTTCGCCCACGAGGTGCACGCCAACAGCCGGCGCGCCAACGGCCCCTTCGTCGAGATCAACTGCGCGGCCATTCCCGAGGCGCTGATCGAGTCCGAGCTGTTCGGCGTGCAGCGCGGCGCCTACTCCGGCGCCACCGAGCCGCGCGCCGGGCGCTTCGAGTTCGCCGACGGCGGCACCATCTTCCTCGACGAGATCGGCACCCTCAGCATGACCGCCCAGGGCAAGCTGCTGCGCGTGCTGCAGAGCGGCGAGCTGGAGCGCCTGGGCAGCAACAAGACGCTCAAGGTGAACGTGCGGGTGATCGCCGCCACCAACGAGGATCTGGCCGTGGCGGTCAAGGAGGGGCGCTTTCGCAGCGACCTGTTCTATCGCCTCAACGTGTTCCCGGTGACCATCGCCCCGCTGCGCGAGCGCAAGGACGACCTGCCGCTGCTGCTCGACGTCTGCATGACCAAGCTGTCGGCGCTGCACGGCCGCCGGCTGACCGGCATCACCCCGCGCGCCCTGCAGGCGATCCTCGACTACCACTGGCCGGGCAACATCCGCGAGTTCGAGAACGTCATCGAACGCGCGGTCATCCTCGCCGATGACGACGAGGCCATCGACCTGCGTCACCTGTCCGGCCTCAACCTGGCCGAGCAGCGCGAGCGGGTCGGCACGGTGAGCTGGGAGGCCGCCCCGGCCATCGGCATCCGCCTGCCGGCGGGCCAGGAAGTCGGCGTCGGCATGGGCCTGCAGGACAACGCCAGCCGCGACCAGCTGCAGGCACTGGCCAGACGCACCCTGCAGCGCGGCCCGGTGCGCCTGACCGACATCGAGGAGGTGTACATCGAGGTGGCCATGGAGCTGAGCGAAGGCAACGTCTCCAGGGCCGCCGGGATGCTCGGCTACACCCGCGCCCAGCTCGACTACCGGCTGAAGAAGATGGCGCAGGGCGAAGGCTGAGGCGGCCGGCAAAAAGAGCTGCCGCGCCAGGGAACGGCAGCCGCGAAAGGCGATCGAAGAGGACCGCAAGCCCCCGCCCCGGAGCACGGGCGGGAGGATCACCGAGGCCTCGACGACCGCTCGCCATCATGATGAAAAACAACCTGAGGAAGGCCGCCCTGTGGCCGGGACTGCTGATCTGGGCCGCCTGCACGGCATTCGCCGCCAGCGCGGCCGAACGCCCGGACAGCCCGGTGGTGAGGGCCCTGGTGGAAAGCGCCTCCCGCGACCTCGCGGCCGGGCGGACCGAGCAGGCGGCCGCCACCCTAGAGCGCGCCCAGCGCATCGAACCGGGCAATCCGGTGATCGTGCACTACCTCGGCCAGGTGCGCCTGCGCCAGGGCAACTACCCGCAGGCCGAGGCGCTGGCCGCCAAATCCGACGTCCTCTCCGGGGGCGACCGCATCCTGCGCGAGCGCAACGTCTGGCTGATCAATGCCGCCCGGCAGGCCGCCGTGCAGGGACTTCCCCCGGCGGAAGCCGCGGAGCCCGCGGATGACGAGCAGGTCGCCCTGCAACAGCGGCTCGACGAGGAGATCGCCGCGCGCCAGCAGGCCGAAGCCCGCGCTGCCGCCCTGCGCGAGCAACTGGTCCAGGAGCAGGCCCGCAGCAACCAGCGGAGCTGGTCCCGCGATGCGGAATACGGAGACGATTTCGAGGAGCCCGGCATGCAGGCGGCGGTGTACGACACGGCGCAGGAGGCGGACATCTACCGCATCCCTCGCGGCCATCGGCCGCCACGGGGGCAATGCCGCATCTGGTTTCCGGGGCGCCCGCCGGGCAAGCAGCCGCCGCCCGGCGACTGCCGCAGGCTGCGCGAGCGCGTGCCGGCAGGGGCCTGGTTGATCGGCTCCTGACCAATGAATTGGCTAAATGTTGGGACCGGGCGCAAAGGCCACCCTACAAAGCTGATCCGGACTGTAGGGGCGAATTCATTCGCCTGTGCGCGGCGATCTGGCGAATGAATTCGCCCCTACAGGGATGGGGTGGCCTCAGCGCAAGCGCCGCACCACTCCCAGCGCCGCGACGAACAGCAGGGCAATCCCCGCGAACACCGTCGCCGGCGCCGCGGCTGCGCTGCCCGCCGGCGCCAGGCCCAGCCAGCCGGCCAGCTCGGCGCTGCCGGCGGAGGCGGTCAGCACGCCGATCAGCGACACACCCAGCGCCCCACCGCCCTGGCGCAGCAGGGTGATCACCGCGGTGCCTTCGCGCAGGCCGCCGGGCACCACCACCTGGGCCATGCCGGTGTACAGGCCGGGAATCACCAGCCCCAGGCCGATGCGGCAGAGCACCACCGCCACGGCGATCCACAGCAGCTCGCGGGCCCAGGCCAGCAGCGCGCAGGCCAGGGCGAAGCAGGCCAGCCCGCCAGCCACCACCAGGCGCGCGGACAGCCGGTCGACCACCCGCCCGGCCATACTGGTGCTCAGCGCCAGGGCCACACCGCCGAGCAAGAGGATGTTGCCGGTGGTCAGCGCCGGGATGCCCAGCGCGCCCTGCATGAACACCGGGATCAGGAAGGTGGAGCCGTACATGCCGGCGCCGTAGGCCACGCTGACCAGCGCCGCGGCGCGAAAGCCCGGGCTGGCGAACAGCGCGAAGGGCAGCAGCGCATCGCAGCGCCCGCGCTCGACGCGCCAGAACAGCCAGGCGGTGCCCAGCCAGAGCAGGCACAGCGCCCCGGCCAGCAACGCGGAACGCTCCAGCGCCAGCGGCGTGGCGAAGACCAGCGTCACCAGCACGCCGAGCAGGGCCAGGCCCGGCCAGTCAAAGCTGCCGCCCTCCTCCCGCTCCGCCGCGCTGCGCGGCAGGCAGAACCAGCCGAGGCCCAGCGCCAGCAGGGCGGGCGGCACGCCGAGGGAAAAGGTACTGCGCCAGCCTACGTGATCGACGAACCAGCCGGCGATGGTCGGCCCCAGCGCCGGGGCCAGCACCACACCGAGGCCATACAGCGACATCGCCCGCCCCTGGCGCTCCGGCGGCGCCGCCGCCAGCACCAGGAACATCGACAGCGGCTGGATGACCCCGGCACAGGCGCCCTGCAGGCCGCGGGCCAGCAGCATGGACAGGAAGGAGTCGGAGAAGGTGGCGGCCAGCGAGGCGAGCGCGTAGAGCAGCAGCACGCCGAGGAACACCTGGCGCGCGCCCCAGCGCCGCGACAGCCAGGCGGCCAGCGGCGCGGTGAGCACGGTGGCGCCGAGGAACAGCGAGGAGAACAGCTGCGCCACCCGGTGGCTGACGGCGAACTCCTGCATCATCGGCACGATGGCGATGTTGATGGTGGTCGCCGACATCACCACCGCGAAGGTGCCGACGATCAGCGCGGCAGTGGCGCCGAAGGCCGCGCCCTGCACAGGCGCGCCCTCGGTGCGTAGCGACGGGTTTTCCAGCGTGGTCATTTCCGTATCTCCGCTGGTCCCCCCAGCTCTGTCAGTCGAACGCGGCGTCCGAGGTGGTCACCGTGCAGAAGCGGCCGATGCTGGCCACCGAGTTGGCATGTTCCTGGGCCGAAGGCGAAGCGCAGCAGTCCTCCAGCAGCACCACGTCGAAGTCGCGGTCATGCGCGTCGCGTACTGTAGCCTGCACCACCGCCTGGGTACTCACCCCGCTGCAGTAGATGCGCTCGATGCCCTCGCGCTTGAGCAGCAGCTCCAGTTTGGTCTGATAGAACGGCGAGACGCGGTGCTTGACGATATCCCACTCGCCGGCCTGCGGCGCCAGCGCCGCGTGCACCTGGCCGCCCCAGGCGTTCATCTTGAGGATGCCGTTTTTGGCGATCGGGCCGAACACCTGCGAGTTCGGGTTGGCCTCGCGGTGGTCGTCGGAGAACGCCACGCGCACGAAGGCCACCGGGATGCCCTTGCTGCGCGCCTTGTCGATGGCCGCGGCGGTGCGCGCGATGATCTCGCGCGAGCGCACCTGCTCGCCCAGCGGCGACTTGCCGCTGGCGCCGTCTTCGTGGATCAGGTCGTTCTGCATGTCCAGAACCAGATAGATGCTCTTCATTGTTTCAAGTCTCTGCTGGGTTGAATCAGTCGCACCACAGGGCGCCGTTGATGTCGAGGATTTCGCCGCTGATGAAGCCGGCCTTGTCGGAGAGCAGGAAGGCCACCGCCTCGGCGACCTCCTCGGCGCGGCCCATGCGCCCGAGCGGGATCAGCGCGCGCAGGCTCTCGGGGAAGGTGGTGGTCATGTCGGTGGCAATCGGGCCGGGCGCCACGGCGTTGACCCGCACGCCGCGGCTGGCCAGCTCCTTGGCGAGGAACTGGGTCAGGCTGTGCACCGCCGCCTTGGACATGCCGTAGGCCACGTTGCCGGCGCTGGCCTGCTCGGCCGGGTCCAGCCACGGGCGGGCGTTGCCACCGTTCTTGCCGACCACCGAGCCGATGTTGACGATGGCGCCCCGGCCCCGCCCGGCCATGCGCCGGCCGACCAACTGGCAGGGAATCAGCGTGCCCTGCACGTTGATGCGCAGCACCCGCTGCAGCTCGGCCTCGTCGAGATCCAGCGCGCTGCCTTTGGAGACCACGCCGGCCACGTTGACCAGCGCATCGATCTCGCCCAGCTCGCGCTCCACCTCCTCCACCACCGCCGCCACGGCGGCGCGCGAGGACACGTCGCAGGTGCGGAACCAGGCGCCGGCCGGCAGCGTCGCCGGCTCGGCCAGGTCGAGCGCCGCCACCCGGTAGCCCTGCGCGGCCAGCAGCCGGCACGCCGCGCTGCCGATGGCGCCGCCGGCGCCGGTCACCATTGCCACGGCCATCTCAGCGACTCTCCGCAGCGGTGTGGCCGGCGATGCGGCCGAACACCAGGCCGCGCAGCACCGAGGTGCCGCCGCAGTAGTTGCCGAAGTACATGCCGGCGGTTTCCCCGGCGGCATACAGGTTGCGGATCGGCTCGCCGTCGACGTTGATCACCCGCGCCTGCTCGTCGGTCTTCAGGCCGCCGAAGGTGAACACGTTGGCGGAGATGATCGGGTAGGCCAGGTACGGGCCCTTATCCAGCGGCAGCGCCCAGTTGCTCTTCGGCGGATGCAGGCCCTCGGTGGCCAGGCCGTCGAGCTGCAGCGGCCGGTACTCGCCGGGACGGCAGGCGGCGTTGTACTCGGCCACGCTGCGCTCCACCGCCGCCACCGGCAGGCCGAGCTTGGTCGCCAGTTCGGCCAGGCTCACGCCCTCGATGGCCGGCTGGTCGGTGCGGATGCCCAGGCGATAGTTGGGGATGTCCTTGACCTTCTGGTCGAGGATCACCCAGGCGATGCCGTCGGTCTGGGCGAAGATCTTGCGGGTGACCCGCTCGTACCAGGCATCCACGGTGCCCGGCGCCTCGTCGGTGAAGCGCTGGCCTTCCTTGTTGAGCAGCACGCCGTAGGGAAAGATGAAGATCGACGGCTCGGAGATGCCCGAGCGCGGATCGACCGGCTCGGCGTGGTAGCTGCCGTACTCGCCGGCGGCGGCGGCGCCGATCTCCAGCGCCATCTGGATGCCCTCGCCGCGGTTGTAGTAGCCGCCCTTGCACACCGGACGCATGAAGGAGGCGCGCGGGCCGACGTAGCGGCTGAGCATCTCCAGGTTGCCCTCGAAGCCGCCGCAGGCCAGCATCACCGCGCCGCCGAAGCGGATCTCGCCACGGGCCGGCGAATACGCACGCAGGCCGACCACCTCGTTGCAGCCGGCGGTGAGCAGGCCGCGCGCGGTGGTCTCGTAGAAGAACTCGGCGCCGAGCGCCTCGGCGCGCGCCGCCAGCGCCTCGACGATGGCCTCGCCGCCGCCCACCGGCAGCAGGCGCGGCTGGGTGCTGGTGAGGAACTGGGTGGGCAGGAAGTCGAACTTCACGCCGTTGTCCTTCAGCCACTGCACGGTGCCCGGCACCTCCGCGGCGAAGGTGCCGATCACGTTGGCGTCGATGGCCGCCAGCGCGCGAGTCTGCACCGACCAGGCGCTGCGCTCGCTGAGGCTCTCGGCGACGAAGTCCGGGTCCTGGTAGAAGCCGGAGTTCTCCGCCAGGAAGGCGTCGAAGTCGTCGGTCACCTCCTCGTGGCTCTTCATGCGGAAGTAGGCCTCGGTGAAGCGCGTCTGCCCGCCGCGCTCCTCCTTCTTCGCCCGCTCCAGCACCGCCACGCGCAGGCCGCTCTCCGCCGCCGACACCGCCGTGGACAGCCCCGCGGCACCGCAACCCACCACAATCAAATCGAAATTCAGATCGGTCATTTTTGAGCCTCCCTCTGGTGGTTGTTACGATAGGAAGGCGCCGACCGCGGAACGAGGCCGGCCGAGCTAATGGGGCATTAGAAAATAATGAAGAGCCGGATCGACAAACTCTGGGCCATGCAGGTGTTCACCCGCGTGGTGGAATGCGCCAGCTTCAACCGCGCCGCCGAATCGCTGGACATCGCCAACGCCACGGTGACCGCCAGCGTGCGCAACCTGGAGACCCACCTGGGCGTCACCCTGCTCAGCCGCAACACCCGCACCCTGCGCCTGACCGACGCCGGCGAGCGCTACTTCAAGCACTGCGTCGAGCTGCTGCGCCAGGTCGAGCAGGCCGAATCCGAGGTGATGGAGCAGACCGCCAGCGTGCAGGGCCAGCTGTGCATCGAGTCGCCGGCCGCCTTCGGCAAGGACGTGATGGCCCCGCTGCTCGCCGAATTCGGCGCCCGCCATCCGGACCTGCGCATCGCCCTGCGCCTGACCGACCACCCCGAGGGGCTGATCGAGAGCGGCACCGACATGGCGATCCGCATCGATTCGGTCAACGACGCCGACCTGGTCGCCCGCCCTCTGTACCAGGCCCACTACGTCGCCTGCGCCACTCCCTCGCTGCTGGAGAAACTCGGCACTCCCGAACACCCCGAACAGCTCGACCCCGCCCAGTGCCTGGGCCTGTTCCCCAAGAGCAGCTACACCCCGGCGCGCTGGTCGTTCACCCTCGGCGAGGAAGCCCACGACCTGCAGCCGATGGGCAAGCTGAACTTCAACAGCACCGACGCCCTGATCGACGCCGCGCTGGCCGACCAGGGCTTCATCTACGTGCTGGACGTGTTCGTCAACCGGCTGCTCTCCCAGGGCAAGCTGGTGGAACTGTTCCCCGGCTGGCAGACCTACGGCCGCACCTTCTTCACCGTCACCCCCAAATCCCGCTTCGTCGCCCCGCGCACCCGCGCCTTCATCGAATTCCTGCTGGCGAGCCTGGACGCCCAGCGCCGCCCGGCGCCGGGGGCGAGTGTGGGGCTGCATGTGGGGAGACGGGGGCGGGTGTGAGGATCAGGTGACTGGGACGATACTTGCCATTCAAGCTGATTGGCTGGTATCGGCCAAAAGCAGTGTGTGCGCGCATTTTAGATAGAAGGGAATCGCTGTTAACCTTGGAGTATGGCGGCTCCAGGGTTAGTGGCCGCATGCCTCAGAAAGGGAGAAATCATGCAGCCAGACCATTTGCTCGGTCTAAAAAAATGCGCAGCCGACTTGGTTACTATCGAAGGGCGGACCATTGATATTTGGGAGTTTGATGTCCCTACAGACACAGCCATCCTCGACGCATGGGCACTGCATTTTCGTCGACAATACTGTTCTGACGAAGAGCTTCCGGTCCTAATGGAAGGTACAGGGATGACCATTAAGCAATATCTCAACGAGCATGTCTTCCCTCACAAAACAAAGGCTCCAGGACCTTCGATTCGCTCAGGCGACTTCGCCGAGTTCCTCATCTCCGACTACTTGGAGTTCTTGCTCGGCTACTGGGTGCCCCGAGGCAAATACTCCGACAAGGCCAGCAAAGACGAGTCTGTCAAAGGCGTTGACATATTGGGCTTCTACCAAGCCGACCCCGCATCGGCCGATCCGAGCGATTCTCTTCTAGCGTTTGAGGTTAAAGCCTCACTCGCAGCAAAGGTCTATGATGGCCAGCTACAGAATGCTGTGAATGACGGCTCAAAGGACTTGTATCTCAGGCAAGGGTTCACTCTGAATGCAACCAAACGCAGGCTTCTTCGCGAAGGGAAGACGGCGGAAGTCCGCAGGATTGCGAGGTTCCAGAATCCCGCCGACAACCCGTATGTGTACCGTTCAGGGGCAGTTGCAGTGCTCTCCAATGCGGCCTTCAATCAGACCGATATAGAAAAGACAGTAGCCGCCGACCACTCAAACCAGGCCAATCTCAGCTTGATGGTCGTCCGAGCAAACCTGCAGATGAAGCTGATCCATGACTTGTACGACAGGGCCTGCCAATGAAGACCGGAAAAAACAGCAGACGCCTATTTGGTATTACGCGCTCAAAAGGAAAGATGTTCGAGTTCGGTCTTGACGAAGCTCAGCACCTTAAAGTTCCTCAAGGCACCGACCCACTACAGCTTTTTCTTATAACCATCGGAACGCTTGGCGACGTCAGCGGAATACTTTCTGATAGTGCACACCCTTTGGCACCACTTCCTCCGGACGAGCAATCAGAGCTGAACTTTTGTGCAAGCTTCTTTGACGCGATTCTTGATTCAAAATTCGCCAGCGGTCTTGAAAGGACGACGTTGCTTCTAGCCTCAGCAGCCTACTACATTGCCCGTCGACCAGGGAGCAGCTTAGTTCTCGCTAGACGCATTGTTCCTAAGGGCGGAGATAACAAGGTTGAGCAGCTTCTTCAGTGGCTGCTGAAAGCGGATTGGGGCAGCTATTGGATCCTCGATGATGAGCGCTATAACTCACAACTTACCTCAATCGCGCGTGCTGTTGCGTACCACTTTTCCGACGGCTCCAGGCTTGAGGAAATTGACAATTTGCTTAAGCAACTTCGGAGCAATGTCTACAGATTCGGAACTCCGGAAGAGCTTCTATACACAGACACTGCGCTGTCGATCTGCCGCATGAGGCTTGCTGCGTCGACCTGGACCACACTTCCTTCCTATTCAGGCTTGCCGGTTGAACAATGGAGACCGGTAATCCAAAAAAGCACCTTCCCTAAGGAGCTCTGGCCATCTCAACTTCTTCTAGGAGCGAGGGGGCTGTTTAGGGGCGCCTCGGGCTTGGTGCAGATGCCAACGAGCGCCGGGAAGACAAGGTCAATAGAGATAATTCTCCGTAGTGCTTTTATGTCTGGACGCACGAGGCTTGCGGTGATTGTCGCTCCATTTCGAGCGCTTTGCCACGAGATTGCAACATCCCTGCGGCACGACCTCGCGGGCGATGACATCAAGGTGAATGAACTAACTGATGCCTTGCAAATCGACTTTGTTGATCAGGTCGCTGAGCTCTTAGGGGGCGCCCCTCCCCCTACATCGTATGTATTGGTACTTACGCCAGAAAAGCTTCTCTATGTTCTGCGCCAATCACCACAAGCCCTGAAGCATATTGGACTTGTTGTCTACGACGAGGGGCATCAGTTCGACACTGGAGGCAGAGGCATTACGTACGAACTGCTGCTTACAGAAATCAAGGGACTACTGCCAAAGAGTGCGCAGACAGTACTTATTTCAGCGGTAATGCAGAACCCACAAGCCATTGCCACATGGTTGATGGGCCAAGAAAAGGGACAGGTGGTAGATGGGGCGAGCTTGCTACCGACCAGTCGCTCAGTTGCATTTGCAAGTTGGTCTGAGTCCCTTGGCCAACTGATGTTCTACGAGAGCGGCTATGAACAACTGGACTACTTCGTTCCGAGAGTTATCGAAGAATCCGAACTTAAAGGACTGAAGCCGAGTGAATCGAAATTTCCAGCCCGGCAGAAATCGAGTGACGTGTCGCTGTATTTGGGCCTGCGCGTCGCAAAAAATGGCGCGGTCGCAATATTCTGCGGCACGAAGACAATTGCAAACGGAATAGCAAAGCGGGCAGTACAAATTTCCGATGCTGGATATAGCGGCACCTGGCCCGCGAGCTACGCCAATCCCGACGAAGTATCAGCTCTGAGAGCCATCATCGCTGGAAACTTCGGCAGCGAATCTTTACCGTCAAAAGCCGCAAAGCTTGGCATATATACCCACCACAGCAACACGCCCCACGGTATCCGCTTAGCGCTTGAGCATGGCATGCAGAAGGGACTCATTAGCTTTATCGCATGCACATCCACGCTCGCTCAAGGGGTAAACCTGCCAATTCGTTACCTCATAGTACAAGGTGTCAATCAAGGCGAGCAGCGCGTTAAAGTTCGCGACTTCCAGAACCTCATTGGTCGCGCCGGTCGAGCTGGAATGCATACCGAGGGCATCGTGCTTTTCGCTGACTCCACGATCTACGACAACCGGCGGAGTCGCCAGAAATCATGGAAATTTCAAAGCGCCGTGGAGCTGTTGTCGCCCGAGCGAGCGGAAGGGGTTACTAGTTCCCTGCTCTTGTTGCTCGAGCCATTCTCTCTCTCCCGCACCTTGGAATGGCGGTTCTCTGCAGGGGAGCTACTTTCCCTGATTGATGATGAGTCAAGCTGGGAAGGTTGGGCGCATTGGCTGGCCCGCCAAGTGCCACACCTCGACCAGACAAAGACAAACGCACTGGCGAGTTCGCTGAGAAAGTCACTGGCGGAGCGTAGAAAAATGACGCGCACGCTTGAAAGCTATCTGATGGCGAACCGTGCAACCGAGGATGGTAACGACTTTGTTCAAAGGGCAGGTGAGCTTGCCCTTGGAACATTGGCGTACTCGTTGGCTACTGCAGACCAAGCTACCAAGCTGGAGGAGTTCTTCAAGCTTCTTGCACAACGCATCGAGTCGGTCGAGAGTTCCCCAGCAAAGCAAGCTTCTTTTGGAAAGACATTACTCGGCTCAAAGCACGCCAAGCGCATTGAGACGTGGGCCAACCAACATCGTGAGGCCCTCCGACATCTTGACTCAAATGAGAGTTGGCTCACCGCAGCTTGGCCGCTATTTACCGAGCTTTGCGACAATCGCTTCTTCCGATCTGTCGAGCCTTGGACAGCAGGTTATGAGATCGCACTTTACTGGATACGTGGAGCAAGTTATGGGGAAATCTTCAAACAAACCGCAAAGATGGATGCGAAAAAGCAGGCCGGCAGCCGTCGCCAGAAGGTGAGCGACGATGATGTTCTTGACTTCCTAGAGAGCACACTGGCGTTTGATTGCACGCTCATCCTTGCGGCCCTCGCGCAATTCCTCTTCGACCCCACAGAGCTTCTGGGTGACCAGGGGGCATCGCTCGCGAGATTCCAAAAAAGCCTAAAGAACGGACTTCCTGACACCCTATCTATAAGTGCGTATGAGGCTGGATTTTCCGATCGTTTCATCGCACAAGCTATTCGCGATGCGCTTCTGCAAGACGGATTTGAAGGCGCCCATTTCAAGGTAGCTAAGGAGCATCATCTCAGCGCTATCCAGCGAGTTGTAGCTTTGAGTCCCGCATACTTTGGCCAGATTCTGAGCGCAGATTAGTTCTAGGTGAATCACCCTCGGGACGCCTCCTGGCGTCCCCACCAACACCTCAAGCCTCATGACGCGGCTGCTCGCCCCTCCCCCACCACCCTCAACAACTCCGGCAACACCTGCTCCCAATCCCCCACCACGCCGACGCTGGCGACCTTGAAGATGTCCGCCGCCGGGTCCTTGTTGATGGCGACGATGCGGGTGTCCGGGCTGATGCCGGCGAGGTGCTGCGGGGTGCCGGAGATGCCGACGGCGAGGTAGATGTCCGGGCTGACGAACTTGCCGGACACGCCGACCTGGCGCACCACCGGCACCATGCCGGCGTCGACCGCCGGCAGGCTGCCGCCGAGGCTGCCGTCCAGGCGTTCGGCCAGCTCCTCGAGCAGGGCGAAGCCCTGTTCGTTGACCCCGCGGCCACCTGAAACCACGATGCGCGCGCTCTCCACCGGCGGCAGGCGCTGGCCGCTGGTGCTCTCCTCCACCGCCAGCGGCGCGGGCAGGAGGGTAGCCAGTTCCAGGCGCTCGCACGGCGGCTCGGAGCTGGCGACCGCTTCGGCCTTGCCCAGGCGCAGGCAGGCGACGGCGCTGCCGCTGGCGAGGGTCATGCCCAGACGCAGGCGGCCGCCCCAGGTGGCGCGTTCGGCCTCAAGACCGTCGGCAGTCCAGCGCAGGGCGCTGCAGCGGCCGAGGGGCTGAGCATCCAGCTCTGCCGCCAAGTGGGCGGCCAGTTCCTCCCCGTCGGCGCCCGGCGGCACCAGCAGCAGGCGCTGCGCGGCTTCGGGCTGCTGGCGCACCGCGTCGGCGCCGGCCAGCGCCAGGGCGGAGGGTTCGGCGTCGAGCGCCAGGCTGGCATGCGCAGCCAGGCAGATGCGCGCGGCGCCGGCGGCGGCCGCGCGGCGGGCGCCCTCCTCGCTGCCGGCGCTGCCAAGCAGCAGCGCGGCGAAGCCGAGGCCGGCGTCGGCGGCCACCCGCTGGGCGGCGCCGAGGGTCATGTCGAGGGCGTCCTCGCCCCAGGCCAGGGGGATCAGGGCCAGAATCTCGCGTGTCTTAAGTGGTGCGCTCATGCCGCATTCTCCTCTGTTTCGCCACGCAGGTAGCCGGCCAGCGCGCGGGCCTGGCTCGACACGTCGCCATCGAGCAGCCGGCACTGGCCGCCGCGCTGCACTTCGCGGGCCGGCGCCAGGTTGTCGAGCAGGACGCTGCTGTCCTCCGCCGCGCTGGCGGTCACGCTGTCGAAGGTCATCTTCTTGGCCAGCATCACGTTCTTCATCAGCGGGTGGCGCAGCTTGTTGCGCCGGTCGTTGGTCACCGTGGCCAGCAGCGGGCCGGCGACGGCATGCCACTGCTGACGGATGCCGCGCTCGCGCAGCAGGCGCACGCGGCCGTCCTGCCATTCGGCGTACTGGGCCAGGGCGAACAGCGGCAGGCCGAGGCGCGCGGCGAGCAGCACCGGCAGGCTGCCCTCGTCGAGGTCGCCGAACTCGCGGCCGATCAGCAGCAGGTCGGGTGTGCCTTCCTCGCCGATCAGCCCGGCGATCTGCGCGGCGCTCAGGCGCGCGTCCCAGGGCCGGCACGGCTGCAGGTCGAGCAGGCGCAGGCGGTCGGGCTTGAAGGCGGCGACGCTGCGCAGCAGGTTGTCGTTGTTGCTGCCGCCGAGCACCAGCACCTCGATGCGGCAGTCCTCGCGGGCATCGCGCAGCTTGAGCGCCAGCTCCAGGGCGCCCTCGTCGAACGGGCCGAGCTGGCGGCGCGACTGGCCGCTCTCCTCGATCAGCCCGGCGGCGTCGATGCGGATGTCGTGCAGCGGGTAGCGGTTGTCGGCCACGCCGGCCAGCAGTACCAGGATGTTCATCGGCCCTTCCCCCTTCAGCCGTGGCAAGCGGTGGCGGCGGCCAGACGGCCGAAGATCGCCGCCTTGCCCAGCGCCGAGCCGGTCATGTAGGCGGCGCCGTGCAGCCCGCCGACCATCTCGCCGGCGGCCAGCAGGCCGTCGATGGGCGCGCCGAACACGTCGTGCACGCGCATCTGCGCATCCACCTTGACGCCGCAGTAGGTGCCGAACACCGCGGCGGTGGACGGGTAGGCGTAGAACGGCAGGCGGGCGATGGTGCGCAGCGCGCCGTGCTGGTGGACCAGGTGGCGGCGGCCGAAGGCCGGGGTCTCGCCCGCCTCGACCGCGGCGTTGTAGGCGGCCACCTCGGCGAGGAAGTCGTCGACCGGCAGCTCCAGCAGCCTGGCGAGCTGCTCCAGGCTGTCGGCCTCGACGAACAGGCCTTCCTCCAGGCGGCGCTCGAAGTCGAGGATGCGCACGCGGTCGTCGCCGCTTTCCATGATGTCGCGGTCGAGGATCTGGTAGGTCACGCCGTAGGACTGCTGCATGCAGGCGTCGCCGAGCAGCTTGTAGGACAGCGACTCGTCGACGTAGCGGCGGCCCTCCTGGTTGACCGCGATGGCGCCCTTGTACACGGCCAGGCAGGCGTGGTGGTTGTTCTCGTCCATCGGGTGTTTGCCGAAGGTGCCCTTGATGTGGACCATGTCGCGCAGGTCAGCGCCCAGCGCCCAGGCCATGCGCAGGCCGTCGCCTTCGTTGCCCTCGCCGCCGATGAACACGGCGTTGTCGTACAGCGGGGCGAAGCGGTGGATCAGCTCGCGGTCGTGGACGAAGCCGCCGCAGGCGAGGATCACCCCGCGCGTGGCGCGGATCTCCAGCAGTTGGCCGTCACGCTCGGCGCTGGCGCCGATCACCCGCCCGGCGGCGCTGCGCAGCAGGCGGCGGGCGCGGGTGTTGCGCAGCACCTCGACCTTGCCGGTCTTGAGGGCGGCCAGCTCCAGCTGGCGCACCATGTCGGCCGGGTCGACGTTGTGCACGCGCGGCACCGACTGCCCGGAGGCGGTCTCGATCACCGGCTGGAACGCCACGCCGTGGGCCTTGAGCCATTCGTAGGTGGCCAGCTGATTATCGGCGTAGGCGCGCACCAGCGCCTCGTCGCACTCGCCCTTGCCGACCTCGATCAGGTCGCGATGGAGCAGCGCGGAGGAGTCCTCGATGCCGCGCTCGCGCTGCAGGTCGGTGCCGGCGAAGGCCAGGCAGCCGCCGCTCATCGCCGAACTGCCGCCGGTGGCGGCGGTCTTCTCCAGCAGCAGCACGTCGACGCCCGCCTCGGCGGCGCTCAGGGCGGCGGCGAAGCCGGCCAGGCCGCCGCCGATCACCAGCAGTTGGGTATTCAGGATCTCGCTCATGTTCGTCACTCCTCAGCGCGGCTCGAGAAAACGCTGGCCCAGGCCATAGAAGGCGAAGATCTCGCGCACCCGCTCGGGGTCGGGCTGGGCGGAGAAGTAGCCGCGGTTGCAGGTGCGGGTGCCGTTGGCGCGCTGCAGGTCGACCATCGATTCGGCCTGCTTGATCCAGGCGCCGAGCGAGTCGAGCACCGGCACGCCGTCCACCTCGCTGATGCCGTGGGTGGCGAGCAGCACGTTGAGCGGCGCCTCGCCGGGGATGATCACCTCGGCGCCGGCGGCGATCAGCGCGCGGGCGGCGGTGCGGAAGCGGTCGATCAGGGAGGCCGGATCGCTGAACGCGGCCAGCACGTCGGCGAAGCGGAAGCCGACGTGGCGCACTCCGGCCAGGCGCTGGCCGAGGCCGTGGCGCTGGGCGTTGTCGGTGACCAGTTCGGCCAGCTCGTCGATGAACACCAGGACGCCGAACCGGCGGCCGAGGGTGCAGGCGGTGAGCATCGCCGCCTCGCCGTAGCCGACCACCGGAATGCCGAGCAGGCTGCGGATCTCGCGCAGCGCCGGCTCCGGCAGGGTGCTGATGGCGTAGGCGTCGTAGCCCTGCTGCTCGGCGTTGAGGCCGGCGGCAATGAACTGCAGGCCGTGCAGGTACTGGATGGCGGCGTACTTGATGTCGTCGCCCGGGTAATTGGTGCGGTAGGTGCCCGGCTGCATGCCGTGCATGTCGATCACCGTGTCAGGCCGGGCGACCTTCCTGAAGTGGGCGCGCAGGGCGGCGTCGTAGGCGCCGAGGTCGCTGAGCACGGTGAAGCTCTGGTGCCAGATGCGGATGGTCATGGGATGTCCTTTTAGCGTTGGGCAGCGGCCGCGGCGCCGGCGATGCGGCCGAGCACCGAACCCGAGGTGAGGCCGGCGCCGCCGGCGTACTTGACGTAGTAGAGGTTGCCGACCAGCTCGCCGGCGGCGTACAGGCCGGGGATCGGCTGGCCGTCCTCGTCGATCACCTGCGCCCCGCTGTTCACCTTGAGGCCGCCGAAGGTGAAGGTGATACCGCAGGTCACCGCGTAGGCGACGAAGGGGCCGCGCTCCAGCGGGTTGGCCCAGTTCGACTTGGGAATCGCCAGACCCTGGGTCGAGCGGCCGTCGCGCACCGCCGGGTTGAACGGCACCTCGCGGCGCACGGCGGCGTTGTATTCCCTGAGGGTGTCGAGCAGCGCGTTGACGTTGACGCCTTCGAGCTTGCCGGCCAGTTCCTCGAGGCTGTCGGCCTGGATGCGGGTGGCGTGGCGGACGCGGTATTCGTCGGGCAGCAGGTGCTCGCTGTGCTGGTCGAACAGCTGCCAGGCGACGCCGCCCGGCTGCTGCAGGACCTTGGCGCCCATCCCCGAGTAGGTGTAGTTGCGAAAATCCAGGCCCTCGTCGACGAAGCGCTTGCCGTCGGCGTTGACCACCACGCCGAGGTGGAAGTAGTTCTTCTGCATGTTGAGCAGGTCGAGATCGCCCAGCTCGGGGGCGTTGACGTCGTAGAACACCGCGTGGCAGCCCGACCAGTTGCCGTGGGCCACCGCGCCGACGTCCATGGCCATGCGGATGCCGTCGCCGGTGTTGAAGCGCGAGCCGCGCACCTTGGCCAGATCCCAGCCCGGCCCCAGGTACTTGGCGCGCCATTCGAGGTTGGCGTGGAAACCGCCGGTGGCGAGGATCAGCCCGGCGGCGGAAAAGCGCCGGCCGTCGGCGCACTCGACCTGCCAGCGGCCGTCGGCGCGGCCGATTCGCTGCGCGCGGCAGGCGTAGTGCAGCTCGACGCCACTGAGCTCGGCGCGGCGCATCAGCGCCTCGACCAGGCCCAGGCCGCCGCCGGACACCTCAACGGTGAGGCCACCCCAGAACTTGTACTTGCCGTCGACCTTGAACGCCTGGCGGCCGTAGATCGGCATGAAGCGCACGCCCTGGCGGGTCATCCAGCCCAGGGTATCGAGGCTCTGGCTGACCACGGTGTCGAGCACTTCCGGGTCGGCGCGGTACTGGCTCTGCGCGGCCAGCTCGCCGTAGAAGTCGTCCTGGGTGTAGCTGCCGAAGTCGCTGCTCTCGATCTCGCTGTCGAGCAGGTCGGGCATCAGCTGGCGCAGGTCGTCCACCCCGCGATAGGCGACGCGGAAGGCGCCGCCGGTGTGCGCCGAGTTGCCACCGCGCATCTCCTCCGGGGCGCGCTCCAGCAGCGCCACCCGCGCGCCCTGCTCGCGGGCCGAAAGCGCCGCACACAGCCCCGCGTTGCCCCCGCCGATCACTATGACATCGAAATCCTGCATGGTCCCCTTCCTCGAATCCGCTGACCTTTTGGGCCGGATTATTTGCAGGGGACGGCGGGGATGACAGGCAGCCGGGGCGAAGGGGTTGTTCAGTTAAGTTGCAAGATGGTGGATGCCGCGTTCCCGGTCTCGATTACTGCCGCGCACGCCATGAAGCAGCCGAGGGAAGCCAAAAGCGAGCCTACCACGGTCCGGTTAAAGCGAACGGATCATTCGGTTTTCCTGAATACAACCACCGCCGGGTGCGGGCTAAGCTGAGCCATGACAGGAACCGTGTCGCAAGACCACGCAGGACTCCGACGCACCGCCAATGGCGCCGCCTGCAAGCGCACGGACCGCACAGCCTCCGCCAACAACAAGAGCAGACAGAGGAGTCGTGTCATGAGCATCGATGGCTATGTCTGGCTGGCCGGCGCGCTGGTCGTCAGCCTGGTGATGGTTTTCGGCGGCAACTATGAAAGCCGCCTGGGCAGCCAGCCGGCCGAGGCCTGTAGCGCAGCGCCATCTGCCGAAGGTTGCCTGATCCCGCCACAGCACGGCTTGCCGGCCATGCTGCTCTGACGGCCGTGTCGCGCATGCGGTGGAGGGACTTCAGGCGGTGACTGGCTGGTTACCCTGCCTGAACGCCGCGTCCGCCATCGAGCGCAATCTAGCCGGATCCGGCTGCTCCAACCTCACAGGACTGCAAGAACCGCCAGAAGGACAACCATGATTGAAGACCTGCTCACCAAAGCAGTCCTAGACAGGTTGGAATCGGGTGTGATCGGACCTGAGCAAGCTCTACCGCAACAGTCCATCGGGTGCATCTTGGGGCAGCCCTCCTTGACATAAAATATACTTTCATATTTTATATCTATACAGCTTGAGAATGAGCACTCGACGCGCATTCCAGCCCCTTACCGAGTGGAGGTTGCCATGACAAGCATTCTGCCGAGCACCTGCCCCAGCTTTTCCCGCCTGGCCCCGCAGTGGATACTGCAACTGCTCGCAGACTTTGGCACGAGCCACTGATCCCTCCAGCGCCGGGACGCATCGCCCTCCGGCAAACGCCAGCTCGAGCGCTCCAGACCGGGCGCACCAGGCTCTCGCATCGGTTATTGACGATGGGCATCCGGCCATCATTCAGACGAGGTCGTGCGCTGCAGGCTGGCGTTCGCCTCCTCCTGCGATGATCATGCCCGCGGCAGCGAATGACGAGGCAACCGGCGTCCCCCACAGGACGCCGGCATTAAGGGCAATTGCTCAGGCAGCTGCCATGCGACGGCAACTCGGCAGGCAGACCAGCGACCAGGTAGCCATCTCGCTCAGCTTCAGCACCGAGCAAGTGCCGTTTGCGTTGGCCAGCAACTCACGGGCCAGCTCGCCGACACTCCAGTCGGCGGTGTTGGAGGCGATCACACGACCATCGGCGGACAGCACCAGCGCATCCTGCTCGAGGCGTACCAGGCTACGCGCCAATACACGCTCGAAGCTGTGCAGGGGCACATCGGCGCCAGCCACGCCGATGAACCGGCCAGCGACGATGATCGGCGTGGTGAAGGTCATCACGTACATGTCGGAGCCATACAGATCCACGTAGGGACTGGCGACCGTGCTTCTGCCAGTCTCGCGCGGCACGCGGAACCAGGGCATGTCCAGATAGTTGTAGAAGTTTTCGCTGCGCTGGTTGAAGTTGAGCCGCAGCGGCACGGTTTTCTGCTGACCGACGAGGCGGCGCCACTCGAGATACATTTCCTGGTCGGCCAGCACGCCAGGCTCGAGCACCACGCCGGCGCCATAGGCGCAGGAACGGGACTCCAGGAGGTGGGCATCGATCTTCGGACGCAATATTTCGAGGTCGCGAGAACATGGCTGTCGTCCCTCCGCCTCGGCAGCTTCCCACAAGGTGCAGACCCCATCGACGAGCTGGTTCAGCTGGGCAAAAACGTTACCAATCGAAGCGTTGATCCGCTGCGCACAGGCCTGCAGGGGTTGAAGATTGGGCTGGATCGACACGATGCACCTCGCACTAAGGTCTTTGTTTCTTCTTGTTGTTATTCCGAAGAGCGCCGCCAGTGATAGCGTGAAACTGCTACTCACGACTACACGGCAGGCAGCCTTTGCGGATTTTTTGCAAGTCGTATGCCATCACTCGTTCTCGTCGCCAGCAGCCAGCAAGGACAATCGCAGGTTGGCGAGCCGCTTGATACCGCGGGCGACGTGCGCCTCGGCCAGCGCCCCGGCCAGGTTGGCATCGCCTGCCACCAGGGCATCGAGAATGGTGCGGTGCTCCTGCTGAATGGCCGCGGCGTCGGCAACGCCGTCCGCCTGGATCCACAGCAGTTCGCCCAGTTCGGCCTGCAGCTGCATTTCCGCATGCGTCAGTCGAACCGACTGGGCTGCCACCGCGATCTCGATATGGAAGCGTGCATCGGCGCGCCGGCGCTCGAGACGGCTGCTCGCCATGCCCAGCGCCTCGACATAGTGCAACAGACGCTCATGGTGCTCCGGGGCGGAGCGCTGCGCGGCCAGACGTGCCGCCATGCCGGAGATGGCCATCATCTCGTCGCCGAGATCGCGCAACTCCAGCGCGCTCATCTCCTCGAGGCGCTGCAGCAGGAAGTCCTCCGGCATCTCGACCGGGGCGCAGATGAAGCTGCCGCCATTGCGGCCGCGGCGGGTCTCGATCAGGCCACGCTGACGCAGCACCGCCAGCGCTTCGCGCAGGGTCACGGTGGCCACGCCGAGCTGCATGGCCAGCTCACTCTCGCTGGGCAGCTGCTCGCCTTCGGCAAGCAAACCCAGATCGATCACTTCGATCAGCCGGCGCACCACTTCCTCGGTGCGTCCTTCCTGACGCAGACGGATGAAACCAGCAGCATTGGCCTTGCTGACAGCACTCATAGATCACCTGTTCCAAGAGGTCGCAGGGTCGAACGCTGCCCGGTCGGACAGCGGGCGCCCATGCGCAATGGCGCTAATTTAGCAAAGTTGACCGCATGAGGAGCATTAATACCTGTAACATCGGATTATTCAATGAATAAAAAAGGACCGCGCCAGCAAAGCCGGGCGGTCCAGTGCGGGTATTGCGGCCGAAGCTGCTCAGGCGAAGGGGTAGGCCAGTGAGGGCATCCACTTGCGCCATACCTGCTCGAGCCTGCCGTCGGCGATCACCTCGGCGAGTGCGGCGTCGACCCGGGCGCGGAACTCCGGCCGCGACTTGGCCACGGCGATGCCCCAGCGGTTGCGGGTCGGCACGGTGAAGGCGATGGCCAGATCCTTCTCCTCGGCCAGCGGCACCAGCGCCACGTCGTCGTCGACCATCGCGTCGATGCTGCCGGCGCGCAGCGCCTTGACCATGTCGCCCATCACGTCGTCGCTGTCGCCGCCGAACGGCACGCAGATCGCCCCTTCGAAGGTTTCCGCCAGGGCCATGTTGAGGCTGTTGGCGATGGCGCCGACCCGCTTGCCGCGCAGGTCGGCCGGCGCACGCACCGGGCTGCCGCGCAGCACCATGATCGACTCGTCGAACACCGCATAGGGCGCGGTGAAGTCGGCCAGGGTCTTGCGGTACTCGGAAATCCCCTGGCCGCAGAGGACGAGGTCGCCCTCCCCGGCCTGCAGCGCGGGATAGAAGTCCGCCCAGTTGCGATATTCCCAGCGCACCCGCAGCCCCATGACCTGCGCCAGCAGGCGCGCCACGTCGGCCTCGTAGCCGTGCCGCTCGCCCAGCCCGTCGCGCCAGAACAACGGCGGGGCCGGCAGGTCGGCGCAGATCACTCGCAGTTCGTTCATTGCGTCGCTCACGGCAGGTACTCCAGATACATCTTGCGCTCCCAGTCGGTCACCGCGCCGCAGGCACGGGCCCATTCATCGGCCTTCAGGTCGCGGTACAGCTGGCTCATCTCCTCGGGCAGGGCCGCGCGCATCACCTCGCTCTGGTCGAAGGCGTTCACCGCCTCGCCGAGGGTCAGCGGCAGGCGCGCCGCGGTGCCACCACCGGCATAGCTGTCCTTGCTCTCGGAGGGGCCCGGGTCGATGCGGTTCTGCAGACCGTCGCGCATGGCGGCGAGCAGCAGCGCGTGGGACAGGTAGGGGTTCACGCTGGCATCGGGCAGCTTGTACTCCAGGCGACCGTTGGCCGACAGGCGCACGGTGCAGGTCTTGTTGTCCATGCCCCAGTTGATGCGGGTCGGCGCGAACAGGCCGGTGTCCCAGAAGCGCTTGTAGGAGTTGACGGTGGAGGCCATCACCATCATCGAGGCCGGCGCGTGGTGGAGCATGCCGCCCAGGGCGTGCAGGCCGATGTCGGTGAGGTGCAGCTCGCGGCGACCGGCTTCGGCGAAGACGTTCTGCTCGCCGCGCCACAGGCTGACGTTGTGGTGACAGCCGTTGCCCATCGAGCCGGTGCTCGGCTTGGGCATGAAGCTGGCGATCACGCCGAACTCGCGCGCCACCTGGCGGCAGATCATGCGGTAGGTGAGCAGGCGGTCGGCGGTCAGCTCGCAGGAGTCGAACATCCAGTTCAGTTCGAGCTGGCCCGGATCCTCGTAGTCGCCCTCGATCATGTCCAGGCCCATGGCGATGGAGTACTCCATGACCTTCTTGAAGATCGGCCGCATCAGCTCGAGGTTGCCCAGGTGGTAGGCGGGGCTGGCGCCGGTGCGCACCTGCACTTCCAGCTTCTCGCCGAGCCAGGACATCTCCGGTTCGCAGCCGGACTTCAGGCGCAGGCCGGTCTCGCGGGTGAACTCGTCATGGGCGCGATACAGATTGCCCCGCGCATCGGTGGCCAGCGGCTGGCCGCCGACTTCGGGACGGTGGTCCGGCTCGTAGAGGCGGCAGAAGAAGGCGCCGATCGAGCGATCCCACGGCAGCACGTTGAAGCTGGCGATATCCGGGATCGCGGTGAACTCGGCAGCCTGGGCGCCGCCACCGAGCAGCACGCCGGAGCGGGTGGTCTGCAGGTCGGTGAGTGCGGTGCGGTGGAACTGCACGCCCTTCTCCAGGTTGCGCAGCAGGTGCTTGGCCGGCACCACCTTGGCCAGCACGCGGCCGGACAGGGTGACCACCTGGTAATAGATGTACTCGACACCCGACTCACGGATTTTCGCGGCAAGGTCCGCGGCGGCGCTGGAGCTGGTGTTCAGTTCGCGGTGCAGGTCTAACGCTGTCATCTGGCTCTCCCGAGGCACTCTGCGTGCCGGCGAAGCAAAGAGGGGACTGGCTGGGCTACGGCGACTGGTCATGCCGCAGCGTCGAAATCAATTTAAGATATGGTTTCATATCTTTCAAGAGGGCAACGAAAAATCTCTCCGCGCCCCGCAAACCTGCCATCCCAGGCGGAACCTGCCGCTCCAGGGCGTCGTTCACAGCCTCATCCGACCCAGTCAGGCAGTCCAATTGGCAGCAAAAGCAATATGAGATATGGTTTCACATGTTTAGTGCCTGACTCAGAGGTAGCATCCCCATGCAGTCCACCCGTGCCGTCGCCATCATCCATGCCGAGACCGACTCGGCCGGCAGCCTGCCGGAGCTGTTCGCCAGCCACGGCCTGAACCTGGAGGTCGTTCCCATCACTCGCGGCCTGCCCGATCCGCAGCAGCTCGACCTGCTGGTGGTGATGGGCAGCCCGGAGTCCGCCTACGACCACCGCCTGCCCTGGCTGCCAGAAGAGCTGGCCTGGCTGAGGGCCGTCCAGCAGCGCGGCTGCCCGACACTCGGCATCTGCTTCGGCAGCCAGTTGCTGGCCCGCGCCCTCGGTGGCGAGGTGTACCGCAACAGCCAGCCGGAGATCGGCTGGACGCCGGTGCAGGCCGTGGAGCGTAGCGGCGCCCATGAGGGCCCCTGGCTGAACTTCCACTTCGACGCCTTCACCCCGCCGCCGGGCGCCACCCTGCTCGGCCGCACCGACCTGGCGGCGCAGGCCTATCGCCAGGGCAAGGCCATGGGGGTGCAGTTCCACCCGGAAATCACCCCGGAAATGTTCGATACCTGGATCGACTACTGGCAATGCAGCGAGGAAGGCCAGCGCTTCCTCGCCACCGCCGGCGACCTGCCCGAGCGCATGCGCGCCGAGATCGCCGAGCGCGAACCGGCCAACCGCGCGCGCTGCAGCCTGCTACTGCGCGAATACCTCGACAGCCTCTGACTTCCCCTACCCGCCCACACCGAGGACACCCCATGACCAAGCTCACCCGCGCCGACTGGGAACAGCGCGCCAGCCGGCTCGCCATCGAGTCGCGCGCCTTCATCGCCGGTCGCTACCAGCCCGCCGCCGACGGCCGGACCTTCGCCTGCCTCAGCCCTATCGACGGTCGCCAGCTGGCCGAGGTGGCCAGCTGCGACGCCGCCGATGCCGACCTCGCCGTGCAGGCCGCCCGTGCCGCCTTCGAGGCAGGCGTCTGGTCCCGCCTGGCGCCGACCCGCCGCAAGGCTGCGATGTTGCGCTTCGCCGATCTGCTCGAAGCGCATGCCGAGGAGCTGGCCCTGCTCGAGACGCTCGACATGGGCAAGCCGATCGGCGATGCCCTGGCGATCGACGTGCCTGGCGCGGCACGCGCCATCCGCTGGAGCGGCGAGGCCATCGACAAGGTGTACGACGAGGTGGCGCCCACCGGGCACGACGAGCTCGGCCTGGTCACCCGCGAGCCGATCGGCGTAGTCGCCGCGATCGTGCCGTGGAACTTCCCGCTGATGATGGCCTGCTGGAAGCTGGGACCGGCGCTGGCCACCGGCAACTCGGTGATCCTCAAGCCTTCGGAGAAATCGCCGCTGAGCGCCATCCGCATCGCCCAGCTGGCGGTCGACGCCGGCATTCCCGCCGGGGTGCTCAACGTGCTGCCCGGCTACGGCCACACCGTCGGCAAGGCGCTGGCCCTGCACATGGACGTCGACTGCCTGGTGTTCACCGGCTCCACCCGCATCGCCAAGCAACTGATGGTGTATGCCGGCGAATCGAACATGAAGCGCGTCTGGCTGGAGGCCGGCGGCAAGAGTCCGAACATCGTCTGCGCCGATGCCCCCGACCTGCGCGCCGCCGCCGAGGCCGCCGCCGCGGCCATCGCCTTCAACCAGGGCGAGGTGTGCGTCGCCGGCTCGCGCCTGCTGGTCGAGCGCTCGATCCAGGAGCGCTTCGTGCCCATGGTGGTCGAGGCGCTCGCCGCCTGGCGCCCCGGCCATCCGCTGGACCCGGACACCCGCGTCGGCGCCGTGGTCGACCGCCAGCAGCTCGATACCGTGCTCGGCTACATCGCCGCCGGCAGCGCCGAGGGCGCGCAGCTGCGCTGCGGCGGCCGCCAGGTGCTGGAGGAAACCGGCGGCACCTACGTGGAACCGACCCTGTTCGATGGGGTGAGCAACGCCATGCGCATCGCCCGCGAGGAGATCTTCGGCCCGGTGCTGTCGGTGATTGCCTTCGACGACCTCGACGAGGCCATCCGCATCGCCAACGACAGCCCCTACGGCCTGGCCGCGGCGATCTGGACCGCCAGCCTGTCCAAGGCGCACCAGGCCTCGCGGGCGCTGCGCGCCGGCAGCGTGTGGGTCAACCAGTACAACGGCGGCGACATGACCGCGCCGTTCGGCGGCTTCAAGCAGTCGGGCAACGGCCGCGACAAGTCACTGCACGCCTTCGACAAGTACACCGAGATCAAGGCCACCTGGATCAAGCTGTGATCCCCGGCGCCCCCGCCTGGTTGCGGGGGCGCCTGCTTGCCTCGCTACTCCCTGCCACACGCCCCTCTAACGTGCAGACGAAAAAAAGGCGCGCAACCCGCGAGGGGGCGCGCGCCAAAAGGACGACCGGAAATCAGGCCGGCACGGCGGTGCGCACGTTGGCGCGGAAGAACTCGGCGACCCAGCGGGCGATGCGCGTGCTGTCGACCTCGTGCTGTTGCAGGCTGGCCAGCGCCTGGCTGGCGATCGCCTCGGGCAGCAGGCTGCCGCGGTACTTCTCGGTCAGGGCGCGGATGTAGTCCGGGGTGAACTCCGGATGGAACTGCACCGACAATGCCGGGAAACGGTAGGCCAGCACACCGTGCGGGCAGTGCTCGGAACCGCCGATGCAGCGCGCCTCGGGCGGCAGCTCGCGAACCTGGTCCTGATGGAAGATCAGCGCGGCGCCCGCCGAGGGGGCCTGCTCCGCTGCGTAGCGGTACAGCTGCGCGCCCACGCCCCAGCCGTTCGCGGCGCGCACGGTGCGCCCGCCGAAGGCATCGGCCATGATCTGGTGGCCGAAGCAGATACCGAATACCGGCCGCTCCATCTCACGCAGCTGACCGAGGAAATCGATCAGCGCCTGCATCCAGGGCAGGCCCTCGTAGCAGCTGTGCCTGGAACCGGACAACAGATAGCCGTCGAACGCCTCCGGGTCGGGCAGCGGCCCGCCGCTCACCGGCGAGACGTAGGTGAAACGGGCGCCGGGCAGCTGCGGCGCCAGCCAGCGCTCGATCATCTGCGGATAGCTGCCGAAGGTCTCTTGCAGATCGGGCGGCGTGAGGCCGTTCTCGATGATGCACAGATTCAGGGGCTGGTCGGTCATGGAAGTGTTCCTTGTTCGTGGGGCAGGCGTCGCCACCGGCGACGCCCGTTCGGGACCATGATTTCAGATCTGGGCGAGCACCGTCTTCACCCAGGCCAGCGCCACGTCGCCGGGCAGCTCGCCGCTGGAGGCATCGTGCTGGCCACGCTCGCCAACCTGGCTGGCGCCCAGCTCGATCAGCTTGTCGGCGATGATCTGGCTGCCGTTGTTGAAGGTGGCATAGAAGCTGTCGCCCAGGCCGAAGGCGGCGAAACGCACGCCGGACAGGTCCGGGCACTCGCCGTCCAGGGCGTCGAACAGCGGCTGCGCCGAGCCGGGCAGTTCGCCGTCGCCATAGGTCGAGCAGACCACCAGATAGAAGGTGTCCGCCGCGAACTCGTCGACGGTGAAGCCGGACATGTCGCGCACGACCACGTCCAGCTCGCCCTGGAGCGCCTCGCCGAGGTCCTCGGCGACCATTTCCGCATTGCCGGTTTCGGTACCGAACAGGATGGTGGTTTTCATCTCGGGAACTCCATTGCATTCAGGGCTGCGCGATGCGCAGCATGTCGGAAATCGTGCGGATCTTGCGGCGCTGGCGGTCCGCCGGCGCCTGTTCGAGCTCGAATGCGTCGATGCGCTTCCAGCCTTCGTAGGCCACCCGCGGCCCGGCGAATGCCGCCCCCAGGCTGGCGAAGCCCGGCTTGCCCACGGTCAGCCTGCCGTCGCTCACCGCCTGGATGATGGCGTCGGCCACCCTGCGGGCATCGGCGCGGTTCTCCGGGATGGTTCCGCGCGGGCCGCGGCGATACCAGCCGGCGCAGTACAGGCCGTGGTCGAGGCAGCCGGCGTCGAGTTCGGCGACGGCGCCGGACAGGCTGTCGCGACGCAGCGCGCCGCCGGCATCCTCGGCAAAGCCGATGGCGGTCAGCACGCTGTCGACCGCCAGTTCCAGGCGCTCGCCGCCCTGCCGGACGAAGGCGATGCCCTCGACGCCGCTGGCGCCGTGCACCCGTTCAGGCTCCCAGCCGAAGTGGAACACTACCTGGCGCGCCCCGGTTACCGGGCGCTCGAGCAGCTCCCGCAGGGCGCCCAGCTTGGCGGCATCCCCCTCCTCCGCGTGCAGCAGTGCGCCCTCGCCCAGGGCGAAGGTCACGTCCCGCAGCTTGCCCAGCTCGCGCAGCATCACGGTGTCGAACTTGGCCAGCATCGCCGGCGAGCGGCCGACGATGTGGATGGTCTGCGGCCGCTCGCCGGCCAGATGCGCCAGCACTGTCTCGGAGATGTCCGAGCCGGCGAACTCGTCCGCCGACTTGGCCAGCAGGCGCAGCAGGTCGATGGCCACGTTGCCGTTGCCGACTATCGCCGTGCGCTGACCGAAGCGCGGCGCCAGCCCGACCTCGTCGGGATGGTCGTTGAAGAAGCGGGTCAGCCGACCGGCGCCATGCACGCGCTCGAGATCGTCGCCGGGCACGCCCAGGCGCCGGTCGCCGTACAGCCCGGTGGCCAGCACCACGACATCACAGGCGCCACGCAGCTCATCGAGGGCGAGATCGCGGCCGATCTCCAGGTTGCCGACGAAGCGGATGTTCTCGCGCTCGAACAGCCGGTCGAACTGCCGGGTGACCGCCTTGGTGCCCGGATGGTCGGGCGCCACGCCGTAGCGCACCAGCCCGTAGGGCACCGGCAGCCGGTCGAGGACGCTGATCTCGGCATCCGGCCAGGCCTTGCGCAGCGCCTGCGCCAGGTAGCAGCCCGAGGGGCCGGAGCCGACTATCGCGACGGTAGGACTGGCCATGGCTCAGGCCTCCGGATCGAACTTGATCGGCAGGCTGAGCGGCCCGGTGTTGCCGCTGTCCGGCAGCCAGTTCGACTCGCCGTTGTAGGCCGGATTCCTGACCCGCTGGGCGAGCAGGGCCAGCGCCTCGGTCATGTCGCCGCGGGCGATGAAGTGGCCGATGCAGTGGTGGGCGCCGGCACCGAAGCCGAAGTGCGGCTGGCGCTTGGCGGTGATGTCGAACCCGGGATTGTCGAACACCCGCGGGTCGGTGCCGGCCGCCTGGCTGAACAGGTGCACGGTGGTGCCCTTGGCGATCTCCAACCCCTGGAAGGTGAAGTCCTCCAGCGCCTCGCGGGTCACCCAGGTCACGGTCGGACGCACGCGCATCACCTCCTCCACCGCCGCGCGCGCCAGCTCCGGCTGCTCGCCGAGCAGCTTCCACTGTTCGGGATGCTGCAGGAAGGTGTCCATCGCCAGGGAGATCTGGTTGCGGGTGGTATCGATGCCGCCGAAGATCGCCAGCACGATCATGTCGTACAGCTCCTGGTCGCTCAGCGCCGACTTGTCCTCGGCGTTGGCCTTGACCAGCGCGCTGAGGAAGTCGTCGCCCAGCCCCTGCTGCTTGACCTTCTCCACCGCCTGCATCGCATAGGCGACCAGCTTGTCGGTCGCCGCATTGATGCGCGCCTCGTCCTGCTTGAAGGTCACGCCCAGGGCCAGGCCCATGTCGGAGGCCAGCTCGGCCAGCGCGCGCCACTCGCTGGTCGGCAGGCCGAGCAGGCTGCAGATCACCTGGGTGGCGTAGGGCTCGGCGAACTGGCTGACGAAATCGCATTGGCCATCAGCGATGAAGCCGTCGATCAGCGCGCTGGCCATGTTCTGGAAGTCCGGGGTCAGCTTGCGCACCAGCTTGGGCGCGAAGGCCGGGTTGGCCAGCCGGCGCAGACGCGAATGATCGGCCCCCTCGCGGCTCAGCAGCATGCGCACCCACCACTCGGCGAAGCTGCCGGTGGCCTTGTTGTGCGCCGGCCAGGCGTAGCTGCCCTGGCGCAGGCGCTGGTCGCGGATCAGGTTGTTGACCTCGTCGTAGCGCAGGATGGCGATGCCGTAGGGGGTACGGGCGAACCAGCTTTTCTCGCGCGCCTCCATGACGGCCCGCGAGCGGATGGAGAACGCCGGGTCAGCGACGTCGAGATAGGGAGCCGATTCGAGCAGGTTGCTAACGCTGGCAGTCATGCGCCACCTCCGATGGGGATTGAAGTTGGCTGCGGTCACGACGCGCCAGTCTCCTGGCAGCGACCGCAGCGCCCGGCCGCGCGGTTCGCCGCTGCGGCATCGGGTTGGGACGGCTTGAATTTAAAATATGGTTTCATATCTTTCAATGCCCTTTTTGCCCTGCGCAGCGAATTTATTTGCCGGCGTCGACTGAATCGCCCACCGGCATCACACCATGGGCAGCCCCGCAAGGGCCGGTTCAGTCGCCTTCGCCATGGGTATTGGCATTCATAAAAACATAAGATATGGTTTCATAACATTTAGTATTTTCCTCACCGCCTTCACCTGCCAGGAGTCCGCCATGCACCTGAACGACCCAGTCCTCTTCCGCCAGCAGGCGTTCATCGATGGCCAGTGGCTGGACGCGGACGACGGCCGCACCATTGCGGTCGAAAATCCGGCCGATGGCGAACGCCTCGGCCAGGTCCCGCGCATGGGCGCCAGCGAAACGCGGCGCGCCATCGAGGCTGCCGACCGTGCCCTGCCCGCCTGGCGCGCCCTGACCGCCAAGGAGCGCGCCGGCAAGCTGCGCCGCTGGTATGAACTGATGCTCGAGAACCAGGAGGACCTGGCCCGGCTGATGACCCTCGAACAGGGCAAGCCGCTGGCCGAGGCGCGCGGCGAGATCCTCTATGCCGCGTCCTTCCTCGAATGGTTCGCCGAGGAGGCCAAGCGCGTGTACGGCGACAGCATCCCCGGCCACCAGTCCGACAAGCGCCTGCTGGTGCTCAAGCAGCCGATCGGCGTCACCGCGGCGATCACCCCGTGGAACTTCCCCAGCGCGATGATCACCCGCAAGGCCGGCCCGGCGCTGGCCGCCGGTTGCACCATGGTGCTCAAGCCGGCCTCGCAGACGCCCTTCTCCGCCCTCGCCCTGGCCGAACTGGCCCAGCGCGCCGGCATCCCCGCCGGGGTGTTCAACGTGGTCACCGGCTCGGCCGCGGAGGTCGGCGCCGAGCTGACCGGCAACCCGCTGGTGCGCAAGCTGACCTTCACCGGCTCGACCGAGATCGGCCGCCAGCTGATGGCCGAGTGCGCCAGGGACATCAAGAAGGTGTCGCTGGAGCTCGGCGGCAACGCGCCCTTCATCGTCTTCGACGATGCCGACCTCGACGCCGCCGTCGAGGGGGCGCTGGCCTCCAAGTACCGCAACGCCGGGCAGACCTGCGTGTGCGCCAACCGCCTGTACGTGCAGGACGGCGTCTACGACGCCTTCGCCGAGAAGCTCCGCGCCGCCGTGGCCCGCCTGAAGGTCGGCAACGGCCTGGAGCAAGGTGTCACCACCGGCCCGCTGATCGACGGCAAGGCGGTGGCCAAGGTCCGCGAGCACATCGACGACGCCCTCGGCAAGGGCGCCCGCCTGCTCGCCGGCGGCCAGGCGCTGGGCGGCAACTTCTTCGCGCCGACCATCCTGGTCGACGTCCCCGCCGGGGCCAAGGTGGCCCGCGAGGAAACCTTCGGCCCCCTGGCGCCGCTGTTCCGCTTCAGGGACGAGGCCGAAGTGATCGCCATGTCCAACGACACCGAGTTCGGCCTGGCCGCCTACTTCTACGCCCGCGACCTGGGCCGGGTGTTCCGCGTTGCCGAGGCGCTGGAGTACGGCATCGTCGGCATCAACACCGGAATCATCTCCACCGAGGTGGCGCCGTTCGGCGGCATGAAGGCCTCCGGCCTCGGCCGCGAGGGCTCCAAGTACGGCATCGAGGACTACCTCGAGATCAAGTACCTGTGCCTGGCCATCTGAGCCAGTCCGCTTCCACTCATACCGGCAACGAGAAAGACCATGAGCCAGACCAACGCCTCCCTGCTGCAACGACGCCAGGCCGCCGTCGCCCGCGGCGTCAGCCAGATCCACCCGATCATCGCCGCGCGCGCGACAAGGGCCTGATCCTGCTGTCCTGCGGCACCCACTACAACGTGATCCGCTTCCAGATGCCGATCACCATCCCGGCCACCCAGCTGGAGCAGGGCCAGGCCATCCTCGCCGGGTGCTTCGACGAGCTGGCCTGGGGCACGACGGACCCACGCCTCAGGGCATGTACGACTCACAGAGAGAGATGACCACGATGCAAACCAAACTGCTGATCAACGGCCAGCTGGTCGCCGGCCTCGGCCCCATCCAGACCATCCTCGACCCGGCGCTCGGCAGCCCGGTCGCCGAAATCCCCGAAGCCAGCGCAGAGCAGGTGGATGCCGCGGTGAACGCCGCCGAGGCGGCCTTCCCGGCCTGGTCGCAGACCCCGCCAAAGGAGCGCGCGGCGGCGCTGCTGCAGGTCGCCGACGTCATCGACGCCCACGCCGAGGAGCTGGCCCGCCTGGAGTCGCGCAACTGCGGCAAGCCCTACGCGGCCGCGCTCAACGACGAACTGCCGGCCATCGCCGACGTGTTCCGCTTCTTCGCCGGTGCGGTGCGCTGCCTGCAGGGTTCGGCGGCCGGCGAGTACCTGCCGGGGCACACCTCGATGATCCGCCGCGACCCGGTCGGCGTGGTCGCCTCCATCGCGCCGTGGAACTACCCGCTGATGATGGCCGCCTGGAAACTGGCCCCGGCCCTGGCTGCCGGCAACTGCGTGGTGCTCAAGCCGTCCGAGCAGACCCCGCTGACCGCGCTGCGCCTGGCCGAGCTGGTCGCCGGGATCTTCCCGGCCGGGGTGGTCAACCTGGTGTTCGGCCGCGGCCCCAGCGTCGGCGCGCCGCTGACCAATCATCCGAAGGTGCGCATGGTGTCGCTGACCGGCTCGATCGCCACCGGGGTGAACATCATCTCCAGCACCGCCGACAGCGTTAAGCGCATGCACATGGAGCTGGGCGGCAAGGCCCCGGTGATCATCTTCGACGATGCCGACATCGACGCCGCGGTGGAGGGCATCCGCACCTTCGGCTTCTACAACGCCGGCCAGGACTGCACCGCGGCCTGCCGCATCTACGCCCAGCAGGGCATCTACGAGAAGTTCGTCGCCCGCCTGGGCGAGGCGGTCAGCAGCATCAGGTACGGCCTGCAGGACGAGGAAGACACCGAACTCGGCCCGGTGATCACCGCGGCGCATCTCGAGCGCGTCGCCGGCTTCGTCGAGCGCGCCAAGGCCCAGCCGCACATCCGCGTGGTCACCGGCGGCAACAAGGTCGAAGGCCCCGGTTTCTTCTTCGAGCCCACGCTGCTCGCCGGCGCCCGCCAGGACGACGAGATCGTCCGCCGTGAAGTGTTCGGCCCGGTCGTCTCGGTCACCGCGTTCGACGACGAGGCCCAGGCGCTGGCTTTCGCCAACGACTCCGACTACGGCCTGGCCTCCTCGGTATGGACCGCCGACATCGGCCGCGCGCACCGCATGGCCGCCCGCCTGCAGTACGGCTGCACCTGGGTGAACACCCACTTCATGCTGGTCAGCGAGATGCCGCACGGCGGCATGAAACTCTCCGGCTACGGCAAGGACATGTCCATGTACGGCCTCGAGGACTACACCGCCATCCGCCATGTGATGGTCAAGCACTGAAGGGGCGCCGCTCCGTCACTGAGCGGCCGGGGCAACCGGCGGGGGTGCAGACACCGCCGGTCCCCGGGCCAGATCAAGGGAGTAGACTTTCCGCCCAAATACATTTAAAAACATATGACAAACCAAAAGACAGCCCCCGAACGAAAAGCGGCACCACAGACGGTCACCCCCAGCCCGCTGCCGAGCAGAACACACCGGAGGTTCGCGCAATGCTGATCACAGGAATCAAGAGCCGGCCGATCTACGACCTGCTCAAACTCATGAGCGGCGGCCTGCGGCACGTGTTGGCCGCCCAGGGCAGCGGAGGCGCCGCGCTGCTGCGCCTGCTCGGCGAAATGAGCGAGGCCCAGCGCCAGGCCACCACGCTGCTCTACTCCACCGAAACCTTCTCCGGTCACAACCACCTGGCTGCCCTGCGCGACTGCGCCCTCGCCGACCTGCGCGAGTTCTCCAGCAACCAGGCCCTGCTCGATGCCCTGCGCGAGCTGCTGGGTCAGGCCCACATGGGCACCCGCCTGTACCTGGCCGGCTCGGAAAGCTTCATCGGCACGGCCATGCAGGTCGCCAGCGCCTACGACATGAATCGCGACGAGGTGCTGCGCGAGCACAGCGGCACTCTGGTGCGCCGCGTCTGGTGCGTGCACTGCGACACCTACACCGAGAACGTCACCCAGCGCGTCTTCCGCTGCCCCGGCTGTGGCCTGGACCTGGTCGTGCGCGACCACTATTCGCGGCGCCTGGCCGCCTTCCAGGGCGTCAAGGCCGACGGCGAAGTCCCCGGCGAACTGCCCCCTGCAGAGGAACTCGACACATGATGTCCAATCACGGAACCCTGCGCGTACGCATAGCGCGCACCGAGGATGTCACCCCGGACATCCGTCGCCTGACCCTGGTCTCCCCGGACGGGCAACACCTGCCGCCCTTCTCCGGCGGCAGCAACATCGTCGTGGTGCTGCCCAATGGCGAGCAGACCATCCGCAACGCCTATTCGCTGATGGGCTCGCCCTACGACTCCAGCTCCTACCAGATCGCCGTGCGCAAGGTCGACAACGGCCGCGGCGGCTCGAAGCTGATCCACGAGCAGCTCAAGGAAGGCGACGAGCTGCAGATCGTCGCCCCGGTCAATCTCTTCCCGCTCGCCAAGCACGCCCGCCTGCAACTGTTCATCGCCGGCGGCGTGGGCATCACCCCGGTGTTCTCGCAACTGGAGGAGCTGCGCCTGAAGAACCTGCCCTTCGAGGTGCACTACGCCGTGCGCGGCCCGGAACATGCCGGACTCGGCCGCGAGCTGCAGGCCCGCTACGGCGATGCCATCCACCTGTACGTCGACGGCGCAGGCCCGCAGCTGAACATCGCCGCAGTGCTGGCCGAGCGGCCGCTGGGCAGCCACGTCTACGTCTGCGGCCCCGGCAGCATGATCGACTACACCATCGACAGCGCCCGCCGCCTGGGCTGGACCGACAGCCACATCCACTACGAACGCTTCGTCGAGCAGGGCTCCAGCGGCCAGCCGTTCAGCGTCACCCTGGCCCGCCAGGGCGCGACCATCGAGGTCGCCGCCGAGCAGTCGATGCTCGAAGCCATGGAGGAAGCTGGCTACACGCCGCCCTACCTGTGCCGTGGCGGCGCCTGCGGCTACTGCGAGACCGCCGTGCTCGAACTCGACGGCGAGATCCAGCACAAGGACGACTGGCTGTCCGACGAGGACAAGCGCAGCAACACCAAGATCATGCCCTGCGTCTCCCGTGCCTGCGGCAAGCGCCTGGTCATCGACCTCTGAACGGGGAAAGTTCATGAACGCCATCTTCAAGCAACACGAAACCTACCGCGACGACTACAGCTACGCCAACAGCCGCGACTGCGTGCTGCGACTGCCCTTCCCCTACCCGGAAGACCAGTACATGTACTCCATGAACGTGGAGCCGCACGTGCCCTTCGGCGAGGGCGCGCTCAAGGCGGCACTGGACATCGACGAGCACTACGTCACCGAGTGCCGCGAACGGGCCCTGGCGCTGGAAGCCCAGCCGGGCGCGCACTACGTCAGCCTGCCGCACATGCTCGAGGCGCAGTGGGACCTGCTGGAGCTGATCATGGAGTCGTACTCCCGCGACTTCCCCGCACACTTCAGCCTCGAGAAGAACGGCAGCCAGTGGCACTGGATCAACCGCCCGCTGGGCATCGACCAGACCTTCACCTTCGGCGACACCTCGACCCTGCCGATGGAGCCGATGGAGTACATCACCCGCCAGGCCCAGGGCGAGTTCATCCTGCTGGAAGAGCGCGACAACACCCTGGTGATCGGCGCCGGCATGGCCACCCAGCGGGCCGACTACTCGCTGCGCTTCAACCTGGGCATGAGCTTCATGGAGTTCCACGGCCCGGTCCCCAAGCTGCACGAGATGGGCATCCTCGAGCGCGCACTGAAGTTCCTCCTGCGCCTGCGCCCCGGCCATCCGGTGCGCCGCACCAACTGGTCGCTGACCGTGCACCCGCGCATGGAAACCTCGGCCGAGACCCTGCCGGACTGGGCGCCGGACCGCACCATAGTCACCGCCAAGAACGCCGGCGAACTGGTCAACCTGCGCATCGAACTGCAACCACTGCACCGCCTGCCACGCAGCAACGCCGTGCTGTTCCCGGTACGCACCTACCTGGTCAGCCTGCAGGAACTGGCCACCTTCGCCCCGCAGTGGGCCAAGCGCATGCACCGCGTGCTGAAGACCCTCGACCAGGAGCTGGTCGACTACAAGGGCTTCACCCGCTATCGCGATGCCGCCGTGGCCTGGCTGGCGCAGTACGACGACGGCCTGCCGGTCGACGCCGCACATCCGGACAAACCCCTGAGCCGCTGAGACGGACCACCTGCGCGGCCACCGCGCAGGCATTCACTGTGCTTGAAAACTGCCAACAAGAACTGGAGCACTAACATGAAAAACCTGCGTCAATTCCTTCCGGATAACTGGGGGCTGGTGTTCTCGGCCTTTGCTGCGGCATATGGTGTCGGGCTGCTGCCATTGCTGGCGTTGCCCTTCCTGATCAGCGCGATCATGAACGATCTCAAGCTGGATGCCGCCCAGGCCGGTTTCCTGATGTCCGCCGAGTTCGTGTTCACCATGCTCGCCTCGCTGGTGGTCGCGCCGGCCATGGGCCGTGCGCCGCGACGCACCCTGGCGCTGGGCGGCGCCGTGCTGGTGATCGTCGCCAACATCGTCTCGGCCTCAACCCAGGACGTCTACTGGCTGGCCGCCGTGCGCTGCCTGGCCGGTATCGGCGCCGGCCTGTGCCTGGCCTGCGGCAACGCCTCGGTGGCGAGCGCCAGGGACCCCGACCAGGCCGCCGGGCACATGAACATCCTGTTCGTGGCGCTGATGGCGATCGTCATGATCGTGTTCGCCGACGCCATGGCCGGCAGCGGCCTGGCCGGTCTGTACTACGCCATCGCCGGGACCAACGCACTGATGCTGGTGCTGATCGCCTTCATGCCGCAGCGCGCCATCCTCCACGCCAATGCCCCCGGCTTCCAGCTCGGACGCGAGCACCGCAACCTGTTCTCGCTGACCGCGGTGTGCATGATGGCGGCGATGTTCTTCTTCTCGATGCGCGATACCATGGGCTGGGCGTTCGTCGAACAGGTAGGCATCAGCGTCGGCTACAACGGCGAGGAGCTCGGCAGTCTGTTCTCCCTGCAGTCGGTGATCGGTTTGCTCGGTCCGCTGGCCGCGGCGCTGATCGGCAAGCGCTTCGGCATGAGCACCCCGGTGCTGTTCGGCATCCTCAGCACCGGCGCAGTCAGCCTCGGCTACGTGCTCGGCGAGAGCTCCAAGGAGATGTACACCATCGCGGTGATGATGATCTCCACCACCTACTTCTATGCTCTGGCCTACCTGACCGCACTGGCTGCCTCGCTGGACCAGGAGGGTCGCATCGCCGCCGCCTCCGGCGCCTTCCTGACCCTCGGCATCGCCGTAGGCCCGGCCTTCACCGGCCTGCTCGCCGAGAGTGGAGGCTTCACCCTGGTCGGCTGGGGCATCACCGCCGTGGTGCTGCTGACCGCGCTGACCGTGCTGGTGCCGCTGGCTGCCGTGCGCCAGCAGGCCAACGCAGCCACTCCGGCACCTTCCGCGGCCTGAACCCCGCCCGGCTGCGGCGCCCTCGCCGGCGCCGCAGCTCACCGCCGCCTACCCTTGAGGCAATGCACTGATTTCGAAGGCGCGCATCGGTCAGGTCAAGTAAGCCTGGTGATCGCCGCGATGCAGCGCCCCTGTCGCGAGCAGACAGCCTGGAACTCACCCCAACGCCAGATACTCGTCCAAGCTTCGACTGCGGAGAGTTGAAAGCCCATGCCTGCGGATTGCCACATCCGACTCGCGGTCTGTCTGCCGATTCGGAGGTCAAGTTCGTAGTGTTGTAGCTCTTCAGCAAGTCCGGTCGATCATCTTCCAGACCATCGCGCCCTTCGATTGAGGCGCTCGAGCGCACCGGACCCGGCCAGATCGGCTTCCCGTCGCCGGCCCCAAACCTGAGTGGTCTGCTTACGGTCGAAGGTCTTGGCTTCCTGATAGACTCGCCCACCATCGCGCATGACCTAACCTGCGCCAGGTAAGCTGCGGTGCCGTTCTTGCGGGACCTCGAAGCATTAGTGCCCACTTTCGTTTGCAGCATGTCATTCCGGACGTGCAACAATGTTGCAACGGTCGCACGAAGCAAGCGAAACCGAGCAAAACAGCTCAATGATCAGATATTCGAGAATGCTACAGAAATCCGCCTCAACCCCAGCAACCACGCGACCTGAGCCGTCCCGCCGCTTTTCCGTTGCGCCGATGATGGACTGGACCGACCGTCACTGCCGCTTCTTCCTGCGCCTGCTCTCGCAACATACCCTGCTCTACACCGAGATGGTCACCACCGGGGCGCTGCTGCATGGCGATCGCCAGCGCTTCCTGGCCTACGACCCGAGCGAACACCCGCTGGCCCTGCAGCTGGGCGGCAGTGTGCCGGCGGAGCTGGCGGCCTGTGCCAGGCTGGCCGAGGAATGTGGCTACGACGAGGTGAACCTCAACGTCGGCTGTCCCAGCGATCGCGTGCAGCACAACATGATCGGCGCCTGCCTGATGGGCCATCCGGCGCTGGTGGCCGATTGCGTCAAGGCGATGCTGGATGCGGTGAGCATTCCGGTGACGGTCAAGCACCGCATCGGCATCAACGGCCGCGACAGCTACGCCGAGCTGTGCGACTTCGTCGGCCAGGTGGCGGAGGCCGGTTGCCGCAGCTTCACCGTGCACGCGCGCATCGCCATCCTCGAGGGCCTGTCGCCCAAGGAGAACCGCGAGGTGCCGCCGCTGCGCTACGAGGTGGCGGCGCAGCTCAAGCGCGACTTCCCGCAGCTGGAGTTCATCCTCAACGGCGGGATCAAGACGCTGGAAGAGTGTCGGGAGCACTTGCAGACCTTCGACGGCGTGATGCTCGGCCGCGAGGCCTACCACAACCCCTATCTGCTGGCCCGTGTCGACCAGGAGCTGTTCAGCAGCGAGCGCCCGGTGCCCAGCCGCGGCGATGTGCTGCGCCGGCTGCGCCCGTACATCGAGCGCCACCTCGAGCAGGGCGGTGCCGTGCACCACGTCACCCGCCACGTGCTCGGCCTGGCCCAGGGCTTCCCCGGCGCGCGCCGCTTCCGCCAGGTGCTGTCGGTGGACGTGCACAAGAGCGACGATCCGCTCGGCGTGTTCGACCGCGCCGTCGAGCTGCTCGGCAATCACTGAAGAAGGTCATTGAGCGGGGAACGGGGCTCGGTTAATGTCGGATGATCTGTAACGACAGGGTTTCGTCTGATGTCATCCAAGCTGGAGCAACTCAAGCAGTACACCACCGTGGTCGCCGACACCGGCGACTTCGACGCCATCGCCCGCCTGCAGCCGGTGGACGCCACCACCAACCCCTCGCTGCTGCTCAAGGCTGCCGCCCTGCCGCGCTATGCCGAGCAACTGCAGGCCGCCATCGCCGGCGCCGGGCGGGATCTCGGTCTGGCCTGTGACCGCTTCGCAGTCTCCGTCGGCAGCGAGATCCTGCAGATCATCCCTGGCCGGGTATCCACCGAGGTGGATTCGCGGCTGTCCTTCGACAGCGCCGCCACAATCGAGCGCGCCAAGCGTCTGATCGGCCTGTACGAGGCCGCCGGCATCGGCCGCGAGCGGGTGCTGATCAAGGTCGCCTCGACCTGGGAAGGCATCCGCGCCGCCGAGCAGCTGGAGCGCGACGGCATCCAGACCAACCTGACCCTGCTGTTCAGCTTCGCCCAGGCGCAGGCCTGCGCCGACGCAGGGGTGTTCCTCATCTCGCCCTTCGTCGGGCGCATCTACGACTGGTACAAGAAGGCCGAAGGGCGCGACTTCGCCGGCGCCGAAGACCCGGGCGTGCAGTCGGTGACGCGCATCTACGACTACTACAAGGCCAACGGCTACGCGACCGTGGTGATGGGAGCGAGCTTCCGCAACCTCGGCCAGATCGAGCAGCTGACAGGCTGCGACCGCCTGACCATCAGTCCGGAACTGCTGCAGCAGTTGGCCAGCGATGCGGGCGAGCTGCCGCGCCGCCTGAGCGCCGAGACCGCCCGGGGCGAGCCCCGCGAGAGCCTGGACGAGCGCGCCTTCCGCTGGAAGATGAACGAGGACGCCATGGCCACCGAGAAGCTGGCCGAGGGCATCCGCCTGTTCGCCCGTGACCAGGAGAAGCTGGAAGCGCTGCTGGCCGGCAAGGCCTGAGGCGAAGCCGCAATACAAAAAAGCCGACCTCTGGGTCGGCTTTTTGCTTAGGGCGGAATCAGTTGCGCTCCAGCGCCGTGACCAGATCGCTGAATGCCTCGCGATTGTGCTCGTTGAGGCCCATGAGGATGCGATGCGCCTCCAGCACCTTGGCCCGGACCAGCTCCTCGGAGAGATCCTGAGCCGGCAGGTCGCGCAGGCATTCCGGGCAGGGCAGCGGCGTGCCGACCATGTTGAACACCTGCTCGAAGCCCATGGAGTCGAGCAACCGGGAGATGTCCGCGTTGGTGCTGACCAGGGTCGGCAGCAGGCCGATCTTCTGCCGCGAGAGGATCGACAGCTTGGCCAGCAGGCCGAGGGTGGTGCTGTCGATGCTGGAGGTTTCCGTCAGGTCGATGATGATCGAGGAAAAATTGCGGGCCCCGAAGATCCGCTCGATGGTGGCATCCAGGGCCGAACACAGGGTCAGGCGCACCTCACCGACGAACTTGAGAACGAAAGTGCCATTCTGCTCGGCAAACTGGATCTTACCCGTACTCATGCAAACTTCCTGCTCAGCACCAGCAAGGCAATATCATCCGGCATCTCGCCGAGGTTGGCCAGCCCGAACACCCGGTTGAGCCCCTCCAGACTGCCGCCGGCCTGACGAACCATCTGCGGCAGCGTAGCCTCCTTCTCCTTGAGCGTTTCGCCCGGCAGCAGGTCGAAGATGCCGTCGGAGAACAGGGTCAGGCTGAAATGCTCCGGTAACTGGATTTCGTAATCCTCATAGCTGGCTTCCTCGAACAGGCCGACCGGCAGGCCGCGGCCCTCGAGATAGCGCGCCTCGCCGTCGCTGTAGAGGACCGGCAGCGGCAGATGACCGCCGACGCTGTAGGTCAGCTTGCCGGTGCTCTCGTCGATCACCCCGCCCAGCATGGTCACGTGCTTGCCCAGCTTGCAGTTGATCAGCCCACGGTTGATGTGGCCGAGCACATCGGAAGGGTGGAACTCCGGCATGGGGCGGTTGCGATGGCGGCGCGACTCGTAGAGCAGCCGCGTGGTCATGAACTTGAGCAGCACGGTGACGAACGCCGACGACGCGCCATGGCCCGACACATCGGCCAGATAGAAGCCGATGCGCCGCTCGTCGACGCGGAAGTAGTCGACGAAATCGCCGGACAGGTACAGCGAGGGAATGATGCAGTGGGCGAAATGGAAATCGCCAGCCAGCCAGGGCGTCTCCGGCAGCATGTTCATCTGCACGTGGCGGCCGGCGTTCTGGTCTTCCTGCAGCAGGCTGAGACTGGCCTGCAGTTCGCGGTTGGTCGCCTCCAGGCGCTCTCGATAACGGCGGTTCTCCTGGCGCAAGCGGGCGCGATCCAGGGCACGGCGTACCGAGTGCTCGAGCACGGCGAGATCGTCCAGCGGCTTGACCAGGTAGTCGGCAGCGCCCAGGCGCAGGGCCTCTATGACGTCGCTCATCACCCCGGCGGCGGAGGTCACGATCACCGGCACGCCGTTGTCGCGCTCACCCAGTTGGCGGATCAGCTCGAGGCCGTCGAGCCCCGAGGTACCGAGATCGCAGATCACCAGATCGGGCTGTTCCAGCTCGAAAAGCTGCAGGCCGCGACTGCCGTCGGCCGCCTGCAACACACAATATCCGGCATCTTCGAGGTAGGCATGCAGCTTGGCACGAACCTCTACGTCATCGTCAATGACCAACAGCTTGGCACTGATTGTGTGCATGAATCGTCCAGGCAAACGGCGCCGCGGGCGGCTTTGGAGACGTGTTCGACTTCGGTGACCACTCGGGGTGGCCGATGTATGGCGCGACAGTACTCGCATCGGCAACAGGGTTCAAGACGGAGGCCCGGCCGGGAAATAAACGCTTACAGCGTCCGTTTCCCGACTGCTCCGTCCGCAACCCGGGCCGCGTGCTCAGAAGTCGTCCTCGACCTGGCCGTCCTTGACCTTGAACTCGCGGTTCTGCAGGTAAGCGTTGCGGATGAACACGTACTTGTCGCCGGTGATCACCTTCTCGGCCGACAGCAGGTCCGCGCGGGTGTCGATGATGTCGACCGCCCGCACGGTGTTGCGCGTCGGCACATCGCTGATACGGCCCTTGAAGCTGGCCATGCTGTCCGGAATCAGGCCGATGGCATCCCGCGGGTTGCTCGGACCGAAGAACGGCAGCATCAGGTAGGGACCGCTGCTCACGCCCCAAACGCCGAAGGTCTGGCCGAAGTCCTCGTCGTTGCGCTGCAGCCCGGCACGGGTGGCGACATCGACGAAACCGAGCACACCGATCGTGCTGTTCAACAGGAAGCGGGCGGTGTCGACGCCAGCATCGTGGAACTTGCCCTGCAGCATGTCGTTGGCGAAGTTGCCGATCTCGCCGACGTTGGCGAAGAAGTTGCCGATGCCGTCCTCGACGAACTGCGGCGTCACCGCCTGGTAGCCCTGCGCCAGCGGCTTGAGGGCATAGGTATCCAGCTTGTCGTTGAACACGAAGACCGGGCGATTGAAGGACTCCCAGGGGTCTTCCTCGCTGGCCTGGCTGACGACCGGCAACACGGCCAGGCCGGCCACCGCCAGCAGGCGGGCCGAACACAGCAGCCACTGAGCGCACGTCTTGCGCATGAGCTTTCTCCTTGAACAGTCGGCGCGGTCGGCCTTCGTTGGCCGACCGCATCAAGCCGCGCAGTATATCGAGGTGTAAAGTTTTTGCAGCCACAACCGACCGGCGTCCGCTTGATGCCGATCACCCGTTTGAGCTTAGGCTGGGTTAGTCTGTTGTTCATGGGGCCGCGATCGGTGTCGCCACCCCTCCACCGCAGAAGGAAGATCGTCATGCCCGAACGCCAACTCCAGCAGCAACTGCAAGACCTCCGCGATCAGTTGGCCGAAGATCCGCCGCTGAACGACGAGGACAAGGCCGCGCTGATCGAGCTGATGAGCGAAATCGAAGTACAGCTGGCCCGCGAGATCGCCAGCGAGCCGGACGCCAGCCTGGTGGACGGCGTCAATCTGGCGGTCGAGCGCTTCGAGGCCAGCCACCCGACCCTGGCGGGCAGCCTGCGCTCGATCCTGCAGACGCTGGCCAACATGGGCATCTGAGCCCCATATCCGCATATGAAAAAGCCGGACTGCTTCAGTCCGGCTTTTTCATGCGTGCTTACTGGCGAACCAAGCGTCGGTTGTCCAGGCCGACCGAGTGGGTGCTGCGGTAGGGATTGATGTCCAGCCCCCCCGCCGCACATAGCGGGCGTGCACGGTCAGCCGCTCCGGTGCCAGCAACGCCTTGAGATCGAGATAGATGCGCTCCACGCACTGCTCGTGGAAGTCGCCATGCATGCGCAACGACACCATGTAAGCCAGCAGCGCGGCACGATCCAGCGCCGGACCGACATAATCGATCACCACCGTCCCCCAGTCCGGCTGACCAGTGACCGGGCAGTTGGACTTCAGCAGGTGGCTGTACAGCACCTCGCTGACCGGACGCGAGCGATCGCAGAGCAGCAGGCCGGCATCCGGCGGCCCGTAGCAGTCGATGGCGATATCCTGATCGTCCAGGCACTCGCCAGCCGGGTGCGCCACGCCCTCCTCCGCCACCTCGTCCAGCGTGCGCACCCGCACCGCCACCGGCGCACCGGCTGCCGCCGACAGGTCGCGCGCCAGCACCTCGACCAGCGCTTCGCGGCTGGCGAAGCGGGTCTGGTTGAGCGAGTTGAGGTACAGCTTGAACGACTTCGACTCGATGATGCACGGCGAATGGGCGGGGATGGCGAACTCGCCGATCGCCACCAGCGGCTTGCCCTTGGCGTTCAGCCAGGAAAGCTCGTAGCAGTTCCACAGGTCGACGCCCTGGAACGGCAGCGCCTGCGGGTCGATGCCCAGCTCGCGCCACTTGGGCTCGCGCGGGATGGGGAATAGCAGCTCGGGGGCGTACTCGGCCACGTATTCGGTGGTCTTGCCCAGCGGGGAATGGTGGACGTCTTGCGCCATTGCGAAACTCGGGAAGCGAAAAGATGAAGACTGACGGCCGCCGACGGCAAAGGCAAGCCCGCCCGGCGGTCGCCCTTACTGGCGCATACCGGTGCCGCGCTTGAGCAACTGGTAGCTGACCGCATAGAGCACGCTGGCAGCCAGCAGCATCAGGCCGATGGCGGTGCCGATATGGATGTCGGAGACGCCGAGGATGCCGTAGCGGAAGGCGTTGACCATATGCAGGATCGGGTTGGCCAGCGACACCGTCTGCCAGAACTCCGGCAGCATGCTGATCGAGTAGAACACTCCACCGAGGTAGGTCAGCGGGGTCAGCACGAAGGTCGGGATGATCGAGATATCGTCGAAGTTGCGTGCGTAGACCGCGTTGATGAACCCGCACAACGAGAAGATGGTCGCCGCCAGCAGGATCACCGCGAAGGTCACCACAGCATGATGGATCTGCAGATGGGTGAAGAACAGCGACAGGCCGGTAACGATGGCCGCCACCGCCAGGCCGCGCAGCACGCCGCCGATCACGAAGCCGACGAGGATCACGTGCGGCGAGGTCGGCGAAACCATCAGCTCCTCGATGGAGCGGTGGAACTTGGTGCCGAAGAAGCTCGACACCACGTTGCCGTAGGAGTTGGTGATCACCGACATCATGATCAGGCCGGGAACGATGTACTCCATGTAGGAGAAGCCGTTCATGTCGCCGATCTGCCGGCCGATCAGATTGCCGAAGATGACGAAGTACAGAACCATGGTGATCGCCGGCGGCAGCAGGGTCTGCGGCCAGATGCGCATGAAGCGGCGCACTTCCTTGCGTACGATGGTTTGCAGCGCCACCCAGTTGGCTTGCAGTTCAACGGACATTCACTGGCCTCCGGCGAGATTCTTGGCCACCAGGGAGACGAACAGCTCCTCCAGGCGGTTGGTCTTGTTGCGCAGGCTGAGCACCTCGATGCCCTGCGCGGCGAGCTGGGCGAACAGCGCGTTCACTCCCTGGCTCTTCTCCACCTGCACCTCGAGGGTCAGCGGGTCGACCAGTTGCACCGGATAGCCCTCCAGGCGCGGCACTCCCTGCTGCGGGCTGCGCAGATCGAGCAGGAAGGTCTCCACGTGCAGCTTCATCAGCAGCTCACGCATGCTGGTGTTCTCGACGATGCGGCCATGGTCGATGATGCCGATGTTGCGGCACAGCTGCTCGGCCTCCTCGAGATAGTGGGTGGTGAGGATGATGGTGATGCCCTGCTCGTTGAGCTCGGTGAGGAAGCCCCACATCGAGCGGCGCAGCTCGATGTCCACCCCGGCGGTCGGCTCATCGAGGATCAGCAGGCGCGGCTGGTGGATCAGTGCGCGGGCGATCATCAGGCGGCGCTTCATGCCGCCGGAGAGCATCCGCGTCGGCACGTTGCGCTTGTCCCACAGCCCCAGTTCGGTCAGATACTTCTCTGCCCGCTCGCCGGCGATGCGCGCCGGGATGCCGTAGTAGCCGGCCTGGGCGACCAGGATGTCGAAGGCCTTCTCGAACTGGTTGAAGTTGAACTCCTGGGGCACCACGCCGAGGCAACGCTTGAGCCCGGAAGGGTCGCGGTCGAGGTCGTGACCGAATACCTCGACGCTGCCACCGGTCTTGTTCACCAGGGTGGAGAGGATGCCGATGGTAGTGGACTTGCCAGCCCCATTGGGGCCGAGCAGGGCGAAGAAGTCGCCTTCGGCGACCTCCAGATCGATGCCCTTGAGAGCCTGGAAGCCGTTGCCGTAGGTCTTGGTCAACTGGCGGATAGTCAATGCGGGGGTCATGAAGGCTACACGCGCGAAAAAAGAGTGCACTAGATAGGGGCTGCGGCCGACAAATGCAACCTTGCCGTCCACCCGGACGGCCTCCGCGACCGTCGGGCGCAGCGAGTCCGGACTGTTATACTCGCCGGCCGTTTCACTCAGGACTCCCTTCAATGGCCAACTACCTCGACCATCACCTCGCCCTGCTCGCCCACCTGCGCACCATCCTGGCCGCTCTGGGCGAGGCCGAACAGGTGCCGGAGGAAAACCACGCACTGTTCCTCGAGCGCTTCGACGAGCTGCTCGCCGACCTGCCGCGGCAAACCGAGGATGCCATGGGCCAGGGCCAGGAGCTGATCGTCCAGGTGTTCCACCGCTACCCGCAGATCGCCCACCTGGTGCCGCGCGACCTGCTGTGGTTCTTCGGCGGCGACTGCCTGCACTACATGCCGGACGAGGAAATCGAGCTGTATCAGCAGCTCGACGAGCGCCGCTTCGCCGCCGAGGAGAATGACGAGCCATTCGACTGGGAACGCGAGAAGCAGCTGCTCGCCCTGCCGGACGACAGCCCGCGCCACTGAAGCGGAGCGGCCTCCCCCTTGCAGGGAGGCCTTCACCGCACAGAAAAAGCACAAAAAAAGACGCCACCCGAAGGTGGCGTCTTTTCTGTTTGGAGCGGGAAACGAGACTCGAACTCGCGACCCCGACCTTGGCAAGGTCGTGCTCTACCAACTGAGCTATTCCCGCATGTCTTGCTATGCTCCAGCCACCATGCACTGACTGAAACCGAATCTGGAGCGGGAAACGAGACTCGAACTCGCGACCCCGACCTTGGCAAGGTCGTGCTCTACCAACTGAGCTATTCCCGCATTGCCTTTCGGCGCTCAGGCTTGCGCCTGATTCTCCCCCGAAGTTCTTTCGGAAGAAACGCATCGCTATCGCGCTGCGCTGTAAATTGGAGCGGGAAACGAGACTCGAACTCGCGACCCCGACCTTGGCAAGGTCGTGCTCTACCAACTGAGCTATTCCCGCTTTAGTGGCGTCCCCTAGGGGACTCGAACCCCTGTTACCGCCGTGAAAGGGCGGTGTCCTAGGCCACTAGACGAAGGGGACGCGGCCTGGAACTTATAACAGCTTTGACTGCCACATTTTCCAACTTCCTCACCAAGCTCTTATCTTGCTTTCGCTTCGATTCGTGCTTCGCATCGGAAGTGCGCGCATTCTAGGAAGCGACCACCAAGGCGTCAACCCCCTTTTGAAATTTTTTTCAAATCAAAGGCTTGCGATCAATTGGCGACCCCCGACCGAGCCCCTGACGAACGTCGTTCACGTGCTATAAACACCCCTTCCCCAACCCTGCATCAAGGATCAGTCTTCATGAGCATGACCCTCTACGGCGCCCCGCTCTCCCCGTTCGTCCGCAAGGTTCGTCTGCTGCTGGCCGAAAAAGGCCTCGACTACCAGCTGGAAATCATCGCCCCGCTGCAACAGCCTGACTGGTTCTACGACATCAGCCCGCTGGGGCGCATCCCCGGCTTCAGGCATGGCGACCTGGCGCTGGCCGACTCCAGCGTGATCGGCCAGTACATCGAGGAGCGTTTCCCGGAGAAAGCCTCCCTGTACGGCGAAAGCGCCGAGGAAAAGGCCCGCATCCGCTGGCTGGAAAAATACGCCGACTACGAGCTGGCCCCGCTGGCCACCTTCTGCGTGTTCTTCAACCGCGCGCTCAAGCCCACCCGCGGCCAGCCATGCGACGAGGCCGCGGTGCAGAGCGCCCTCAAGGACAAGCTGCCGCAGCACTTCGACTATCTGGAGAAGGTGCTGGACGGCGCCGACTACTTCGTCGGCAACCGCCCGAGCGCAGCCGACCTGGCGTTCGCCTGCCAGCTGATCAACATGCAGCACGGCGGCGAATCGCTCGACGCCAACCGCTGGCCGGGGCTGGCTGCCCTGCAGGAGCGCCTGTGCCAACGTGACAGCGTGCGCGCCATCCTGCCGGCCGAATGCACCATGCTGGAGAAGCTGCTGGCGCGCGCCCAGGCCCAGGTAACCGCCTGAGCCGACAGCGGGGCCGCTTGCCCGGCGGTCCCGCACGCCCGGCGCCGGCTCAGCCCTCGAGCAGGCGCATCCCTATCCAGTGACGGGCGAACTGCTGGGCGCAACGACCGTTGCGGTTGCCGCGCCCGCTGGCCCAGCGGATCGCCAGCTTCTCCAGCTCCTCATCCCAGCCCCATGCCAGCCCGGCACGCGCCGCCAGCACGCCGATCCAGTACTGCACCACCTGCAGATACTCCGGCTGGGTGAACGGATAGAAGGACAGCCACAGGCCGAAGCGGTCGGACAGGGCGACCTTGTCCTCCACCGCCTCGGACGGATGCACCTCGCCATCCACCAGACGGGCATCGAGATTGTCGCTGAGCCGCTCGGGCACCAGATGACGGCGATTGGAGGTGGCATACAGCAGCACATTGTCCGGCGCCTGCTCCAGGGAGCCGTCCAGCACGCTCTTCAGCACCCGGTAGTCGGCCTCGCCGGACTCGAAGGACAGGTCGTCGCAGAACAGCACGAAACGCTGCGGCAGGCCGGTCAACTGTTCGACGACCCGCGGCAGGTCGGCCAGGTCGTCGCGCTCGATCTCGATCAGGCGCAGGCCGTCCTCGGCATGCTCGGCCAGCAGCGCCCGCACCAGCGACGACTTGCCGGTGCCACGCGCTCCCCACAGCAGCGCATGGTTGGCCGGCAGGCCGGCGACGAACTGGCGGGTATTGCCCCCCAGCAGCTCGCGCTGGCGGTCGACCCCGAGCAGGTCATGCAGATGCAGATCGAGCCGCACCTGCAACGGACGCAGGGCGCCATGCCGCCCCTGGCGCTGCCAGCGCGCCGCCAGGCAGGCACTCCAGTCGATGACCTGTGGCGGGTCAGGCAACAACGGCTGCACGCGATCGAGCACCTGCTCGACGCGCTCCAGAAACTGCTGCAGTCGATTTTCCACGCAATACTCCCTGCAATGAACTGAGACACCCGCAGCGCCGGGTGCAATGGTAGTTCGGCTATGCTTGCCAGCCGCACCGCAAATCGGACCGCAGTGGCGCCTCGCCCATCATGGACATCCCGCTCAAGCAACGACTTTCCTTCCGGCAGGCCAGCCTGACCGTCGTGGTGGCGTTCGCCCTGGGCGCGCTGTTCAGCCTGATTCAGGTGACGCTGGATTATGCCAGCGAGGACCAGGTCATCAACCGCGATGCACTCGCCCTGCTGGAAATCACCCAAGCCCCCGCCCAGCGCGCACTGCACAACGCCGACCGGGCGCTGGCCGGCGAGCTGATGCAGGGGCTGCTGGAGTCGCCCGCGGTGATGCGTGCCGAACTGCTCGACGCCCAAGGCAAGCCGCTGGCCAGCCTGGCGCGTCCGCCGCAGGTGGATGGCTGGCGTCAGCGCCTGAGCAGCCTGCTGTTCGGCGAGCGCCGCAGCATCGAACGCGCGCTGCCGAGTCAGCACGCCCGGCCAGCGGCCGGTCGGCAGCGCCTGGAGATCGACACCTGGAGCTACGGCAGCCGCTTCCTGCGGCGCGTCGGCATCACCCTGCTGGTCAACTTCGTCAGCTGCCTGCTGCTCAGCCTGATCCTGCTCGGCCTGTTCTACCTGCTGGTGACCCGCCCACTGACCACGCTGATCGAGGCCATTCGCCAGCGCAACCCGCTGCAGACCGAACAGCCGCCGCTGCCCCATCCCACCGGCCACCAGCGTGACGAAATCGGCCTGCTGGTGGATGTCAGCAACCGCCAGCTGGCACTGCTCGACACGGAGATCGCCCAGCGCCGGGCCGCCGAGGAGCGCCTGACCCGCTCGCTGGGTGAGCTGGAGGAGCGCGTGCGCCTGCGCACCCGCGAGCTGGAAAACGCCAACCGCGAGCTGCTCGATGCCAACCGCGAACTGCAGCAGGCGCAGCACACCACCCTGGCCATGGCCCAGGCCCGCAGCCAGTTCCTCGCCAGCATGAGCCACGAGATCCGCACTCCGCTCAACGGCCTGCTCGGCATGCTCGGCCTGGCGCTGGACAACCCGCTGCCCGCGACGGTACGCCAGCAACTGACCATCGCCCACGACTCCGGTCGCGCGCTGGTCGAGCTGCTCAATGGCGTGCTCGACCTGTCGAAGTTCGAGGCCGGCCAGCTCGAGCTGGAGCAGACCCCCTTCGATCTGGCCAGTCTGGTCGAGGACATCGCCAGCCTGATGTCGCAGAACGCCGCACCCGGGGTGGAGCTGACCTGCCTGATCGCCCCCGACCTGCCCGGCGAGGTGATCGGCGACCCGCTGCGCGTGCGCCAGATCGTCAGCAACCTGCTGTCCAACGCCCTCAAGTTCACCCGCCACGGCAGGGTCGACGTGCGCCTGATCGCCAACCCGGACGGCATCCTCCTGGAAGTGCGCGACACCGGCATCGGCATCGCCCGCGAAGCGCTGTCGCGGATCTTCCAGCCGTTCACCCAGGCCGAAGCCGGCATCAGCCGCCAGTACGGCGGCACCGGCCTGGGCCTGACCCTGACCCGCCGCCTGTGCCAAGCCATGCACGGCACGCTGGAGGTCGAATCCCAGCCAGGCCTGGGCAGCCGCTTCAGCGTGCGCCTGCCATTGGCCACCCACGCCAGCGCCACCGCGCTGCCGCCCCTGCATGGCAGGGTGCTGGCCCTCTGTTCACGGCGCAGCGGCCTCCACGAGCTGCTGGAAACCTGGCTGCCTTCCTGGGGACTGAACTACCGCCGGCAGGACCCCGACGACGGCCTGGCCGGCTCGACGCCGGACATCCTGATCTCCGACTGCCCGGACTGTCTGGTCGGCCTGCGCCCGCTCAGCACGGCACCGATCCTGCTGGTCAGCGCCTATGGCGAACTGCTGCCAGAGGAGCAGGCGCAACGGCTGCAGCCACTCGAGCAGATGGCCCGTCCGCTGCCGCGGGCCGCGCTCTACCAGGCCCTGCAACGCCACCTCGGCGCTGGCACGACGCCTCATGATGGCCAGCTGCCACCACCCCGCAGCGCGCCGCGCATCCTGCTGGTCGAGGACAACCCGGTGAACCAGCTGGTGGTCAAGGGCCTGCTCGGCCGGCTGGGCTTGGGCGTGGCGATCGCCCGGCACGGCGAGGAGGCGCTGAAGATGCTCCACCAGCGCGATTTCGACCTGGTGCTGATGGACTGCAACCTGCCGCTGATGGATGGCTACGAGGCGACCCGGCAGATCCGCCGCGAAAGCCGCTGGCGCGGCCTGCCGGTGATTGCCCTGACGGCCAACGTGCTGCCCGAGGAGCGCGAGCGCTGCCAGCGGGCGGGCATGAACGACTACCTGAGCAAGCCCCTGCGCCGCGAGGAGCTGGAGACCATGCTCGAGCGCTGGCTGCCCAAACAGCCCCGACAGCCGGACTGACCCTAGCCCGGCGCACCACCGCGTGGAACAGCGGCGTGCCGGCTCACGCCGCGCCCGCTTCTCGCGGCTTCAGGCGCAGGGCCACCGAATTGATGCAGTAGCGCAGCCCGGTCGGTGCCGGGCCATCGGGGAATACATGGCCCAGATGGGCATCGCAGCGCGCGCAGAGCACCTCGATGCGGTGCATGCCGTGACTGAAGTCCTCCACCCGGCGCAGGGCCTCGGCGGAGACCGGCTGGAAGTAGCTCGGCCAACCGCTGCCGGAGTCGTACTTGGCATCCGAGTCGAACAGCGGCGCATCGCAGCAGGCGCAGTGGTAGGTGCCCGGCGTGGTGCAGTGGTAGTACTCGCCGGTGAAGGCCCGCTCGGTGCCCTTCAGGCGACAGACGTGGAACTGGCTTTCCGACAGCTCTTCGCGCCACTCTTCGAGCGGTTTCTCGACCTTCTCCATGTAATTCACCTCGGCGTGGAAAAAAGCCCGCCCCTTCCCTTTCACCGGGCCCGGGGCAGTCGTATGATGCGTGGCTTTCAGTCTGTCACCCGCCTTCGCGCCTGCCAAGCCGCCCCACCGGACGATTTGCGCCAGCCCAGGGGCGGGCGCTGGTTCGGTTAGATCGGGGTCCCCTCATGCAGGTCAGCAAATCCAACAAGCTCGCCAACGTCTGCTACGACATCCGCGGGCCGGTACTCAAGCACGCCAAGCGCCTCGAAGAGGAAGGCCATCGCATCCTCAAGCTGAACATCGGCAACCCCGCGCCGTTCGGCTTCGAAGCACCGGAGGAAATCCTCCAGGACGTGATCCGCAACCTGCCGATCTCCCAGGGCTACAGCGACTCCAAGGGCCTGTTCAGCGCGCGCAAGGCGGTGATGCAGTACTGCCAGCAGAAGAACATCGAAGGCGTCACCATCGAGGACATCTACCTCGGCAACGGCGTGTCCGAGCTGATCGTCATGGCCCTGCAGGCCCTGCTCAACAACGGTGACGAGGTGCTGATCCCGGCGCCGGACTACCCGCTGTGGACTGCCGCCACCAGCCTGGCCGGCGGCAAGGCGGTGCACTACCTGTGCGACGAGCAGTCGAACTGGTATCCGGACATCGACGACATCAAGTCCAAGATCTCCAGCAATACCCGGGCCATCCTGCTGATCAACCCGAACAACCCGACCGGTGCGGTGTATCCGAAGGAAGTGCTGGAGCAGATCGTCGAGGTCGCCCGCCAGCACAACCTGGTGATCTTCTCCGACGAGATCTACGACAAGATCCTCTACGACGGCGCCGAGCACATCTCCACCGCCTCGCTGGCCCCGGATGTGCTGTGCCTGACCTTCAACGGCCTGTCCAAGTCCTATCGCGTGGCCGGCTTCCGCTCCGGCTGGGTGATCATCTCCGGCCCCAAGCACAAGGCGCAGAGCTACATCGAGGGTCTCGACATCCTCGCCAACATGCGCCTGTGCGCCAACGTGCCGGCGCAGCACGCCATCCAGACCGCGCTGGGCGGCTACCAGAGCATCAACGACCTGGTCCTGCCGGGCGGCCGCCTGCTCGAGCAGCGCAACCGCGCCTGGGAACTGCTCAACGACATTCCCGGGGTCAGCTGTGTCAAGCCGATGGGCGCACTCTACGCCTTCCCGAAGATCGACCCGAAGGTCTGCCCGATCCACAACGACGAGAAGTTCGTCCTCGACCTGCTGCTCTCCGAGAAGCTGCTGATCGTCCAGGGCACCGCCTTCAACTGGCCGTGGCCGGATCACTTCCGCGTGGTCACCCTGCCGCGGGTCGACGACCTCGAGCAGGCCATCGGCCGCATCGGCAACTTCCTCAAGGGCTATCGTCAGTAACACCTGCCGGCCGGCCACTCGCTCGCGGGTGGCCGGCGCGAGTCCCAGCATGGATCTGCAGATCGACCACTTCTACCAGGACGCCAGCCGCGCCCTGCTGATTCTTTACCGCGTGTTTCCGCGCAAGGCCCCGCTGTACGTCGACGAGCTGATCGGCTTCCAGGAACTCGACCAGTACGGTCTGCCTACCCCCCGCCACCAGAGCTGCCTCGGCACCCTGCTGTGGCTCGGCGAGGAAGGCTATCTGCGTCACGACGGCCTGCTGCAGTACGAGGCCATCGACCAGGCGGTGCTCACGGAAAAGGGCTTCCTGCGCCTGACCACACGGATCGCCGACCACGCCCTCGAGGCCGCCGGCCTCCCCCCCGACCAGCTGCGTATTCGCTGCACCCTGGCTCGCCAGTTGCACGACGCCATCGAGCAGGGCGACGACGAACAGCTCGCCCGCCTCGCTCGCCTGCTGTTCGCCCCGAGCCAGAGCGGCCGGAGCGACACAGTTTGAAATAGCGCCGCGATTGAATTGCCCCCGGGGCTCCCTTATATAGCCGCTCAGACTCATCGCGACTCTGCCGCAAGGAGACGGTTTCATCATGATGCGTATTCTGCTGTTCCTGGCCACCAACCTGGCCGTGCTGGTCATTGCCAGCATCACCCTCAAGCTGCTCGGGGTGGATCGCTTCACCGGCCAGAACTACGGCAGCCTGCTGATCTACTGCGCCATCTTCGGCTTCGCCGGCTCGCTGGTCTCGCTGTTCATCTCCAAGTGGATGGCGAAGATGAGCACCGGCACCGAGATCATCAGCCAGCCGCGTACCCGCCACGAGCAGTGGCTGCTGCAGACCGTCGAACAGCTGTCGCGCGAGGCCGGCATCAAGATGCCCGAGGTGGGCATCTTCCCGGCCTACGAGGCCAACGCCTTCGCCACCGGCTGGAACCGCAACGACGCCCTGGTGGCGGTCAGCCAGGGCCTGCTCGAGCGCTTCTCCCCGGATGAGGTGCGCGCGGTGCTGGCCCACGAGATCGGCCACGTGGCCAACGGCGACATGGTGACCCTGAGCCTGATCCAGGGCGTGGTGAACACCTTCGTGATGTTCTTCGCGCGCATCTTCGGCACCTTCGTCGACAAGGTGGTGCTGAAGAACGAGGAAGGCAATGGCATCGGCTACTTCGTGGCGACCATCTTCGCCGAACTGGTGCTCGGCATCCTGGCCAGCATCATCGTCATGTGGTTCTCCCGTCGCCGCGAATACCGCGCCGACGAGGCCGGCGCCAGCCTGGCCGGCACCGGCGCGATGATCAGCGCCCTGCAGCGCCTGCGCGCCGAGCAGGGTGTGCCGGTACAGATGCCCGACAGCATGACCGCCTTCGGCATCAACGGCGGCCTCAAGCACGGCCTGGCCGGCCTGCTGATGAGCCACCCGCCGCTCGAGGACCGCATCGAGGCGCTGATGCAGCGCGGCCGCTGATCCTCGTTTGCAGCAAGGCTTCACACTGGGGGCGACGCGAGTCGCCCTTTTTTTGTCCGCTCGCTACCATGGCGCCGTCATCCGTCAGCGAGATTCCCCGATGCGTCGCCCCCTATCCCTGCTGTTCGTCGCCGCCCTGCTCCTGCTTACGGGCTGCCAGAGCGCCTACTACGCCGCCATGGAAAAGGTCGGTGTGCACAAGCGCGACATCCTCGTCGACCGGGTCGAGGAAGCCCGCGACGCCCAGCAGGAGGCCAAGGAGCAGTTCAGAGATGCGCTCGAGCGCTACCGCAGCGTGGTGCAGGTCGATGGCGGCGAGCTGGAGGCCCGCTACGATGCGCTGAACCGCGAGTACCTGGCCAGCGAGCAAAGCGCCAAGGCGGTGCGGGCGCGCATCGCCGCGGTGGAGGACGTGGCCGAGGCGCTGTTCGACGAATGGGAGGGCGAGCTGGCGCAGTACAGCAACGCCAGCCTGCGCAGTGCCAGCGCCCGCGAGCTGGCGCGCACCCGTCAGGACTACCGCAACCTGATCCAGCGCATGCAGGCGGCGGAACGGCGCATCGAGCCGGTGCTCAGCGTGCTGCGCGACCAGGTGCTGTTCCTCAAGCACAACCTCAATGCCCGCGCCATCGGTGCGCTCAAGGGCGAATACCGCACCCTGCAGGGCAACGTCGACCAGCTGCTGCGCGACATGCAGCGCGCCATCGACGAGTCCGACGCCTTCGTGCGGCGCCTGCAGGGCAGCTGAGGCGGCCGGCCTGCCGGATCAGCGGCGGATCAGCCGGTAGACGCGCTCGCGCAGACTGCTCACCCCGAGCGCCAGGAAGCCGGCGTTCTCGGCCAGCACATCCTCGTCCTCGAGCAGCTCGATCAGCCAACCCTCGCCATACAGTTCGCGCACCTCGGCATCGCTCACCGCGAAGGGCGGACCCTGGCGCTGCTCCTGCGGATAGTCGAGGGTCGCCAGCAGCCCCACACAGCCGGAGGGCAGCAGCGCGGTCAGGTGGGCGACGTAACGCCGGCGCATCTCCGGCGGCAGCGCGATCAGCGCCGCGCGATCGTAATAGCCACGGCAGCCGGCGGCCTGCTGCACGGTCACGGCGAACAAGTCGCCGTGCAGCAGGGCGATGCCTTCGGCCTGGTAGCGGCGCAGCAGGCCATCGTCGCGCGCCTCGGCGGTGAGGCCCTGCTCGGCGAAGAAGTCCTGCACCGCCTTCTCGGCCAGCTCCACGCCCAGCACCGGATAGCCGTGGGCGGCCAGCCAGGGCATGTCCAGGCTCTTGCCGCACAGAGGCACCAGCACCTCGCTGCCCGGCGCCAGTCCCACTGCCGGCCAGTGACGCGGCAACAGCGGATTCACCTCGCTGCGGTGGAAGCCGATCTCGTTGCGCGCCCAGCGCGCCTGCCAGAACTCCTCGTGCATCGGTAGACCTCCTGCCTGATTATCCGATTCGATGGGTATGGTCGAAAACTTATACTGGATTTCGATGATTCGCCTGCCGAAGATAGCAATATCGCCAAGCGGAGACATCCCCATGCTGCCCAGTCTGTTCATTTCCCACGGCTCGCCGATGGTCGCCCTGCAGCCCGGCGACACCGGCCGCGCCCTCGCCCGCCTGGCCGGCGAGCTGCCCAGGCCGCAGGCCATCCTGGTGGTCTCCGCACACTGGGAAACCGCCGACCTGCGCCTGACCTCGGCCCCGCAGCAGCAGGCCTGGCACGACTTCTACGGTTTCCCGCCGCCGCTCTACGCCCTGCAGTACGCGCCGCCCGGCGCGCCCGAACTGGCCCGGGAGATCGCCGGACTGCTGGAGGACGTCGGCCTGCCGACGCAGCTCGACCCGCAGCGCCCGCTGGATCACGGTGCCTGGGTGCCGCTGCGGCTGATGTATCCCGCGGCCGACATCCCGGTGCTGCAGCTCTCCCTGCCCAGCCACCAGGGCCCGGCCCTGCAGACCCGCATCGGCCGCGCGCTCGCCGACCTGCGCGCACGCGGCATCCTGCTGATCGGCTCGGGCAGCATCACCCACAACCTGCGCGAACTGGACTGGGACGCCGGCCCGGAGGTGGTCGAGCCCTGGGCCCGCGAGTTCCGCGACTGGCTGGCCGCCCGCCTCGCGGCAGACGACGAGAGCGCCCTGCACGACTACCGTCACCAGGCGCCCTGGGCGGTGCGCAGCCACCCCAGCGACGAGCACCTGCTGCCGCTGTTCTTCGCCCGCGGTGCCGGCGGCGCGTTCAAGGTGGAGTACGAGGGCTACAGCAAGGCGACCATCGCCATGGATATCTACCGCTTCGACTGAGCATCAGCCAGGCCTGCCGGACCCACAAACAAAAACGCCCCGAACCAGTCGGGGCGTTTTGCTTTCCGCGAGGATCAGTCCTCGTGGTAGCGGCGCAGGCGCAGGGCCTTGCCGGCCACGCGGGTCTCCTTGAGGCGACCGAGCAGGCGCTCGAGGCCCTCCTCCGGCAGCTCCACCAGGCTGAAGGTCTCGCGCACCTGGATGCGGCCGATGGCCTCGCGAGCCAGCTTGCCCTCGTTGATGATGGCGCCGAGCAGGTTCTTGGCGGCGACGCCGTCGCGCTTGCCCAGCGCGGTGCGGCAGCGCACGCGGCCTTCGGTCAGCGGCTCCAGCGGACGACGGGCACGCGGCTCGCCGCTGCGCTCGCCACGCTCACCGCGCTCGGCTCGCTCGCCGGCCGGACGCTCGCGCAGCGGCGCCGGAGTCAGCGGCTGCTCGCGGCGCACACCTTCCAGGTCGAGGGCCTGACCCTGGGTCTGCTTGGCCAGCAGCGCGGCGGCCAGCGCCTCGGGAGTGCACTCCAGGCGGCGGCACAGCTCGGCACACACGCTACCACGGGCTTCCTCGGCGCCTTCCAGCAGCGGCTTGAGGGCATTGGCCAGGCGCTGCAGACGCGCTTCCAGCACGGTCTCGGCGTCCGGCAGCTTGACCTCGCCGACCTTCTGCCCGGTGACGCGCTCGATCACCTGCAGCATGCGCCGCTCGCGCGGGGTGACCAGCAGCAGGGCGCGACCTTCGCGACCGGCACGGCCGGTACGGCCGATGCGGTGCACGTAGGACTCCGGGTCATACGGCATGTCGATGTTCAGCACGTGGGTGATGCGCGGCACGTCGAGGCCGCGGGCAGCCACGTCGGTGGCGATCACGATGTCCAGCACGCCGCTCTTCAGCGACTCGACCACGCGCTCGCGCTGGGCCTGGGCGATGTCACCGTTCAGCGCGGCGGCGCGGTAGCCGTTGCGCTCGAGCATCTCGGCGATGTCGAGGGTGGCCTGCTTGGTGCGCACGAAGCCGATCAGCGCGTCGAACTGCTCGACCTCGAGCAGGCGCAGCACGGCAGCCTGCTTCTGATCGGCGTGAACCATCAGGTGGGCCTGCTCGATGCGCTCGACGGTCTGGGTCTTGCTGGCGATCTTGACGTGCTTGGGAGTCTTCAGGTTGCGCTCGGCGATGGCACGGATCGACGCCGGCAGGGTTGCCGAGAACAACACGGTCTGGCGGCTTTCCGGCAGGGCCTGGAAGATCGCCTCGATGTCCTCCATGAAGCCGAGCTTGAGCATCTCGTCTGCCTCGTCGAGGACCAGGCGCTGCACGCTGTTCAGCAAGTTCTCGTCGCGGCGCAGGTGGTCACACAGACGACCCGGTGTGGCGACCACCACTTGGGCGCCCTGGCGCAGGGCCTTGAGCTGCGGGCCCATGGGCGCGCCGCCGTACACCGCCACCACCTTCACGCTGCCCATGTCGCTGGAGTAGCGCTCGAAGGCCGCGGCGACCTGCAGGGCCAGCTCGCGGGTCGGGGTGAGGATGAGGATCTGCGGCTCGCGACGGGTCGGATCAAGCAGCGACAGCATCGGCAGGGCGAAGGCCGCGGTCTTGCCGGTGCCGGTCTGCGCCTGACCGATCATGTCGTGGCCGGCGAGGATCACCGGGATCGACTGGGCCTGGATGGCCGACGGCTCTTCGTAGCCGACCGCGGTGATCGCGGACAGCACGGCCGGATTGAGATTGAGCGCGGCGAAGCCGCCAACGATGGACTCGGTCATGGGTATTTGCCTCGTGTAATCCGCAAAGACCCATGGCCAGCGCTGCGCTAGCCAAAAGCAAGACCCGTGGGGTCACCCTGGCAGCCTGGTCGGCGGGGATTTGCGAAATCGCGTGAAAAGGATAGTTCGTCAGGAAAAGCCCGTGACGACGGGCGCACAGCAGAAGAAGCAGCGCTTCCAGGAAAGTGAATCCTGAAGGGGGTGTTTCAAAGCTGGCGCGCAGTCTAACGCAAAATGTGTGCCGAGTCGCGCTCTTTTTCCGAGCGCGACTCTCAGCTGGCCGCGCGCAGCGCCCCCAAATAGGCGTCGAAGCCATAGCCGACGCGGCCTGCCAGCTCGTCGGCACGCTGACGCAGGCGCTGCATGTCGAGCACCTGATCGTTGTCGGCCGGCACGTAGAGGATCACGTTGCCCTCGGTAACCGGACATTCCCAGTAGCAATGTCGGAACAGCCCCCTCAGCAGCGCGGCCCCCAGCGGCTTGCCGTCGGTGGCGCTCCACTGATTGATCACCAGCCAGCCGCCGGGCCGCAGACGCTCGCGGCAGGTCTCGAGAAAGCCCCAGGCGATGTGCGCCGACGCCGGACCGGTGTCGGTATACAGGTCGAGGTAGATCAAGTCGGCCGGCGCGCACTCGGCGAGCAGGTCGCGGGCGTCGCCGACCCGCGTGCTCAGCCGCGGATCGGCGGCCAATCCCATGAACTCGCGAGCCAGGCGCGGCACCTCGGGACGCAGCTCGACCGCCTCCACCGCGGCCAGCGGCAGGTGGCGCAGGCAGGCCATGGTCAGGTTACCCCCGCCAAGGCCGAGGAACAGCGCCCGCTCGGTACGCTCGGGCAGCAGCGCGCCGAGCAGCATGGCGCGGGTGTAGTCGTACTCCAGCCAGGCCGGATCGGGCACATAGCTGCAGCTCTGCTCGACCTCATCGCCGAACTCGAGGAAACGGTAGTCGCCCGCCTGCACCACGCGGATCACCCCGTAGTCGTCGTGCACCTCGGCCAGAAGCTGATAGTCGCCCATGTCGCTGTTCCCGGAAAAAACCCGCGCATCCTACCAGAGCGCCGGCCGATCGATGCAGCCGCGCTATCGAGGCCATCGGCCCCACCGCCAGGGGGATCGGTTACCATGACGCTTCATTATCAGCCGCGAGCCGAGCCGTCCGATGAGCAACGCCTGGAACCCCGCCAGCTGGAGAAGCAAGCCGATCCAGCAGCAACCCGTCTACCCCGATGCCGAGCATCTGGCGCGCGTCGAGCGAACCCTGGCCGGCTATCCGCCGCTGGTGTTCGCCGGCGAAGCCCGCGAGCTGCGCCGGCAGTTCGCCGAGGTCACCCAGGGTCAGGCGTTCCTGCTGCAGGGCGGCGACTGCGCCGAGAGCTTCGCCGAGTTCTCCGCCGCCAAGATCCGCGACACCTTCAAGGTGCTGCTGCAGATGGCCATCGCCATGACCTTCGCCGCCGGCTGCCCGGTGGTCAAGGTCGGCCGCATGGCAGGCCAGTTCGCCAAGCCGCGCTCCTCGGGCGAGGAGACCGTCGACGGCGTCACCCTGCCCGCCTACCGCGGCGACATCGTCAACGGCATCGGCTTCGACGAGAAGAGCCGCGTGCCGGACCCGGAGCGCCTGCTGCAGGCCTACCACCAGTCCACCGCCAGCCTCAACCTGCTGCGCGCCTTCGCCCAGGGCGGCTTCGCCGACCTGCACCAGGTGCACCAGTGGAACCTCGACTTCATCGCCAACGCCGAGCTGAACGACAAGTACGGCCAGCTCGCCGACCGCATCGACGAGACCCTGGCGTTCATGCGCGCCTGCGGCCTGGAGAACGCGCCGCAGCTGCGCGAGACCAGCTTCTTCACCGCCCACGAGGCGTTGCTGCTCAACTACGAGCAGGCATTTGTGCGCCAGGACAGCCTGACCGGCGGCTGGTACGACTGCTCGGCGCACATGCTGTGGATCGGCGACCGCACCCGCCAGCTGGACGGCGCCCACGTCGAGTTCCTGCGCGGCGTCGGCAACCCGATCGGGGTCAAGGTCGGCCCGAGCATGGACACCGACGAACTGCTGCGCCTGATCGACATCCTCAACCCGGACAACGACCCGGGCCGCCTCAACCTGATCGTGCGCATGGGCGCCGACAAGATCGGCGCACACCTGCCGCGCCTGATCCGCGCGGTGGAGGACGAGGGCCGCCTGGTGCTGTGGAGCTCCGATCCGATGCACGGCAACACCATCAAGGCCTCCAGCGGCTACAAGACCCGCGACTTCGCCCAAGTGCTGCACGAGGTGAAGCAGTTCTTCCAAGTCCACCAGGCCGAAGGCAGCTACGCCGGCGGCATCCACATCGAGATGACCGGACAGAACGTCACCGAATGCATCGGTGGCACCCGCCCGGTCACCGAGGCCGGCCTGTCCGACCGCTACCACACCCACTGCGACCCGCGCCTGAACGCCGACCAGTCGCTGGAGCTGGCCTTCCTGATCGCCGACACCCTCAAGCAGGTGCGGCGCTGAAGCGCGCCCCGCATCGTCTCCCGTGCGCGGGGCGGTGCGGGGTTCTCGCCGACGGCGCAGCGCTCAGCGGTCGTCGTCCCAGAACGGCCGCTGCGTTTCCTCCCAGATGTCCGCGCGGCTCAGGCCGATGTCCTTGAGCGCCACGTCGCTCAGCATGGCCAGCTGGCGGCGCTGGCGCGCCAGTTGCCGCCAGCGCACGATCCGCTGCCACACCCGCCGCCACCAGGCCGGACGCGCGTCTCCCACCCTCTGCCAGTCACTGCCCACCCACTTCACTTGCCCTTTCATCGCCATGCCCTCCGACTGTGTGGATTCAGTCTCGGCTCCGGCGTAGGATCAATCCAACGAATACCTGTGATGCCATGCATCTCGAGGATTGATGAATGAGCTATCCGAGCATCGATAGCGAACTGCTGCGTACCTTCGTCGCCATTGCCGACCATGGCGGCTTCACCCGCGCGGCCGAGGCGGTCAACCGCACCCAGTCGGCGGTGAGCATGCAGATGAAGCGTCTGGAGGAAGACGTGCTGCAGCACTCACTGTTCGAGCGCGACGGTCGCCAGGTGCGGCTGACCGCTGAGGGCCAGGTGCTGCTCGGCTACGCCCGGCGCATCCTCAAGCTGCAGGGCGAGCTGCTCAGCACGCTGCGCGAGCCGCACATGGTCGGCGCGGTGCGCATCGGCACCCCGGACGACTACGTGATGCGCTTCCTGCCGGGCATCCTGTCGCGCTTCGCGCAGAGCCACCCGCTGGTGCAAGTCGAGGTGCATTGCGAGCCGTCGGCCCAGCTGCTGCAGCGCCAGGACCTCGACTTCAGCATCGTCACCCGCCAGCCGGGCAGCGAGATCGGCCAGCTGCTGCGCCAGGAGCGCTTCGTCTGGGCCGAGGCGCGCGGCTTCAGCCCCCATGAGCAATCGCCGATGCCACTGGCGATGTTCAACAGCGACTGCTTCTGCCGGGCCTGGGCCTGCAACGCCCTGGATGCCCTCGGCCACCCCTACCGCATCGCCTACACCAGCCCCAGCCTGTCGGCGATCCTCGCCGTGGTCAGCGCCGGCCTGGCGGTCACCGCCCAGCTGCAGAGCCTGATCCCCCCCGACCTGCGCATCCTCGGCGAGGCCGAGGGGCTGCCGGCATTGCCGGCCACCAGCATCGTGCTGCTGCGCCGGCCGGGCTCGGAGTCGCCGGTCACCGACACCCTGGCCGAGCACATCGCCGAGGGCTTCAGGCTCTGAGGCCGAGCAGCGCGGCGCAGAGCAGCAGGAACAGGCTGAACAGACCGCGCAGCAACGGCTGTGGCAGGACGTGGGCCAGCTTCACCCCCCAGCCGATGGCGAGCAGGCCGCCGAGGGCCAGCGGCAGGCCGAGCAGCCAGTCGACCTGACCGTGGACGCCATAGGTCACCAGCGCCACCGCCGTGCTGGGCGCCGCCAGCGCCAGCGAAAGTCCCTGCGCCACCACCTGGCTGACGCCGAAGCCCAGGGTCAGTACCGGCGTGGCCACCACCGCACCACCGACACCGAACAGTCCGCCGACCAGCCCGGAGCCGCTGCCGAGCACGCCCAGCCACGGCCAGGAGCGCTCCAGGCCGCCGCCGCTGGTAGCGGGGCGAAGAAGCATCTGGATCAGGTTCCAGGCCGCCAGCGCCAGCAGGAAGCCGACGAAGCCACGGCGCATCGCCTCGGCATCCAGCCCGACCGCCAGGGCAGCGCCGATCCACGCCAGGCAGAACGACGTCGCCCCGAGCAGCAGCGCATGCCGCCAGTCGATGCGGTTGCGCTGGTGGTAGCGCCACAGCGCCAGCAGCACGTTGGGTACCACCATCACCAGCGCCGTGCCCTGGGCCAGTTGCTGATCGAGGCCGAACAGCAACCCCAGCGCCGGAATGGCAAGCAGGCCGCCACCGATGCCGAACAGACCGCCCAGTGCACCGAGCGCCACGCCCAGGCCGATGTCGAGAAAGAACTGCAAGAAAGTCATGACACCTCCGAAAAGGCAGATGCTAGAGAGGCGCGACTAGCCGCGAAACGCACAACCCCGCACAATGCCTTTGCGCCAACAGCACAAGCGAACCGCCATGCAGCCCGACGCACTGACCCATCAGCTCGACCTGTTCCTCGACGTGCTGGCCTGCGGCAGCTTCTCCGCCGCCGCCCGCCGTCAGCAGCTCACGCCCTCGGCGGTGGCGCGGCGCATCGACGCCCTCGAACAGGCCCTCGGCAGTCGCCTGTTCCAGCGCAGCACCCACGCGGTCCGGGCCACCCCGGCGGGCCTCGCCTTCGCCGAGCGCGCCCGGCGCATCCTCGACGAGCTGCGTCAGGCGCGCGCCGAGGCGGTATCGCTGAGCAACGCGCCGGAAGGGCTGATCCGCATCGACGCCCCGGCCCCCTTCGGCCGCCGCCACCTGGCCCCGGCGATCGCCGAATTCCTGGTCGCCTGGCCGGGGGTGGACGTGCAGTTGCGCCTGATCGACAGTTTCGTCGACCTGCAGGGCGAGCACCTCGGCCAGGTCGACCTGGTGCTGCGTATCGGCCCGCTGGCCGACAGTCGGCTGGTGGCCACGCCGCTGGCACCGATGCGCCGCATCGCCTGCGCCAGCCCGGAGTACCTGAGACGCCGCGGCACGCCGACCGATCCCGGACATCTGCCCGAGCACGACGGCCTCGACTGGGACGCCCTCTCCCCGCCCTACGCCTGGCGCTTCGAGGTGGACGGCCAGAGCCGCCTGATCCGTCCCGGCCGCCTGCGGATGACCGCCAACAACGCGGAAACCCTGCTGTTCGCCGCACTGGCCGGTCTCGGCATCGCCCATCTGCCGACCTGGCTGATCAGCGACCACCTGCTGCGCGGCGAGCTGGTACCGCTGTTCTGCGATGCCGGCCTGCCGCCGGCCGAACCCAGCGGCGTCTACGCCCTGCGCCTGCCCCAGCCGGCCGCCTCGCGCACCCGCCTGCTGCTGGAATTCCTCAAGGACCGCTTCGGCCCGCTGCCGCCCTGGGACCTGGCGCTGCAGGCCGGCTTCGGCAGATAGGCCACCCAGAAACGACAGAGCCCGGCGCTAGGCCGGGCTCTGGGGGACTCGCGTCAGACTCAGGCCGGAGCCTGGGTACGACCCTTGTAGGAGCCGTCGCGGGTGTCGATTTCGATCCAGTCGTCGATGTTGACGAAATCGGCCACCTTGACTTCGGTGCCGTTACGCAGCTTGGCCGGCTTCATCACCTTGCCGCTGGTGTCGCCACGGGCAGCGGTTTCGGTGTAGACGACCTGACGCACGATGGTGGTCGGCAGGTCGACGGAAATCACCTTGCCTTCGAAGAACACGGCTTCGCAGACGTCGGTCATGCCTTCCTCGATGAACGGCAGGACGCTCTCCAGATCTTCCGCACGCAGTTCATAGGAGTTGTACTCCGGATCCATGAACACGTAGTCCTCGCCGCTGATGTAGGACAGGGTCACTTCCTTGCGATCGAGGATGACCTGCTCCATCTTGTCGTCGGCCTTGTAAACGGTCTCGGTCTTGGAGCCGTTGATCAGGTTGCGCAGCTTCATCTTGACGATGGCGCTGTTACGACCGGACTTGGTGAACTCGGCCTTCTGGATCAGCCACGGCTGGCCGTCGATCAGAGCAACGTTGTTGGCCTTCATTTCTTGTGCGGTTTTCATGCGAAATATCCGGATGTGACTGGAGGTACAAGATCTAAGCCGCACATGATAGCGAATTTTGGTAAAACTGTTCCAGCGCAGCGGCAAGATCAGGACGAGAGGCCTGCTCCGCGCACCAGCCCTGCGCATGCTCCCGCCACTCCGGCCAGTGCCGCTGCGCCGCCCGCCAGGCTTCCCCCATTCCCGCCCCGGCATTCCACGCCCGCCACAATTGCAGCAGCGCCTGCCCCGCCTCCGCGGACAAGCCCTGCCGGTACAGCGCCAGGAACGCCTCCAGCTTGTCCCAGTGGGCATCCTCCTCCTGCGGGTAGATGTGCCAGAGCATCGGCCGCCCCGCCCACTGCGCACGCACGAAGGAGTCCTCGCCGCGCACCGCATTGAAATCGCAGCACCACAGCAGGCGGTCGTAATCGTCCTGGGACACGAACGGCAGCACCTGCAACTGCAGGTTGCCGCGGCGAGCGACGAACCCCGGCTCCAGCTCTGCCGTCTCGCCCAGCCACTGGCGCAGATCGCCGAGAATGCGCCCGCGTGGCACCAGCAACTGGGTCGGCTGCGCGTCGGCGGCCAGGGCATCCAGCCATTCGCCGAGGCCGGGATTCTCATAGGCGAACAGCGAGATCAGCCGCGCCTGCGCCTGCAGCGTGACTCCGACGCCGGCGAGAAACGCGCGCCGCGCCGCTTCATCGGCCTGGAACGCCTGACGCCGCGCCAAAAGGTCACGTTCGCGCAGCAGGCCACCGGTACCGGCGACGAAACCGGGAAAGAAGAAGTACTTGCGCAGCCCCTGGCCCTGGGGTGATGGCAGACCATGACAGCCGACCACCCAGTCCTCGGCGCTGAGATACTCTAGATTCAGCCACAACGGCTGCCGCTCGGCGGTGCGCATGGCTGCCACCTGGGCCTCCGGCAGCGTGCAGCCGAAGGCTTCGATCACCACGTCGGCCAGAGCCTGGGGCTGCCAGTCCGCCGCCCAGTGGCCGACCTCCACCCCGGCCACCAGTTGGCGGGCCAGCCCGGCATCGGCCTGGGGGCAGAGCGCGACAAAAGCTGCCGGCTCGTCGACCCACAGGCGCACCTGGTGCCCATGCTCGGCCGCCAGCTGCCGCGCCAGCCGCCAGGTCACCCCGATGTCGCCGTAGTTGTCCACCACACTGCAGAAAATGTCCCAGCTCGCCATGAGCGCCTCCATCACTTGCCGGCGCGCAGTCTAGCAGGAACCCCACCACACCTCTGTGCAGCCCTAAGCCAATGAAAAATTTGAAAAAACCTTTGCATTTCAAAAAGGCTTCGACTACATTGTGCGCCGTCGACAGGGCAACGCCCCAGCGATACAAATATGGTGAGGTGTCCGAGCGGTTGAAGGAGCACGCCTGGAAAGTGTGTATACGGGAAACCGTATCGAGGGTTCGAATCCCTCCCTCACCGCCATATTTAAGCCGAAAGCCCCGCACTGCGGGGCTTTCGCGTTTCTAGGGATTGGGTTTTGCGCCTGATCCATACCTTGACTGATACCGCCTCGGCAGGCGGGATGTTGCCGCTGGGCTCCAGCAGTCCCACCTTCAGCCCCATCGATCCCAATACTCGTCGAACCAGGCAACCGTTGGCGCCCCTCATCGCCGATAGGCCAGCAGGACAATGCCGCCGATCACCACCAGGCCGCCCACCACCTGTAGCGCATCGAGACGCTGGTCGAGGATCAGCCAGCCGAACAGCATGCCGGCCACCGGCTCCACGTTCATCACCGGCGCATTGCGCGCGATGTCCAGTTTCGGCATGCAGATGAACAGCGCGGAGAAGGCGCTGCCGTAGAGCAGCACCAGGCACAGCAGCGCCAGCCAGCCGCTCGCAGCCGCGGGGAGCGACACTCCGCCCGGCAACGCCCCGCTGAGACCGGCCAGTGCCGAGGCGGCGAACACCACGCCCATCGCCAGCATGCTGCGCACCGCCCCGGGCATGGCGGAAAGACGATGCTCGGTGACCCACAGGGCGCAGGCGAATACCGCTGCGGCGGTGAGACTGAACAGCACGCCTTGCAGCCAGACGCCATCCTCCGCCCCCCGCTCAGCGAGGCGCGCCGGAACATCCAGCACCAGCATCAGCCCGAGCAGGATGATGCCCATGATCAGCGCCGCGCTCCGGCTGGGGCGCGGGCCGCCCAGCATCCAGGTGAGCAGGGCCAGCAGAATGGGCGAGAGATTCACCACCAGCAGGGCCAGGCCGACCGGAATGCGCATCACCGCCGAATAGATGCAGAAGCTCTGCACGGCCAGCAGTAAGCCCAGCAGCACCTGCCAGCCCCATACCCGGGATGTCAGCAGCATCGACTCGCGTCGCCATGCCACCAGCGCGGCCAGGACCAGAAAGGTGCCGCCCGAGCGACAGAGGATCGCCAGCAGCAGACCCGCGCCCTGGTCGAAGGCGATGCGCGCGGCGATGTGGTTGCCGGCAAAGGTACAGGCCAGGCCGGCCAGGATCAGTACGGCGAGGTGGCGCGGGAAGACGGTGGTGGGCATGTGCGAGCCGGTCCTTGTCAAAACGTGAGAACGCCCACTGGGCATCGTACCAACTGCTATTGCGCACCGGTCGTCATGGCCCGGGCCTCTGCCGACAGCCACGCGATCACTTTGCCTATGTCCGCGCTGGCTGTTGCAAAGGGTAATGGTCGAGTGATTCCCTAACGCACATCAATGGGTTGATGTCATTTCCATAGAATTCGGGCAGGCGTCGCCAACTCAGGTAACTGGCCAACTACTTGGCGCGACGCCATCGAAACGAACCATTCAAGCTTTCAGACGGCTGTCGCAAGCATTGACGTTCTGGATATGGAAGGCGCCGTCGGTAACGGCGCTTCTGGCGCAGATTAAGGCAGCGGCGGTACTCGTCGCGCTGTCAGTGCGCGCACCGCATCTGGAGCGCGCAGCGACCGCAGTACCGCGCCCACGTGAACGGCATTGAGCTGCTCCTGATGGCAGTCTGCGTGTTGTCCACTGCGATCACGCACGACCAGGAATGGATCAGCCCAGCGGTACAGTCTTTGCGCTGCGCCGTGCCACCGGCGCGTGCGCCGCTGCCGCGCGGCAAGCCCGGCAGCATGAGCCGGCCATGCCCTACTCCTCCTCGTCCGCGCCGCTGCGCCGGCGGAACAGCGGGCGCGGCTCGAGCACCGAGCGGCCGTACAGCACGCTGATCCCCTGCAGGCCCTTGAGCGCGTCGGCGGCCGACTTGTCCTCGCGTACCGCGAAGGCGTCGAAGCCGCACTGGCGCATGTGGCTGAGCTGGTCGCGCAGCACGTCGCCGACCGCGCGCAGCTCGCCCTGCCAGCCCAGCCGGGTGCGCAGCAGGTAGGCTTGGCTGTAGGCGCGGCCGTCGCGGAAGCTGGGGAATTCCAGGGCGATCAGCGGCAGGCCGGCCAGCCAGGACGCCAGTTCTTCCGGCTCGTCGTCGGGCGCCAGCCAGACGCCGTCGCGGGTATCGGCGCGGCCGGCCAGCACATCCGCGCTCTGCCTTTCGCGCCACAGCGCCAGCGGCAGCAGCAGCGGGCCGTCCGGCAGCGGCTCGGCCGCCTCGCGCACCCAGCTCCAGGGATCGTCGGCGACGATGCGCGCGCCGTCCGCGCCCAGCTTGATCAGGTTGTTCATGCCGGCACCTCCGTCTGGCGGTAGACCCGTTCCTTGAACGGCTCCAGGCCGATGCGCTGCACGGTGTCGACGAAGGGCTCGTCGCCCTCGCGGTAGGCGACGAAGGTGTCGACCAGCCGCTCGATCACCTCGGGAATCTGCTCGGCGCCGAACGCCGGGCCGATCACCTTGCCCAGCGCGCTGGCCTTGCCCTGGGCGCCGCCGATGGTGACCTGGTACCACTCGCTGCCGTTCTTGTCGACGCCGAGGATGCCGATGTTGCCGATGTGGTGGTGGGCGCAGGCGTTCATGCAGCCGGAGATGTTCAGGCTCAGCTCGCCCAGATCGTGCAGGTGGTCGAGGTCGGCGAAACACGCCTGGATGGCCTGGGCGATGGGGATCGACTTGGCGTTGGCCAGCGAGCAGTAGTCGCCGCCCGGGCAGGCGATGATGTCGGTGAGCAGGCCGATGTTCGGCGTGGCCAGGCCCAGCTCGCCGGCACGTTGCCAGACGGCGTACAGGTCGGCCTTGCGCACGTCGGGCAGCACCAGGTTCTGCTCGTGAGCGATGCGGATTTCGCCGAAGCCGTAGCGCTCGGCCAGCTCGGCGATGCCTTCCATCTGCTCGGCGGTGACGTCGCCCGGCGGCAGGGCCGGCCCCGGCTTGGTGGACAGCACCACCGCGGCGTAGCCCGGAACCTTGTGCGCCTGCACGTTGCGCTCCACCCAGCGGGCGAACGCAGTATCGCCGGCCAGCGCGCTGCCGTAGTCGAGGTCGGCATCGTCCAGCGCGGCGTAGGCCGGCGGCGCGAAGTGAGCGGCGACGCGGCGGTACTCGGCCTCGGTCAGCTCGGCCGGGCCGTCCTTGATGTGCTGCCATTCCTCCTCCACCTCGCGGGCGAAGGCCTCGACGCCGAGCGCCTTGACCAGGATCTTGATCCGCGCCTTGTACTTGTTGTCGCGCCGGCCGTGGCGGTTGAACACCCGCAGGATGGCCTCGACGTAGGACAAGAGGTGGCGCCAGGGCAGCGCCTCGCGCACCTGCTGGGCGAGGATCGGCGTACGCCCAAGACCGCCGCCGACCATCACCCGCAGCAGCAGCTCGCCGGCCGCGTCGCGGTAAAGGTACAGGCCGATGTCGTGCATCATGATCGCCGCGCGGTCCTGCTCGGCCGAGCAGATGGCGATCTTGAACTTGCGCGGCAGGTAGAGGAACTCCGGGTTGACCGTCGACCACTGGCGGAGGATCTCGGCCAGCGGCCGCGGGTCGAGCAGCTCGTCGGCGGCGACCCCGGCGAAGGCCTCGGTGGTGATGTTGCGCACGCAGTTGCCGGAGGTCTGGATGGCGTGCATCTCCACTGCGGCCAGGCGTTCGAGGATGTCGCCGACCTGCTCCAGCTCGATCCAGTTGAACTGGATGTTCTGCCGGGTGGTGAAGTGGCCGTAGCCGCGATCATGGTGGCGGGCGATGTGCGCCAGGGTGCGCAGCTGATCCGCCGCCAGCGTGCCGTAGGGGATGGCCACGCGCAGCATGTAGGCATGCTTCTGCAGGTACAGGCCGTTCTGCAGGCGCAGCGGCAGGAACTCCTCCTCGCTCAGCTCGCCGCTCAGGCGCCGGGCGATCTGGTCGCGGAACTGCGCGACCCGTTCGAGCACCAGGGCGTGGTCGTATTCGTCGTATCGGTACATGGGCTACCTCGTCCGGCCAGCCCGCGCCGTCGCGGCGGCGGGCAATCTGGCGGCGACTATGCCCAGCGGCAGCGCGCAAAAACAGCGGCAGATCCCGCGCAAAAAACCATATCAGACCGCCCATGCGAGATCGGCCGCCGGCCGTCGTGGCCCATCTGATCCGCTTTTTATCGCCGGATCTGAGTCTGTTTCCCCGGCAGTCGATCTCCGATCATGGCCCCATCTTTTGCAGGCCTATGGAGCCTTCCCATGAGCGAACGCATTCCCGCCCGGATCGTCGAGACGGTCGAACCGCGGCCCACGCGCCTGACCCCCGCCCAGGCCGGCGGTCCGATCCACACCCGCAGCTTCACCGGCCTGTACCGCAACCTGCGCCTGGCCGGCGCCGGCGCGCTGTTCCTGCTGTTCTTCGGCACCGCCTGGCTGAACTGGAACGGCCGCCAGGCAGTGCTGTGGGATCTGGCCGGGCGCAAGTTCCACATCTTCGGCGCCACCTTCTGGCCGCAGGACTTCATCCTGCTCTCGGCGCTGCTGATCATCTGCGCCTTCGGCCTGTTCGCCATCACCGTGGCCGCCGGGCGGGTGTGGTGCGGCTACGCCTGCCCGCAGAGCGTGTGGACCTGGATCTTCATGTGGGCGGAGAAGGTCACCGAGGGCGACCGCCAGCAGCGCATCAAGCTCGACGCCGCGCCCTGGTCGGTCGGGAAACTGCTGCGCCGCGGCGCCAAGCACGGCCTGTGGCTGGCGGTCAGCCTGGTCACCGCTCTGGCCTTCGTCGGCTACTTCACGCCGATCCGCGCGCTGGTCCACGACCTGTTCACCCTGCAGCTGGACGCCACCGCCGCCTTCTGGGTGTTCTCCTTCACTGCCGCCACCTACCTCAACGCCGGCTGGCTGCGCGAGAAGGTGTGCCGCGACATGTGCCCCTACTCGCGCTTCCAGAGCGTGATGTTCGACGCCGACACCCTGGTGGTCTCCTACGATGCCGCGCGCGGCGAGAACCGTGGCGCGCGCAAGAAGGAAGCCGACCCCAGGGCGCTCGGCCTCGGCGACTGCATCGACTGCACCCTGTGCGTGCAGGTCTGCCCGACCGGCATCGACATCCGCGACGGCCTGCAGCTGGAATGCATCGGCTGCGGCGCCTGCGTCGACGCCTGCGACAGCATCATGGACAAGATGGGCTACGCCCGCGGCCTGGTGCGCTACGGCTCCGAACGCGAACTGGCCGGCGGCAAGACCCGCTGGCTGCGCCCGCGCCTGGTCGGCTACGCCGCGGCACTGCTGCTGATGTTCGGCGCCTTCGGCTGGGCCCTCGACGCACGGCCGCTGGTGTCGCTGGACGTGACCAAGGACCGTGGCCTGTACCGCGAGAACAGCGCCGGGCAGATCGAGAACATCTACCGCCTCAAGGTGATCAACAAGACCCAGCAGCCACACCGCTACGCCGTGACCCTGGTCGAACCCGGCCCCTTCGTCCTGCAGGGCGCCGAGGAGCTGCAGCTGGCGCCCGGGGAGATCCTCGACGTCGCGGTGAGCGTGGCGCTGAGCGCCGGGCACACGGCCGACAGCGCCACGCCGCTGCGCTTCGCGGTGGCGGACCTGGACGATCCCGAGGTGCGCGTCACCACCCAGAGCACCTTCGTGTCGCCGCGCCATCGCTGATGCTCCCCGTAGGGGCGAATTCATTCGCCAACGACCGCAGCAAGGCGAATGAATTCGCCCCTACAAGCCAGGTACCAGCCCAACCCCGGAGCCGAGCCATGCGCAGTGGCAAGCCGTTAGACTACCTGACGCCCATCCGCAGGCCGCTGAGCCCGGACAAGATGAAACGCTACGAGAAATTCGCCGACGAAATCGCCGAACTGATCCGCTCCGGCATCCTCGCTCCCGGGCAACGGGTGCCCTCGGTGCGGCATGCCAGCCGCACCTACGGGGTCAGTCCGTCGACGGTGTTCCAGGCCTACTACCTGCTGGAGAGCCGCGGGCTGATCGTCGCGCGGGCGCGCTCGGGCTACTTCGTCCGCGAGCTGGCCCGGCGTCCGCTGCCGGAGCCGGAGATCAGCGCCCGCGAGGCGCAGACCAGCGTGGTCGACGTCAGCGAACTGGTGTTCTCGGTGCTCGGCTCGCTGAAGGACCCGAACACCGTGCCGTTCGGCTCGGCCTTCCCCAGCCCCGACCTGTTCCCCCTCGCCCGCCTGGCGCGCTCGATGAGCCACGCGGTGCGCGAACTGGCGCCGCGCGCGGTGATCGCCGACATGACCGAGGGCAACGCCGACCTGCGCCGGCAGATCGCCCTGCGCTACATGGTCAGCGGGGTGCTGCTGCCGCTGGAGGAACTGGTGATCACCTGCGGTGCCATGGAGGCGCTCAACCTGTGCCTGCAGTGCGTGACCCGTCCGGGCGACCTGGTGGCCATCGAGGCGCCGGCGTTCTATGCCACCCTGCAGGTGCTCGAACGCCTGGAGCTCAAGGCGGTGGAGATCCCCGTGCACCCGCGCGAGGGCATCGACCTGGCCAGCCTGGAGGCCAGTCTCCAGCAGTTGCCGATCAAGGCCTGCTGGTTCATGAGCAGCCTGCAGAACCCGCTCGGCGCGAGCATGGACGACGACAAGAAGCGCGCGCTCTACGCGCTGCTGCAGCGTCATCAGGTGCCGCTGATCGAGGACGACGTGTACGCCGAGCTGTACTTCGGCAGCCAGCCGCCCAAGCCGGTGAAGAGCTTCGACCGCGAGGGTCTGGTGATGCACTGCGGCTCGTTCTCCAAGTGCCTGGCGCCGGGCTACCGCATCGGCTGGGTGGCCGGCGGGCGCTGGGCCGAGCAGATCCGCCGGCTCAAGCTGATGACCACCATCTCGCCGTCGGTGCCGGCGCAGGCGGCCATCGCCGACTACCTGCAGCACGGCGGCTACGACCGTCACCTGCGCCGCCTGCGCCACGCGCTGGAGAGCCAGCAGGCGTCGATGCTGGCCTCGGCGGCGCGGCACTTCCCGGCCAGCACGCGGGTGACCCGGCCGGGCGGCGGCTACTTCCTGTGGTTCGAGTTCCCCGAGCAGGTCGACTCGTTGCAGCTGTTTCAACTGGCGCTGGCCCAGGGCATCAGCCTGGCGCCGGGGCCGATCTTCTCGGCCACCCGGCGTTTCGGCAACTGCGCGCGGCTCAACTACGGCCATCCGTGGGACGCGCAGAGCGAGCGCGCCATGGAAGTGCTCGGGCGCATCCTCGCCTCGTTCTGATCCGGTCGAATCGCGCCGATCTGAGTCTGTTTTGCAGCGAAACCGCCTCCTACAGTGTGCAACGTGCCGCGCCTTGCGCCGCGGCCGCCAAGCACCCTGTCAGCAGAAAGGTTTCGACATGAGCACAACGATTTCCGAACAGGCCTACGACTACCGGGCGGTGCGCCAGTTCGCCGTGATGACCGTGGTCTGGGGCGTCGTCGGCATGGCCATGGGGGTGTTGATCGCCTCGCAGCTGGTCTGGCCGGCCCTCAACTTCGACCTCGAATGGACCAGTTTCGGCCGCCTGCGCCCGCTGCACACCAGCCTGGTGATCTTCGCCTTCGGCGGCTGCGGGCTGTTCGCCACCTCCTACTACACGGTACAGCGCACCTGCCAGACCCGTCTGTTCGGTGGTCCGCTGATCGCCTTCACCTTCTGGGGCTGGCAGGCGGTGATCGCCATCATGCTGGTCAGCCTGCCGCTGGGCTACACCACCACCAAGGAGTACGCCGAGCTCGAGTTCACCGGCGCGGTGGTGATGGCCGTCGTCTGGGTCGCCTACGCGGTGGTGTTCTTCGGCACGGTGATGAAGCGCCAGACCAGGCACATCTACGTCGGCAACTGGTTCTTCGGCGCCTTCATCCTCGCCACGGCGATGCTGCACATCGTCAACCACCTGGCCATCCCGGTCGGCTGGTTCAAGTCCTACTCGCTGTATAGCGGCGCCACCGACGCCATGGTGCAGTGGTGGTACGGCCACAACGCGGTGGGTTTCTTCCTCACCACCGGCTTTCTGGGGATGATGTACTACTTCGTGCCCAAGCAGGCCGGGCGCCCGGTGTATTCCTACCGGCTGTCCATCGTGCACTTCTGGGCGCTGATCACCCTGTACATCTGGGCCGGCCCGCACCACCTGCACTACACCGCGCTGCCCGACTGGGCGCAGACCCTCGGCATGGTGATGTCGATCATCCTCCTCGCGCCGAGCTGGGGCGGCATGATCAACGGCATGATGACCCTGTCCGGCTCCTGGCATAAGTTGCGCACCGACCCGATCCTGCGCTTTCTGGTGGTGTCGCTGGCCTTCTACGGCATGTCCACCTTCGAGGGGCCGATGATGGCGATCAAGACCGTCAACGCCCTGTCCCACTACACCGACTGGACCATCGGCCATGTGCACGCCGGCGCGCTGGGCTGGGTGGCGATGATCACCTTCGGCTCGCTGTACCACCTGATCCCCAGGGTGTTCGGCCGCGCGCGGATGCACAGCATCGCGCTGATCAACCTGCACTTCTGGCTGGCGACCATCGGCACCGTGCTGTACATCGCCTCGATGTGGGTCAACGGCATCATGCAGGGCCTGATGTGGCGCGCCACCAACGAGGACGGCACGCTGACCTACTCGTTCGTCGAGGCGCTGGAGGCCAGCCACGCCGGCTTCCTGGTGCGCCTGATCGGCGGCCTGTTCTTCCTCACCGGCATGCTGCTGATGGCCTGGAACACCTGGCGCACCGTGCGCCTGGCCGACCCTGTCGTCTCTCAGGCTCATGCGCAGTGCGCATGACCTTTCGCCCGGCGTTCCCCTGCGCCGGGCTTTTTTATTTGCGGAGAATCACCATGACCAACGAACTCTGGCTGCTGACCTGCGTGACCCTGTTCTTCATCGCCGTGCAGCTCTGCCTGTCCGGCAGGAGCCGGCGCAGCCTGGACGAGGCGGCCATGCTGCCGTTCGCCGACGATCCCGAGGTGGCCCGGCGCATGGAACAGGCCACCGGGCGCAGCCGTACCGGTTGTGCCTGCCCGGGCACCTGCCGTGGCAACTGCGACGACTGGATCAGCTTGCGCGCCTGATCCGTACCCCGCCCAAACGCCAACGGCCCGCACAAGGCGGGCCGCTGGCGAAGGCATTGCCGATCAGCCGAACAGGCCGCGCATCACGAAGTAGATCAGCGACGGGCCGAGCAGGCAGCCGAGGGCGGTGTAGAAGGCCGCGGTCAGGCAGCCGTAGGGCACCAGCTTCGGGTCGGTGGCCGCCAGGCCGCCGGCCACGCCGCTGGAGGTGCCCATCAGGCCGCCGAAGATCACCGCGGCGCGCGGGTTGTTGAGGCCGATGAAGGGCGCGACGAAGGGCGTGGCGACCATCACCACGATGGCCTTGATCAGGCCGGCGGCGATCGACAGCGCCATCACCTCGGAGCTGGCGCCGATGGCCGCGCCGGTCACCGGGCCGACGATGTAGGTCACCGCGCCGGTGCCGATGGTGGTCAGGCTGACCGCGTCGGTGTAGCCGAAGGCCAGGGCCACCCCGGCGCCGGCGACGAAGGAGGCGAAGATGCCGACGAACAGCGCCAGTACCCCGCTGGCCCCGGCGCGCTTGAGCTCCGCCACGTTGACGCCGAAGGCGGTGGCGATGATGGCGAAGTCGCGCAGCATGGCGCCACCGAGGATGCCGAGGCCGGACAGCAGCGGGATGTCGACCAGGCCTTTCTGCCCGCCGGTATACAGGCCGCCGACGTAGGACAGCACCAGGCCGAGCAGGATGGCGATGGCCGAGCCGTGCAGGCGGCCCTTGGTCAGCTTGGCGGACGCCCAGTAGGACAGCCACATGGTCGCGCCGATCACGGCGAAGCCGCTGATCATGCCGTAGCCGTTGAGTACCTTGGTCAGGGATTCGAGGATCATGGCAATCACCGTTGGGCGCTGGAGGCGGCAGGTTTGGCAGTGGCGACAACAGGGGCAGCGGGCTTGGCTTCAGGCTCCGCGGCCACCTCGTCCTTGCGGCCGAGGCGGTCGAGCACCGGCACCAGGGCGAAGCTCAGGCTGACCGCGGCGAGGCCGGCGAGGATCGCCGCCGGGCCGCCGGACAGCGCGCCGACCACGTTCTGCTGGGCGGCCATGGCGACCACGATGGGAATGTAGATGGCGCTCCAGAACTCGATGCCCTGTTCGGTCTTGGCGCCCAGGGCGCCGCGCCTGTGCAGGTAGCTGCCGCCGAAGATCAAGAGGAGCATGGCGATGCCGACACCGCCGACGTTGGAGGGCACACCGATAAGCACGCCGAGCAGGTCGCCGACGAACAGGCCGGCCAGCGTGCAGATTGCGAGCAGGGCTACACCGTAGATGATCATTGTTGTTGTCCTTTAGTGGATCGAAGTTGTTGTTCTTGTACTTCGCGAGAGGGCGGTCAGCGGTCGGCGCAGCCCTCCTCGCGCAGCAGCGCGTCCAGCGTGTCGAGACGGGCGCCCTGGAAGGCAGCCACGGTTCCCTGTCTCAGCACCCGGCGAGCCAGTCCGCTGAGGACCGTGCCCGGAGGCAGTTCGATGTGCAGGCGCACGCCACGTTCGTAGGCGTTGCGCAGGGTGCCCTGCCAGTCGACCAGGCGGCACATGTTGAAGGCCAGGTCGTCGCGCAGGGCGCTCGGCTCCATGACCAGGCGTGCCGAGCTGCTACTCAGGTAGCGCAGCGCCGGGCGGCGCACTTCCACCTGGGCGAAGGCTGCGGCCAGTTGCGCGGCGGGTGCGTCCAGCAGCGCGCAGTGCGACGGCACGCTGACCGCCAGGCGCTTGACCGCGCCGGCGCCGAGGATACGGGCCCGCGCGCCGACCGCCGCCATGGCCGCCTCGCTGCCGGCGATCACCAGCTGGTTGGCGGAGTTGACGTTGGCCAGGTACACCGGGCTGTCCGCACCGTGAACCTCGGCCAGCAGGCCTTCCACCACCGCCCGTTCGAGGCCGAGGATGGCGGTCATCCCGTAGCCGCTCGGCCAGGCGCGTTCCATCAGTTCGCCGCGCAGGGCGACTAGGCGCACCGCGTCGGCGAACTGCAGCGCCCCGGCGCTCACCGCCGCCGCCCAGGCGCCGATCGACAGCCCGGCCACGTAGTCCGGCCGCGCGCCGCGCGCCATCAGCAGGCGGGCGCAGGACACCCCGGCGAGCAGCAGGCACAGCTGCACGGCGCGGGTGGAACGCAAGGCTTTCTCACTATCCAGCGCCAGCACGTCCTCGTCCAGCACCGCACCGGCCTCGCGCAGACAGGCGGCGACCTCGGGCGCATCCGGCAGTTGATGAAGCATGCCCGGCTGCTGGGCGCCCTGGCCGGGGAAGGCGAACAGACTGCTCATGCCGCCACCTCCTGCCACGGGTCGCGCACCAGACGCGGGCCCTGCTCGGTCTTGAGCAGCACCTGCGGTGCCGGCCCCGCCCACTCGCTCAGGGCGATGGCGCCAAGCGGGGTCTCCAGCTGCAGGTCGACCCGGCACAGGGCGCGGTCGAGCAGGCCGAGCAATTCTGCGGCAGCGCCGCGCGCCAGCGGCTGCGGCGCGCGCAGCAGCAGGTCGAGATCGCTGTTGCCGTGCAGCACCGGCGCGCCGCTGGCCAGCTGGTAGCCGACGCCGCCGGTGACGCCCCAGACCAGATCCAGGGCGTCCAGCTGCGGCGCCAGCCATGCCAGGGCGCGCAGGGCCGGCCAGGCGTCCTGCCCTGCCCCGCCGCCGGTCAGTTGCTCCGGCGCCACCCGGCGGCTGATCGCCGCCAGCGGCATCCAGCAGGCATGGCGCTGCTCGCGGCCGCGCCCGCGCACGCCCACCGCGACCTGGCCCTGCGGCGCCGGGCCGCGACGCACCACCACCGGCAGGCCGGCGGCGAGCACCTCGCGCGCCCAGTCCGGCGCGGCGGCGTCGAGCTGCGCGGCGCTCAGGCCCCACAGCAGGTCGTGGGCTTGCGGCAGTTGGTCGATGGCAGGCATGGGCGTTTCCTCCCGGTTACCACTGCGCGCGCAGCAGCTCGCGCACGCGCTGCGAGGCGGCACGGTTGGCGGCGCCGAGGCGGCCGCGCAGGTCGGTGCCGCCAGCGCGGATGTCGGCCTGCGCCTGCTCCAGGCAGGCCTGCACCCGCGCCAGGTCGTCGCCCTGCGGCGCCTCGATGGCCTCCACGCTCAGGGTTTCCCAGAGCAGGCCGAGCGAGGCGTAGCTGTCAAGGTCGTAGGCCATCGGCGGCACCTTGGCGGCGAAGGCTTCCAGTTCGTCGACCGTGCGCAAGGTGACCCGCGCGGCGGACTCCTTGCCCATGGCGTGGACCATCACCCCCGGATCGCGCAGGGCGACGATGCGGTTGGCCTGGTAGCCGTGGGCGAGGAAGGCGCCGGACATGGCCTTCCCGACCAGCAGGGCGATCACCGGGTGGCCGGCCAGACGGGCGCGGGCGTAGCCGTCCACCGCGCCGGCCAGCGCCTGGTGGATGCCGAGGGCCTCCTCGCGGCGGCCGTAGGCCTGGCTGGGCACGTCGACCACGGCGACCACCGCGCGCTTGACCGGCGCATCACGGTCGGCAGCGATCACCTCGTCCAGCGCGCGGCCGAGGCTCCAGCCTTCCAGCAGGCCGACCTCGCCGCTGCGGGCGCGCAGGAAGCGGTTCTCCGCATCCGGCACCACCGCGATGTAGCGGGCCGGCTGGCCGCCGAGGCTGGCGTCGACCACGCGCACCGAGGCCGGGTAGCCCGGCTGCTCGCCGGTGCCGGCGGTCAGGGCGCGCAGCCAGTTCAGGCCGCGTTGCGAGAGGACGGTGCTCATGCCTGGTCTCCTTGGTAGAGGGCGCGCACGGAGGCGGCGTCGGCCTGCGGTTCGGCGTCGTAGCGCGCCAGCAGGTCGAGGAAGCGGGCGTACTGGCGGCTGCGCGGCAGGGCGTCGCCGGGCTGGGCGAGGGTTTGCAGCAGGCGCGCGCGGATCACGTCCACCTCGTCGGCGACGTAGGCGTCGACCAGGCCGCAGGCGAAGCGCTGCTCGCCGCCGGTGAGGCTCCAGATGAACGGGCGATCGCGCGAGTCGTACTCGTCGAGACCGGCTTCCTGCTCGATCACCTGCGGGCCGTTGAGGCCCAGGCGCGCCTCGCGGGTCACCAGCAGGTGGCTGCACAGCGCGGCGGCGATCGACATGCCGCCGAAGCAGCCCACCGGGCCGGCGACCACGCCGATCACCGGCTGGTACTGGCGCAGCTCGACGATGGCGGCCTGCACCTCGGCGATGGCGGCGAGGCCCAGGTTGGCCTCCTGCAGGCGCACGCCGCCGGTCTCCAGCAGCAGCACGGCGCAGGTGGGGATGCCGTTGCGGTTGTCCTCGGCGGCCAGTTCCAGCGCGCCGGCCAGCTTGGCGCCGCCAACCTCGCCGAGGCTGCCGCCCTGGAAGTTGCCCTCGATGGCGGCGATCACCGCCGGATGGCCGCCGAGGGTGCCCTTGGCCACCACCACGCCGTCGTCGGCCTGGGCGACAATGCCCTGGGCCTCCAGCCACGGCGACTTGACGCGGGCGAAGGGGTCGAGCAGTTCGCGCAGGCTGCCCTGATCGAGCAGCGCGGCGGCGCGCTGACGGGCGCCGAGTTCGACGAAGCTGCGACTGTGCAGCAGTGCATTCAGGTCAGACATCGCTCACCTCCTCCAGCGCCTGCTCCAGACGCAGCCGCACCACACCGGGGGTGGCGCCGAAATCGTGGATATCGACGTTCAGGGCCGGCGGGTTGCCACCGGCGAACATGCGCTCGAACAGGTGGCGCCAGCGCTCGGCGCTGCCGTTCACCGAGGTGACCACCTGGATGCTCAGGGTGCCGGCCTGGCCGGGCTCGAGCAGCACTTCCAGGTCGCCGGAGCCGACGCAGCCCACCTGAGCGCGCCGGCTTGCCGGCAGGCCGGCGGGGAAGGCAAAGGACAGGGTTTCCATGTTCACAGGCTCCCAATCTGCGCCCGGAGCGTCGGCTCCAGGCGGTCGAGGAATAAAGTCGCGGCGAGCAGATCGGCTGCACCGCCGGGCGAGGCATTCAACCTCAAGAGACAGACGTCCAATTCCCTGAGCCTGCGGCGGCCGGCCAGGCTGGCGCTGCCGCCAGATTCCAGCACCGCGCGGGCGCCGTCCTGCATGCAGGCAAGGCCAGCCGGGCCGGCGCGGTGCAGCACGCAGGTGTCGTCGAGCTGGGCCATGATCGCCAGCAGTGCGTCCAGGCGGGCGTGGCTCTCGCCGGCGCCGGCGGCGCGGCTGCGCTTGAGCTGCGGCAGGCCGTGGTGCAGCGCGCCGGGGAAGCCGGCCTGGGCCTCGGCGCGGGCGCCGCCGACGCCGTAGCGCTGGCGCACACGCTCGCCGTTGCTCGGCGCGCGAACCGGCACGTGGCGATCCTCCAGCCGCGCCAACCGTGCGGCGCGCAGGGTCACGCCTGCCGCGCTCGGCTGCGCCTCCTGGGCGGCGGCGGTGACCAAGAGGCCCAGCGCCCAGATCGCCCCGCGGTGGGTGTTGACCCCGCCGGTGACCTCGAGCATCTGCGCCTCGCCGTCACGGCCGAGGCGGCCGAGGGTCTCGCGCAGGGCCACATCGACCTGCCCGGCTTTCTCGCCGGCGGCGGCCATGGCGTGGAAGGTCGGCCACAGCGACCAGGCCGAGGCGTGCATCAGCTCCAGGCTGAGGTCGTGGTGGGCGCCGCTGCCGCGGCGGTCGACCAGCGCCGGCTTGGGCGACAGCTCGACCTCGTCGATCAGCGCCTCGACGGCCAGGTCGGCGAGCGCCTCGGCCAGACTGAGTTGCGGGCGTGCCGCAATCCGGGCGTTCATCACCAGCTCCTGAACTTGGCGGGCGGGTTGTAGAGGCCGCCGGACCAGTCGACCAGCTCGGCGATGCTCTTGGCGGCGAGCAACTCGCGACTGGCGTCGGTGCGGCGGATGCCCAGATCCTCCGGCAGGGCGATCAGCCCCTCGCGGCGCATGCGCTCGGTGTCTTTCGGATCGTGGCGCAGGCCGATGGCAGTGACCCCGGCCACCGCGGCGATCATCGCCTGGCGCTCCTCCAGCGAGCGCGCCTTGTACAGGTAGGCGATGCCTTCCTCGGTGAGCAGGTGGGTGACGTCGTCGCCGTAGATCATCACAGGCGCCAGCGGCATGCCGACCTTGCGCGCCACCTCCACCGCGTCGAGCTGCTCGACGAAGGTGGGTTTGCCGCCTTCCTGGTAGGTCTCGACCATCTGCACGACGAGCTTCTTGCCACGCTCGAGCAGAGTCACCGGCTCGGTCATGTCCAACCAGGCGGGGGTGGCATGACGGCGGCCGCGCGGGTCGTGGCCCATGTTCGGCGCGCCGCCGAAGCCGGCCAGGCGGCCGCGGGTGACGGTGGAGGAATGGCCGTCGCCGTCGACCTGCAGGGTCGCGCCGATGAACAGGTCGACCGCGTACTGGCCGGCCAGCTGGCACATCATGCGGTTGGAGCGCAGCGAGCCGTCGCGGCCGGTGAAGAACACGTCCGGGCGCGCCGCCACGTAGTTCTCCATGCCCAGTTCGGTGCCGAAGCAGTGCACGCTCTCCACCCAGCCGGTCTCGATCGCCGGAATCAGGGTCGGGTGCGGGTTGAGGGTCCAGTTGCGGCAGATCTTGCCCTTGAGGCCGAGGCGCTCGCCGTAGGTCGGCAGGATCAGCTCGATGGCCGCGGTGTTGAAGCCGATGCCGTGGTTGAGCGACTGCACCTTGTGCTTCTCGTAGATGCCGCGGATCGCCATCATCGCCATCAGCACGTGCACCGGCTTGATGTGGCGCGGATCGCGGGTGAACAGCGGCTCGATGTAGAACGGCTTGTCGGCCTGCACCACGAAGTCGACCCAGCTGGCCGGGATGTCCACGCGCGGCAGGTCGCGCACGTCGTCGACGATCTCGTTGACCTGGACGATGACGATGCCGTCGCTGAACGCCGCCGCCTCGACCAGCGCCGGGGTGTCCTCGGTGCTCGGCCCGGTGTAGATGTTGCCTGCGCGGTCGGCGACGAAGCCGGCGACCAGGGCGACGTTGGGAATCAGGTCGACCAGCAGGCGCGAGTACAGCTCGATGTAGGTATGGATGGCGCCGACCTCGAGCAGGCCGTCCTCCATCAGCTGGCCGATGCGCAGGCTCTGCGGGCCGGCGAAGGAGAAGTCCAGCTTGCGGGCGATGCCGCGCTCGAACAGGTCGAGGTGCTCGCTGCGACTGACGCTCGGCATGATCATGTGCAGATCGTGCAGGCGGCCGGGATCGACCTTGGCCAGCGAGCGGGACAGGAAGTCCGCCTGCTTCTGGTTGTTGCCTTCCAGCACCACGCGATCGCCCGGGGCGAGCAGTGCTTCCAGGGCGGCGACGATCCGATCGGTCGGCAGGACCACGCCGTCGGCCAGCTGGCGCACCTGGGCGAGGCGGCGCTGCTTCTCACTGCGCCGGCGCGACCACTGCGGCGGGGGGGAAATTGTTGTTGTCATGGCTACTCCACGAGGTTCCGCTGTCGTGGAGTCACGGTAGGGTTCGGCGGGGGGGCGTTCAATCAAGCCCGGCGGTCGATCGTTACGATCAGGTTAACGATTGCGCGAGGCGACCGGCTGCGTTGACCCGCGCGCCGGCCGCCCTATACTGTATACAAATACAGTATTCGAGCATTCCGCCATGCCCCTCGACCGCCCTGCCCCGCTGGCTGCCTCGTCACAACGCCTGCCGCTGTTCCTCAGTCCCATCGCCGCCGGCTTCCCCTCGCCGGCCGACGACTACATCGAGGCCGAGCTGTCGCTCGACGAGCTGTGCATCCGCCACCCGGCGGCGACCTTCCTGCTGCGCGCCCGTGGCGACAGCATGGAGGGCGCCGGGATCTTCGACGGCGACGTGCTGGTGGTCGACCGCTCGCTGAGCCCACGCGCCGGCCAGGTGGTGGTGGCGCTCATCCAGGGCTCCTTCACCTGCAAGCACCTGGAGTACGAGGACGGCCGACCGCTGCTGCGCGCCGCCAACCCGCGCTACGCCGACCTCCGCCTGGCTTCGGCCGAGGAGCTGGAGGTGTTCGGCGTGGTGACCACCTGCATCCACCGCCTGGCGCCCTGAGCATGTACGCGCTGGTCGACTGCAACAGCTTCTACGTCGCCTGCGAGCGGCTGTTCCGCCCCGACCTGCGCGAGCACCCGGTGGTGGTGCTGAGCAACAACGACGGCTGCGTGATCAGCCGCAGCAGCGAGGCCAAGGCGCTGGGCATCGGCATGGGCGAGCCGTACTTCAAGCTCAGGCAGCGCGGCGCCCTGGCCGGCGTCGAGGTGTTCAGCTCCAACTACGCGCTGTACGGCAACCTGTCGGCGCGGGTGATGCGCGTACTCGGCGAGCTGGCGCCGCGCCTCGAGCAGTACTCCATCGACGAGGCCTTCCTCGACCTCTCCGGCCTCGGCGAACCGCTGCCACTCTATGGCCGCCGCCTGAAGAGCGAGGTGCAGCGCCTGGTGGGCATTCCGGTGGGTGTCGGCATCGCCGCCAGCAAGACCCTGGCCAAGCTGGCCAACTGGTGCGCCAAGCAGCACAGCCGCAGCGGCGTGGTGGTGATCGCCGAGCCGGTGCGCCACGAGAAGCTGCTGCGCCTGGCGCCGGTCGGCGAGGTGTGGGGCATCGGCCGCCGCCTGGCGCCGCGCCTGGAGCTGATGGGCATCCGCACGGCCTGGGAGCTGGCAAGCCAGGAGCCGGCGCAGATGCGCCGCATGTTCGGCCTGCCGATGGAGCAGACGGTGCGCGAGCTGCGCGGCGAGCGCTGCTTCGCCCTGCACGACGGCCCGGAGCCGAAGCAGAGCATCGCCTGCAGCCGCAGCTTCGCCGAGCGCATCACCGAGCTGCCGCCGCTGCGCGAGGCGCTGGCCAGCCACACCCTGCGCGCCGCCGAGAAGCTGCGCGCGCAGGACGCCTGGTGCCGGCTGCTGCAGGTGCACCTGCGCACCGGCCTGCACAACCCCGGCGAGCGCCAGTACCAGCGCAGCGCCAGCGTGCCGCTGGCCCGCGCCAGCCGCGACAGCCGCGAACTGGTCGCCGCCGCCCAGCGCGCCCTGGCCAGCCTGTACCGCCCCGGCTATCGCTACCAGAAGATCGGCGTGGTACTGCTGGAACTGGCCCACGCCGGCGAGCTGCAGGACGACCTGTTCGCCCCGCCACCGCGCCCCGGCAGCGAGGCGCTGATGGCCACCCTCGACCGCATCAACGCCCGCCACGGCCACGGCACCGTGCGCCTGGCACGCATCCCGGCGCAGCCGCAGTGGGCGATGCGCCGGGAGCTGAAATCGCCGGGGTATGTGAGCCGCTGGGGGGAGTTGGCGGAGGTGGGAGGAGCCGAGCATGCGGCAGGACCTGCAGTGGCCAACCGGTAACGTGATGGGAAGTGGAATGGCGCGGTTTTACAGAGCGCGCGAATGTTCCGAAATGCCAGAAAGTGCTCACGCCAAATCCCGCAAGAGCCCATTCTCTTGATCTGCATCATTTCATTATTGAAAAGCGCACCCATACATCAACTCGAAAACAATCAAGACCAACCCAGCCATCACCAACTGCGCAATTAATTGCACAGTCAAAAAGCCACAACAACCAGGGAGCATCAAGACAGACCAGTCGATTGATATCAGACCAGCACTATATCGATATCAAATCAACATCAGACAAAGAAAAAACCCGATCGCACCGGCGTTGCAAACAAGGCAACGCATTCCCAGCAAAGCCAAGCAGTTCACACACTAATAACTTGATCGACCGTTTTTCGACCACTAGCATGCTGCGCATTCGAAATCATATGCGCAACTTATTGCACAAAGATTAAGTGCGCAAAAAATTGCGCAGCCGAATTTCGAATACTCACCCACGAGAGACAGGGGCGTCACTCGTAACAACCGAGTCAGGGATGATGCACTTCAAGAAGCTCGCCGAGCACTATATCGACCTAGCCAATACGCCTATTGATACCAGCGACTTCGCTGGTGCCGACGTACGCTATTCGGTCGAGTTCGAAGTGCTGGAAGGCGAGCTGGGCAAATCTGCAGCGCTGCATGAAACCTCCGCCGTCGACTGGCAGAAGATGCTCGAAGGCAGTGAAGCACTGCTGGGCCAGCAATCCAAGGACCTGCGCGTCGCCGCCTGGCTGAGCTGGGCGCTCTACCAGCGGGAATCCTTCGCCGGGCTGCAGGCCGGGCTGGCCATGCTGCACCAGCTGTGCAGCCGGCACTGGGCCGAGCTGCATCCACGCAAGCCACGCACCCGCGCCGCCGCACTGACCTGGCTGCTGCCGCGCCTGGAGCAGGCGCTGGCCGTGCAGGTGCCGGTAGGCGAGCAGCTGCCGCTGTTCCGCGCCATGGCCAGCCACCTGCGCGGCCTGGACGACTGCCTGACCAGCCATCTGGGTGAAGAGGCCCCCCTGCTATTGCCGCTGTGCCGCCGCCTCGACGAGCTGGTCGAGCGCGCCAGCCAGGTCCATCCCGAAGCCGGCCCGGTCGGCGCCGCCATCGCCCAGGTCAAGCAGGCCGCTACCCAGATCATCAACCCCACCGGCGTGGTGGAGAACAGCAAGGACGCCCAGCGCAACCTGCGCAACCTGCAGGAGCAGGCGCGGCCGCTGTGCAGCTGGTGGCTCAGGCAGAAGGCCGGCGACCAGCGTGCCCTGCGCCTGGTGCGCACTCTGCTGTGGCTGCCCATCGACGCCGTGCCCGAACGCAACGCCGAGAAGATCACCACCCTGCGCGGCCTGCCGGCCGACAAGCTGGCCAGCTATCGCGAGCGCTTCAAGCAGGGGCTGTACGCCGACCTGCTGCTCGACCTGGAAACCAGTATAGCCCGCGCGCCCTTCTGGCTGGACGGCCAGCGCATGGTCTGGGAGTGCCTGCTGGAGCTGAACGCCGCTCAGGCGATGCTGGAAGTGGAAATCCAGCTGGCCCTGTTCCTCCAGGGCCTGCCGGGGCTGGAGGAGCTGCGCTTCCATGATGGCAGCCCGTTCGCCGACGCCGAGACCCGCGCCTGGATCGACGCCCATGTGCGCCCACACCTGCAGGACCCGGCGCCCGCGCCCGCCCATGTCCCCGGCGAAACCGGCGCCCTCCCCCCCTGGGAGGAGGCCCTGCTGCACGCCCAGGGACAGCTGCGCACGGACGGTCTGAAGGTCGCCGTGCAGCACCTCAAGCAGGGCCTGAACCGCGCCCAGGGCGGTCGCGAACGCTTCTTCTGGCAACTGGCGATGGCCCGCCTGTGCTTCCAGGCGAAGAAGTACGAACTGGCCCGCACCCAACTCGAATCGCTCGACCAGCTGCTGCAGACCTCCGGGCTCGGCAGTTGGGAGCCCGACCTCGCCCTGGAGGTACTGCACCTGCTGCACAGCTGTTGCGAGCTGCTGCCGCAGAACCACGCCGTGCGCGAACGCAAGGACGAGATCTACCGCAGGCTGTGCCATCTCGATCTCGAGGTGGTGCTCGACTAGGCCCCCGGGCCACCCACGCAAAGGAGAACACCATGGCCAAAGAAGGCTCGGTAGCCCCCAAGGAACGCATCAACGTCACCTTCAAGCCCGCCACCGGCGGCGCCCAGGAAGAGCTCGAACTGCCATTGAAGCTGATGGTGCTCGGCGACTTCACCCAGCGCGCCGACGAGCGCAAGCTCGAGGACCGCAAGCCGATCGCCATCGACAAGCACAACTTCGACGAAGTGATGGCCAAGCAGGAGCTGAGCCTGACCCTCGCCGTGCCCAACCGCCTGCAGGACGAGCCGGGCGACGAGGAGCTGGCGCTGCAGCTGCGCCTCGAGTCGATGAAGGACTTCAACCCGGCCAGCCTGGTCGAGCAGGTGCCGGAGCTGCAGAAGCTGATGGAACTGCGCGACGCCCTGGTCGCCCTGAAGGGGCCGCTGGGCAACGCCCCGGCCTTCCGCAAGGCCATCGAAAGCGTGCTCGCCGACGACGATTCGCGCGAGCGCGTGCTCACCGAACTGGGCCTTGCCGCCCAGGACAAACTGGACGCCTGAGCCCGACCGACAAGGACGCCACCCCATGAGTACCCAAGCAGCAGTACAAAGCAGCCGCAGCGCCAGCGAACTCGGCATTCTCGACCGCATCATCGCCGAAACCCGCCTGACACCCGACGACGAGGCCTACACCATCGCCAAGCGCGGCGTGTCCGCCTTCATCGAGGAGCTGCTCAAGCCGCAGAACGAAAACGAGCCGGTGAAGAAAGCCATGGTCGACCGCATGATCGCGGAGATCGACGCCAAGCTCAGCCGGCAGATGGACGAGATCCTCCACCACCCGCAGTTCCAGTCCCTGGAGTCCGCCTGGCGCGGCCTCGAGCTGTTGGTCGAGCGCACCAACTTCCGCGAGAACATCAAGCTGGAGATCCTCAACGCGTCCAAGCAGGACCTGCTGGACGACTTCGAGGACAGCCCGGAAGTGGTCCAGTCCGGCCTGTACAAGCACGTCTACACCGCCGAGTACGGCCAGTTCGGCGGCCAGCCGGTCGGCGCACTGATCGCCAACTACTTCTTCGACCCCAGCGCCCCGGACGTGAAGACCCTGCAGTACGTCGCCAGCGTCGCCAGCATGGCCCATGCGCCGTTCATCGCCGCCGCCGGGCCGAAGTTCTTCGGTCTGGAAAGCTTCACCGGCCTGCCGGATCTCAAGGACCTCAAGGACCACTTCGAGGGCCCGCAGTTCGCCAAGTGGCAGAGCTTCCGCGAGCAGGAAGACGCCCGCTACGTCGGCCTGACCGTGCCGCGCTTCCTGCTGCGCACCCCCTACGATCCGCAAGAGAACCCGGTGAAGTCCTTCGTCTACAAAGAAAGCGTCAGCGCCAGCCACGAGCACTACCTGTGGGGCAACACCGCCTATACCTTCGCCACCCGCCTGACCGACAGCTTCGCCAAGTTCCGCTGGTGCCCGAACATCATAGGCCCGCAGAGCGGCGGCGCGGTCGAGGACCTGCCGCTGCACCAGTTCGAGAGCATGGGCGAGATCGAGACCAAGATCCCCACCGAGGTGCTGGTGTCCGACCGCCGCGAATATGAACTCGCGGAAGAAGGCTTCATCGCCCTGACCATGCGCAAGGGCAGCGACAACGCCGCGTTCTTCTCCGCCAACTCGGTGCAGAAGCCCAAGTTCTTCGGCAACAGCGAGGAAGGCAAGCTCGCCGAGCTGAACTACAAGCTCGGCACCCAGCTGCCCTACTTGTTCATCGTCAACCGATTGGCCCACTACCTGAAAGTGCTGCAGCGCGAGCAACTGGGCTCCTGGAAGGAGCGCAGCGACCTCGAGCGCGAGCTGAACAAGTGGATCCGCCAGTACGTCGCCGACCAGGACAACCCCAGCGCCGAAGTTCGCGGCCGCCGTCCGCTGCGCGCCGCGCAGATCGCCGTCAGCGAGGTGGAAGGCGAACCGGGCTGGTACCGCGTCAGCCTCAGTGTGCGTCCGCACTTCAAGTACATGGGGGCGGACTTCACCCTGTCGCTGGTCGGCAAGCTGGACAAGGAGTAAGCGGCCATGGCTTACGGCAGCCTGTTCGAACGTCTCGGCGGTGCAGCCGGCCAGCGTGCTGGCTGGAGTCACGAAGTCGCCGTGATGGCTTCGGTGGCTGCCCACCTGGCCAAGATGCTCAGCACCCGGGCGGGCAGTGTACAGACGCTGCCCGACTACGGGTTGCCCGATCTCAACGACATGCGCCTGTCGCTGCACGACTCGCTGCAGCAGGCGCGCAGCGCCATCGAACGCTTCATCGAGGCCTACGAACCGCGCCTGCGCCAGGTGCGGGTGGTTTCCCTGCCGCGCGACCACGATCCGCTCAGCCTCAACTTCGCCATCGAAGGGCTGCTGGAAGTGGACGGCTTGCGCCGTCAGGTCAGCTTCGCCGCCCGCCTGGACGGCAGCGGCCAGGTCAGGATCAGTTAAGGAGAACGACGATGTCCGGCAAACCCGCCGCCCGCCTGGGCGATCCCACCGCCTGCCCGCTCCCCGGCCACGGCAGCAACCCGATCGCCGCCGGCTCGCCCGACGTGCTGTTCGACGGACTGCCCGCCGCGCGCCTGGGCGATGTCTCCGCCTGCGGGGGGCCATGAGCGGCAACGTGATTGCCAACGTGCTGATCAATGGCCAGCCGGCGGCGGTGCTGGGGAGTGTCGGGAGCCATGGAAATGTGGTGGTGGGGGGATCGGGGACGGTGATTATCGGCAATAGCTATACGCCAGCGCCGTTTACCGCACCGGCTCCGGTAATTATTCCAGGATTCGATGAACAGTTCGTGCTCAAGGATGCGCAAGGAAACCCCATTGCCAACCGACAGTACTTGCTTGTGCGAGAGAACGGCCAGCAGGAAGCCGGAGTCACCGATGCCCAGGGTCTGACACACCGGCTGGCAGAACACGTAAGCGCCGAGAAAATCGATATATACATAGCCGCTGGAGGTTGAAGAACATGGCACAGGATGTGATCAACACTCCATCAGGCACCTACAAAAAGGTGGCGACCAAACAGAGCACGCCTACTGCAGATAGGGCACCGAAGGCTGTGGTACTCGATCAGGGGCTAACTGTGTTTCTTGGCGGGGCAGGCATGGTCGGTTCTTACAACGGCGACATGGTTGCCGCCCTGAAAGAAGCCGGCATTGCGAATCCTGTCTTCGCTAACTACTCCGCCCTCATCGCAGGGCTGGACAAATATGTACCCTCGTTCATCGACATGCTTGGCGATGCCTCTGCGGTGGTTCTCTACAATCAAGACGAAAACGATCCAGTTGTATTCGAGTACGGTGAACTGCAGAAATGCACCTACGGCAACGAGTACATCGAGAAGAAATACCTGTTCGGCCTGGTCACGATTCGAGAACACGAGCAGATCGAATGCACCCCAACCAGCGACCTGTTCGCGATCAAGCTCAGTCGGGACATTAAAGAAATCAAGGCCTCCGATTTTTCGCTGACAACGATCGGGATCAGTCACCCTATTCCCACCGCGGGGCAGTTCAACATCATCGGTTACTCATGGGGCGCGGTTATTGCAGCACGCACCGCGATATTCCATGCACGCAAGGGGATCATCGTCGATCACCTGATCCTGATTGGCGCGCCAATAAACGTCAGTTTGAAAAATGCTGTCATCAACCACCCCAACATCCTCAACACCCACATCGTCGATCTGGTGAGCCACGGCGACCCCATCTATGCAGGCATGACAGACAAGAAAATTGTCGACTGCATTCCCATACTCAGGAAACAAATGTTCGACGGGGGCAAGGACGGACATTTCTATTACTCTGCCGACAACGCAGAGGCACGAAATCGACGACGCCAACTAGCCAAATCCCTTTACACCTTGGGACTTCGATAGTCATGTGCCGCTACCCAATAGCCATTACCTCACTACTTATGCTGATCGTGACACTAAACGAGCCCGGCAGCAATTGGCCTATTGATATTCGAATTTTTGACCATCGTCTCCAAGGAAACTTCTTGTACTGGCTATTCTCCTTCAGCGCAGCCGCTTACATCCCACTCACGATTGCCAGCGCGATCCTGTTTAGCATTGACCTCGTCACACTAGCCAAGAACAAAACGAAGAGAAATATTTTTAATCTATTATTTTTTTCAGCAATAAACGTGCTGGCTCTGTACAGATTCAACAACTGGGTAATGAATGAGATCTTTTAGTGCACAACCTGTTTGCAGAGGCAGTGCGCGATTTTCGGCGGGCTGCTATGGCACAAATCGCGCCCCTTCGCCACTTACGTTCCAGCGAAAGTTTTCAAGAGGTTTGCATATGGCCACGCACCGAGCTCTCCGACATGCAGCCACTACTTCTGCATCAGGCTTAATTCTATTTATTTTGAATTTACTATTTTTTGCCAAGCCGCTGTATATCCCGTACTCCGAACTATTCCAGTTTGGACAGGCATACCAGGGCGAAACTCGTGCATCTATGTACAATCGTTATGTTTTCACTGTCATCGCACCTTGCAGCTTTCTCCTTGGCGGCGCACTGGCATGGTTATTGATCGCACGCGGATGGGTAGCTTTCGTTTCAGCAACGCTGATTCTCATAGCCATTTTACTGACTGTAGCTGGAGTAAGGTGATGACCAGACTGGCCATATCTTGCGGTGCTTTCGCAGCGTTGCTGATTGCACTAGGTGCAGGATGGCTTTACGTAAAGCTCAGTTTGGCCACAGATACTCAGCATTACATGACCTACTGGAATGAATCGCGCTCCTGCTACATCAATACGTACACCCCAAAATTTTCCTCACTTGGGGCACTTGGATGGATCGTAAGGCTCTTCAGCAGCGGCTCATTCTTCCGTGTTTACAGCAAAGACGGCATCTTGCTGAAGAGCTCGGAGTGGCTGCTCTGGCAACGCGAGTTTGCCGAGTCCGAAAAGGCGATCTGGATACACGGACGAGCTATCTACCCCACTGACAGTGGGTATGAAGAAGGCTAGGCGATCGAAGCATGCATGTAAAAAGGCTTCTACCGCCAGCCATCGGAACTCTATTAGAGCCTTTACGCGCGTCCTGGTGCAGGCAGCTCTGCCGCCCTACCGGCGATGCGTATTCGCGAACGCTGTGAAGTCTGGATTCCCCTCAGGCGCTATAACGTCAAGGATTGACCCGTGTCTTTCAACCACTACTACCAGAGCGAACTCAACGCACTGCGCCAGCTCGGCAAGCGCTTCGCCGAGCGCAGCCCGGCGCTGGCGCCGTTCCTCGGCCAGAGCGGGCGTGATCCGGATGTCGAGCGGCTGCTCGAGGGCTTCGCCTTTCTCACCGGGCGCCTGCGCCAGAAGCTCGACGACGAGCTGCCGGAGCTGACCCACTCGCTGATGCACCTCTTGTGGCCGAACTACATGCGCCCGCTGCCAGCGTTCAGCATGCTGCAGTTCGAGCCGCTCCAGCGCCCCGGCCCGGCATTGGCGGTGCCGCGCCACACGCCGGTGGAATCGACACCGATCCAGGGGGTGAGCTGTCGCTTTCGCACCTGCTACGCCACCGAGGTGCTGCCGCTGGCGCTGAGCGGACTCGACTACGCCGCGCAGGGCGATGGCGCGCTGCTCAGCCTGCGCCTGACCATGTGCGCCGACGGCCATCTCGGCGAACTCGAGCTGCGCCGCCTGCGCCTGCACCTGAGTGGTGAGCGCTACATCAGCCAGCTGCTCTACCTCGGCCTGCTGCGCCACCTCGAGGGCATCCGGCTGGTCGCCCTCGACGCCGACGGTCAGCCGCTGCGCGATGCCAGTGGCGAGGCGCTGCCCGCCCTGCGCCTGGATGCCGGGCAGGTGCAGCCGGTCGGCTTCGCCGAGGACGAGGCGCTGATCCCCTACCCGCTCAACACCTTCCGCGGCTATCGCTACCTGCAGGAGTACTTCGCCTTCCAGGACAAGTTCCTGTTCGTCGACCTGCTCGGCCTGGACGCCCTGCGCCGCCTGCCGGAGGAGCAGCTCAAGCGGGCGCGCGGCCTCGAGCTGCGCTTCGACATCCGCCAGGCCGGCGTGCAGCGCATCCGTCCGACCCTCGATAACCTGCGCCTGTACTGCACCCCGGTGGTCAACCTGTTCGCCCACGACGCCACGCCGATCCGCCTCGACGGTCGCCAGGACCAGTACCTGCTGCGCCCGGCCGAGCACGACCCGCAGCACTGCGGGGTGTTCTCGGTGGACCGGGTCACCGGCTGGAAGCCTGGCGGCATGGGCTACGAGGAGTACGTGCCGTTCGAGTCGTTCGAGCACGACGCCAGCTTCGACGTGCCGCGCGCGCGCCCGCACTACAGCGTGCGCCAGCAGCCCTCCTTGCTCGGCGACGGCCTGGAGACCTGGTTGAGCTTCGGCGCACGCCAGCTCGACCGGCAGGAAACCCTGTCCATCGAGCTGACCTGCACCAACCAGAACCTGCCGCGCCAGCTGGGCCCCGGCGACATCTGCCGGCCCTGCGAGGGCACTCCGGAGTTCCTGGTGTTCCGCAACATCGGCGCGGTGACCCCCAGCTACGCGCCGCCGCTACACCGCGACTACCTGTGGAAGCTGGTTTCCAACATGTCGCTCAACTACCTATCGCTGGCCAACATCGAGGCGCTCAAGGTGATCCTCGAGACCTACGACCTGCCGCGTCACTACGACCAGCATGCGGAGAAGGTCAGCCAGCGTCTGCTCGGCGGCCTCAAGGGGATCGCCCACCAGCACGTCGACCGCCTGCACCGCGGCCTGCCGGTGCGCGGGGTGCGCACCGAGCTGCTCATGGACGCCGACTGTTACCTGGGCGAGGGCGACCTGTTCCTCTTCGCCTCGGTGCTCAACGAATTCTTCGCCCTGTACGCCAGCCTCAACTCGTACCACGAGCTGCGCGTGCAGAGCACACAGGGAGAGGTGTACCAATGGACACCGCGCATGGGGCAGCAGCCCCTGCTCTGAGCCGGCTCGGCCGCAGCATCCGCGAGTACAGTCTGTTCCAGGGCGTGCTGCTGGTGCTGGAGCGCCTGCGCGCGGCCCATCCGCAGCTGGACGAACAGGCGCTCTACGAACGTCTGGAGTTCCAGGCCAACCCGAGCCTGGGTTTTCCCGGCAGCGACATCGAGCGCGTGCAGTTCTTCGAAGAACATGGCGAGCTGCGCGCGCGCCTGTGCGTCAACCTGGTCGGCCTGTTCGGCGCCGGTTCGCCGCTGCCGGCCTTCTATGGCGAACAGGCGCTGGGCGATGGCGAGGACGGCAACCCGACCCGGCAGTTCCTCGACCTGTTCAACAACCACCTGCAACGCCTGTTGCTGCCGATCTGGCAGAAGTACCGCTATCACGCGCGCTTCGCCAGCGGCGCCCGCGATCCCTTCTCCGCCCAGCTGTTCGCCCTGATCGGCCTGGGCGGCGAGCCGATTCGTAACGCCTCAGAGCTGAACTGGAAGCGCCTGCTGCCCTACCTCGGCCTGCTCAGCCTGCGCGCCCACTCCGCGGCGCTGATCGAATCGGTGCTGCGCTACTACTTCAAGCATGCCGAGCTGTACATCGAGCAGTGCCTGGAGCGCCAGGTGACCATCCTCGCCGAGCAACGCAACCGCCTGGGCCGCGCCAACAGCCGGCTGGGCGAGGATCTGGTGCTCGGCGAGCAGGTGCGCGACCGCAGCGGCAAGTTCCGCATCCATATACGCCAGCTTGGCTGGCAGCGCTTCCACGAATTCCTGCCCCTCGGCGACGGCTACCAGCCGCTCTGCGCCCTGGTGCGTTTCACCCTGCGTGACCCGCTCGACTACGACATCCGCCTGGAGCTGCGCCACGACGAGCTGCGCGAACTGCGCCTCGCCGCCGACAACCCCTGCCGCCTGGGCTGGACCAGCTGGCTCGGCCATGCACGGGCCGACGGCGTGGTCACCCTGGGCAGCCGCAACCATCAAGGACCGATGCAATGATCAATGTCGATTTGCAACAACTGGTACAGGCGCTCGACGCGCAAACCCGCCGCGATCTCGAAGGCGCCGCCGGGCGCTGTGTCGCCCGCGCCGGCAGCAAGATCCTGGTGGAAGACCTGCTGCTCGGCCTGCTGGAACGCCCCGACAGCCTGCTGCTGCGCGCCCTGCAGGATGCCGGCGTGGCCAGCGACGAGCTGGCCGGCGTGCTGCAACCACGCGGCGAGGCCAGCGAATCGCGCAACCCGGTGTTCTGTGCCGAGCTGGTGCAATGGCTGCAGGATGCCCTGCTCACCGCCAGCCTGGAACTGGGACAGAGCCAGATCGACCAGGCCGCCCTGCTCCTCGCCCTACTGCGCAACCCGCTGCGCCACGCCGGCACCCGCTACCAGCCGCTGCTGGCCAGGCTCGACGCCGAACGCCTGCGTGACTACGCCCTCAGCCAGCAGCCCCCCAGCGCAGCCGGCAAGCCGGCGACGAGCGGCGAATCGGCGCTGGTGCGCTTCACCCATGACTTCACCGCGCAGGCCCGCGCCGGCAAGCTCGACCCGGTGCTGTGCCGCGACGCCGCGCTGCGCCAGATGATCGACATCCTCGCCCGCCGGCGGAAGAACAACCCAATCGTGGTCGGCGAGGCCGGGGTCGGCAAGACCGCGCTGGTCGAGGGCCTGGCCCTGCGCATCGTCGCCGGCGAGGTACCGGAGGCGCTGCGCGGTGTCGAGCTGCGCGGCCTGGATCTCGGCCTGCTGCAGGCCGGCGCCAGCGTCAAGGGTGAGTTCGAGCGCCGCCTGCAGGGGGTGATCGACGAGGTGAAGGCCTCCCCGCAACCAATCATTCTGTTCATCGACGAGGCACACACCCTGATCGGCGCCGGCGGCCAGGCCGGTGGCTCGGACGCCGCCAACCTGCTCAAACCGGCGCTGGCCCGCGGCGAGCTGCGCACCATCGCCGCCACCACCTGGAGCGAATTCAAGAAGTACTTCGAAAAGGACCCGGCGCTGACCCGGCGCTTCCAGCCGGTACAGCTGCACGAGCCGAGCGTCGGCGAGGCGGTGACCATCCTGCGCGGCCTGGCGCCGGTCTACGAGAAGAGCCACGGCGTCTACCTGCGCGACGACGCGGTGGTGGCTGCCGCCGAGCTGTCCGCCCGCTACCTAGCCGGTCGCCAGCTGCCGGACAAGGCCGTGGACGTGCTGGATACCGCCTGCGCCCGCGTGCGCATCAGCCTCGCCGCCGCTCCCGAGGCGCTGGAGCGCCTGCGCGGCGAGGCCGCCGAACGGGCACGCCAGCTGCTGGCCCTGCAACGGGATCGCCAGGCCGGCCTGCCGGTGAGCGACGAACTGCTCCAGCTGCTGGAAGAACGCTTGGCCGAGATCGACAACGAGGCCACCCTGCTGGAAACCCTGTGGCTGACCCAGCGCGACATGGCCGAGCAGCTGCTGGAGCTGCGCCGCCAGTTCGCCGCCGCGCGCGAGGATCAGGCAACGGATGCCGAGCAGCTCGGCGAGCTGGCAAGGCAACTGCACGAGGTGCAGGCCCTGCTGAGCGAAGCACAGCACGGCGAGCGCCTGGTCAGCCATGAGGTCTGCCCGCGCCTGGTCGCCGAGGTGATCAGCCAGTGGACCGGCGTGCCGCTGTCCCAGCTGGCCCGCGAGCACAACGCGCGCATCGCCAGCTTCGCCGCCGACCTCGGTCAGCGCCTGCGCGGCCAGCAACAGGCGGTGCAGGCCCTCGACCGCGCCATGCGCGCCAGCGCCGCCGGCCTCGCCCGGCACGACGCCCCAGCCGGGGTGTTCCTGCTGGTCGGCCCCAGCGGAGTAGGCAAGACCGAGACCGCCCTGGCGCTGGCCGACCTGCTGTACGGCGGCGAACGCTTCCTCACCACCATCAACATGTCCGAGTTCCAGGAAAAGCACACCGTTTCGCGGCTGATCGGCGCGCCGCCCGGCTACGTCGGCTACGGCGAGGGCGGCATGCTCACCGAAGCAGTGCGCCAGAAACCCTGGTCGGTGATCCTGCTCGACGAGGTGGAGAAGGCCGATCCGGACGTGCTCAACCTCTTCTACCAGATCTTCGACAAGGGCGTGGCCAACGACGGCGAGGGCCGCGAGATCGACTTCCGCAACTGCCTGATCCTGCTCACTTCCAACCTTGCCAGCGAGCGCATCGCCGCGCTCTGCGCCGGCGGACGCCGCCCGGATGCCGACGAACTGGAGCAGGCCATCCGCCCGCAGCTCAGCCAGCACTTCAAGCCGGCGTTGCTGGCGCGCATGCGCGTGGTGCCCTACTACCCGGTGGATGGCGAGGTGCTGCACGAGCTGGTCGCGCTCAAGCTCGCGCGCTTCGGCGAACGCCTGGCCAAGCGCCAGCTGCGCTTCAGCCACTGCAACGGGCTGGTCGAGCACCTGGCCGCGCGCTGCAGCCACGGCGACAGCGGCGCACGGCTCATCGATCACCTGATCGAGCGTCACCTGCAACCGCAGGTAGTCGACCGCCTACTCGACGCCATGGCCTGCGGGGAAACCCTGCAACAGGTGCACGCCACCCTCGATGGCGAAGGAGCCGTGGTCTGTGAGTTCGCCTGAAGCCACGGCGCTGCTCGCCAGCGTCCCGCAGCCCCTGCGCTACGCCGAGGCTCTGCTCGGCCGCTATGCCAGTCTCGCCCATGCCGCCAGCAGCGAGGCGCTGCTCGGCGCTCTGGTCCAGGCGGCGGCACAGCTGTCCGGCGGCGAGCTCAGTCAGCTGTACCTGCTCGACGACAGCCATACCCACCTGCATCTGGCGGCCGAATGGCTCGACGGCCTGAGGCAGCCGCGCGAGATGGCCAGCCTGCCGAGCGACTATCGCGACGAGCAGTTGCTGCAGTACTGCCTGTGCCAGAACCGCGAACTCAGCCTGAGCCGACTCGACGGCGGCATGCTCGACAGCAGCTTCCTGCCCCCCGCCTCGCAGTCCTGGGGCAGCCTGCTGTGCCTGCCGCTGCGCGACGAACAGCGACACTGCCGCGGCCTGCTGCTGGTCGCCAGCCAGCGCCCGCTCGAGCTGCAGGGCTACGCCGCCTCGCTCGGTCAGCTGGGCGCCTTCGCCCTCGCCCAGCGCCAGCTGCTGCAGCGCCTGCGCACCCGCCAGCCCGGCGAGGAGAGCGACGCCCCAGCGACCGCCTCGGCCCCGGCCGCCGGCAGCTACGGCCTGATCGGCGACAGCCCGCGCATGCGCGGCCTGTACCGGCTGATCGGCAAGGTGCTGCACAACCCGGTGAACGTGCTGGTCCGCGGCGAAACCGGCACCGGCAAGGAGCTGGTCGCCCGTGCCATCCACGATTGCGGCCTGCGGCGCGCCAAGCCGTTCCTCGTGCAGAACTGCGCCTCGCTGCCGGAACACCTGCTGGAGAGCGAGCTGTTCGGCTACCGCAAGGGCGCCTTCACCGGCGCCGAGCGCGACCGTGCCGGCCTTTTCGACGCCGCCGACGGCGGCACCCTGTTCCTCGACGAGATCGGCGACATGCCCCTGCCCCTGCAGGCCAAGCTGCTGCGCGTGCTGCAGGAAGGCGAGGTGCGCCCGCTGGGCTCGACCTCCACCCACAAGGTCGACGTGCGCATCATCGCCGCCACCCACCGCGACCTGCACGCCCTGGTCGGCGAGGGCCGCTTCCGCGAAGACCTGTTCTACCGTCTGTCGCACTTCCCCATCGAGCTGCCGCCGCTGCGCGAGCGCGACGAGGACATCCTGCGCCTGGCCCGTCACTTTGCCGAACAAGCCTGCGCCTTCCTGCAGCGCGACCCGTGCCGCTGGTCCGACGCCGCCCTGGAGCGTCTGGCCAGCTACGCCTTCCCCGGCAACGTGCGCGAGCTGAAGAGCATCGTCGAGCGCGCCGTGCTGCTCTGCGAGGGCGGCGAACTGCTGCCCGAACACCTCAACCTGCGCCACGACGACGACGCCGGCGACAGCACCCTGTGCCTGCGCGAGCGCCTCGAACGGGTGGAGCGCAACCTGCTGCTCGACTGCCTACGCAGGAACCGCGGCAACCAGACCCACGCCGCCCGCGAACTGGGCCTGCCACGGCGCACCCTGCTGTACCGCATGGACAAGCTGAACATCAGCGCGAGCGATATCTGAGGCTCAGGGAGAAGAGCATGTTCAATCCAGCCAACCAAGCCCACTTCCGCCTGCACATCGACAGCGTCGAGCACGATCTGCAGGTCCTCGAATTCCACGGCCGCGAGGCCATCAGCCAGCCCTGGCGCTTCGATCTCGAACTGGTCAGCGAGCGCCCCGACCTCGATCTTGAGGCCCTGCTCAACCGGCCGGCCTTCCTCGCCTTCGCCGCGGACGGTAGCGGGGTGCACGGCCTGGTCCAGCGCATCGCCCAGGGCAATTCCGGCCAGCGCCTGACCCGCTATCGCCTGAGCCTGGTGCCGCGCCTCGCCTACCTGGCCCAGCGCAGCAACCAGCGCATCTTCCAGCACCTGACTGTGCCGCAGATCGTCGGCCGGGTACTGGAGGAGCACGGCATCCTCGAGGGCGACGGCTACCGCTTCCAGCTCGGCCCGACCGTCTATCCCCCACGCGACTACTGCGTGCAGTACGCCGAGTCCGACCTGCACTTCGTGCAGCGCCTGTGCGAGGAGGAGGGTATTCACTACCACTTCCGTCACAGCCCGGACGCTCATGTGCTGGTATTCGGCGACGATCAGAGCGTGTTCCCCCGGCTGGCGCCGGTGAGCTACCAGCAGGACTCCGGCCTGGTCGCCGACACTCCGGTGGTCAAGCGCTTTGCCGTGCGCCTGGAGCCGCGCACCAGCCAGGTCACCCGCCGCGACTACGACTTCGCGCAGCCGCGCCTCACACTGGAAAGCGCGTTCGCCAGCGAGTTCGCCCCGGACCTGGAGGACTACGCCTACCCCGGTCGTTTCACCGAGCGCAGCCGCGGCAAGCACCTCTCCCGCCGCGCCCTGGAGCGTCACCGCGCCGACTACCAGTTGGCCGAGGGCACCGGCGACCAGCCGCTGCTGCGCAGCGGCCACTTCCTCGACCTCGGCGAGCATCCGCGCGGCGAGTGGAACCAGCTGTGGCTGCTCGGCGAAATCCACCACGAGGGCAAGCAGCCGCAGGTGCTGGAGGAATCGGTGACCAGCGCTACGACCAGCAGCGACGGCTTCCAGCAGGGCTACCGCAACCGCTTCGTCGCTACGCCCTGGGACGCGCCCTACCGCCCGCCGCTGGCCCATCCCAAACCGCGCCTGTTCGGCAGCCAGAGCGCCGTGGTCACCGGGCCGCCCGGCGAGGAAATCCACTGCGACCAGTACGGCCGCGTCAAGGTGCAGTTCCACTGGGATCGCGAAGGGCAGGCCGACGACACCACCAGCTGCTGGCTGCGGGTATCGAGCAGTTGGGCCGGCGACCGCTACGGCGGCATAGCTATCCCGCGGGTCGGCATGGAAGTGCTGGTCAGCTTCCTCGAAGGCGACCCCGACCAGCCGCTGGTCACCGGCTGCCTGTACCACAAGGAACACGTCGTCCCCTACGACCTGCCGGCCCACAAGACTCGCAGCGTGTTCAAGACCCTCAGCAGCCCAGGCGGTGGCGGCTACAACGAACTGCGCATCGAGGACCGCCAGGGCCAGGAGCAGATCTACATCCACGCCCAGCGCGACTGGGACCAGAACATCGAGCACGACCAGAAGATCCGTGTCGGCCACGAGCGCCACGACACCGTCGAGGCCAACAGCTACAGCGAGTTCAAGGCCGAGGAACACCGCACCACCCACCTCGACCGCAGGAGCGAGGTGCACGCCAGCGACCACCTGACGGTCGGCAACCAGCAGCACGTGAAGATCGGCAGCGGCCAGTTCGTCGAGGCCGGCAACGAGATCCATTACTACGCCGGCAGCAAGGTGGTGATCGACGCCGGCCTGGAGCTGACCGCCAAGGGCGGCGGCAGCTGGCTCAAGCTCGATCCGAGCGGCGTCAGCCTGAGCGGCGCGACCATCCGCATCAACTCGGGCGGGGCCCCGGGGAGCGGTTCGGGCATTCAGATACTCGGCCCGCTGATTCCGGGAGCGGCGGATACGGACAAGGCCGGCAACCTAATCGATAGCGCCAAGGCCAATACCACCTGGCTGGAGCTGAACCTGCATCACGACAACCTCGAACCCGTTCCTCACGCCCCCTATCGCGTGGAGTTCAGCGATGGCTCGGTCAGGGAAGGCACGCTGGATGAGAAAGGCTTCGCCCGGCTCGAAGATATACCGCCCGGCCCCTCGAAGATCTACTACGGCGAAGATCCGCGCAGCTTCGAGCTGGAGCCCATCAAGGCAGTGAAAACCAGCCGGCGCGACCTGGAGGAAGACCTGCGTCGCATCGGCCTCGACCCCGCAACCCTCGACATTGACGAGCTGATCGCCCGCGCCTCAGGACGACTGGTATGAGCGACATGGACCACTACGACGAAGACCTCGAACTGAACGAGGACGAACAGGAACTCGATCCGCAGGCACAACGCCAGGCCGCCTATGCGGAAGCCGTAACCGAGCTGGCCAAGGGCATCGCCCTCGGAGCCGTGCCCTTCCTGGGCCAGGCCATCGACGCCTATGACACCGTCGAGTCGGCGATCCGGGTCTATCAATCGAAAACGGCGTCCACCAAGGAGGAGGCCCAGTTCGATCTGGTGCTGGCGATCATCGGCTGGATTCCGGGCCCCGGGGATGGCGTGAAGAAGAGCCTGCGTCTGGTCAACAGCGACCCAGAGCGCTTCGCGCAGGTGCTGTTCGACTTCCTGCGCTTCGTGCTGGAAGAGTGCGGTATCCGAACCAGTCCGGAGGAGCTGTTGGCCAAGATCTTCGATGCCGGTGCCCTGCGCACCCAGCTCGACGAGATCATCGAGGGTGTCAGGGACTCCGGTGCCTTCGAGGCGCTACCGAGCTCACTGCAACGCAGTGTCATCGATGTGCTTGTGATTGCCCGCGACAACTTGCCGAGCATGCTGGGCATCGTCGAGCGGCGCCTGCTCAAGTGGCACAGCAAGCAACGCAACAGCTCTGCGACAGTCTCCGACAATGGCCAGCCCGCCGTCGGTATCAAGCCCAGGGGCGAGGCGCGGGACAACGCCGACGGCAAGGACAGCCCAAGCCAGGCCGGCCCCGACAAGATAGATGCCCAGAAGACGCGCCAATTCCCGATCGAGGGGATCGACAACGCCATCCTCAGCGTCGCCGGCGAACATATCGCAGATTACTACTGCTACGAGAAGCTCGGCTGGGGTAGCGGCTGGGAAGCCCATGATTTGGGCGGCGCGGGCCAATGGACAGGCGCCAAGCCCAGCGCGCTGGTGGCCGGCAAGCTGTCCCGCGGCGGCAGCCCGAAAGACCACCATAAGCTGTTCAAGCTGACCGATCCCTCGTTCGGCACCGGCATCGATGCGGTCTGGTGCGCCAACGGCTGCGCTCACAACGACGGCAAGCCCTTCGCCATCGTCGACGCCAAGGCCAGCGTCAGTGGCAAGAAGCCCAAATATATGAGCAATCCGGGTAATACCCGCAAGCCGCGCATTTCCGGCCTGCTGGAGGGCAGTGGCAGTGGGCGCAGCCGGATAGTGCAGATGAGTCATGAGTGGATTGAAAAAAACATCAAGAGATCCGCTCCTAAAAGAACAGCAGAAGCCATCACCGAAATATTACAAAGCGGGGATTTCAACTACTCGCGACAAATATTACACACCCCAGCCTATTCACATTCATTACTGACGCACCTGGGAGCAACTTTTAAAAACGGATCACCTGACTTACACGACGAACATAGAGCCCTGCATTACTCCGACAGCGAAGTAAAGAAACTTGTTAACCGCGCCAAGGATCGAGAAAAGAAAACCGCCGAGTACGCTGGGGCACCCGGACTGAACAGGGAAGCATGATGGAAATAATAAATAATCGCCGCCAGCCATTTGCGACCGAAACGTACGCTAAAGCAATGATTAGATTGACTGAAGAGAGCTGTCAAAAAATATATGGGTACTTCCCCAACCCTGCAATCCACGTTAACAACAAAGCCATAAAAGCGTCTAGTCTCATTACAAATTACTGCGACATGCTGCTGATGCTTTATACGGCAGGGTATGCCATTGAAAACCTCACATCCAACTTAGAGCCATTAATTGCTGCTTATGAGAGAAAGCGCGAGTTTGACATTCTCGCCTACGGCAGTGATGAAGTCTGCGCCGGCTTCGGCGAGAACGACGACTACGAGCAGTTTCTGCAAACCCTCAGCCTGTGCATCCTGCTCGGCCGTGGTGAGCTGATTCCGCGTCTCTCCGCCATCTTCGACCGCGACAACAAGGGCCAGGATGCGATCTACGAAACCCTGCTCTCCTTCTACGACGACAGCCGCATCAGGACCGATGACCTGCTGTTCAAGCGCCCCTACGCCGGCCTGCTCAAGGTCATTCGCGCCTCCACGCCCGAGGAAGCCAGCAAGCTGCTGGATAAGTACTGCAAGGACTGGTACCCCGCCTTCAAGAAGGCTCCCTGGTACGACTCGCACCTCAGTATCGACGGCGACGATGGCAGCTACAGCGGCTACTGGGCCTTCGAGGCCGGTGCCATCGCCTTCCTATTCAACATCGACGACAGCCAGATCGACCACATGGTCTACCCCAAGGACATGGTCGCCTACACGCGCAACTTCATCCCACCGGCTGGCTCGACGCAGATCGGCCGCGTCGAGGCCGGCCAGCCCTGCCCGCGTGCCGGCTACTGGTTCACCCCGGCGCAGGCCAATTCCCGCCGTCACTTCCAGCAAGGCGAACTCATGCCCAGCTTCACCGTTTCCAGCTGGGGCGACACGCTCTGGTACTGGTCCGGCGAGGAGTCCGCCTGATGCCAACAGCCCATTTACTCCTCTCAACCGGAAGAGCGCCCGCCATGCTGCACCGCCTCTACCCCGCCGCCCTGCTCGCCCTGGCCCTGTGTCTGGCCGGCTGCAGCGGCGACTACAAGTTCAGCGACGACGATTACCGCCCGCTGGGCGAAGCGCCAATAGAGAAGCGCGGCCACTGACCGCGCCAAGGAGTACCGCAACCATGGAACTGGTTTTCGAGATGGTCAGCGCCCAGCAGTTCACCGCTGGCATGTTGACCAGCAAGACCTTCAAGCAGGCCGGTGGCGTGATCGGTCGCGCCGAGGACTGCGACTGGGTGATCCCCGATCGCAAGCGCATCCTCTCCGGCCACCACGCCGAGGTGAGCTATCGCGAAGGCGCCTTCTACCTCACCAATACCAGCAGCAACGGCATCCAGCTCAAGGACAGCGGCGCCAGCCTGAGCGGCGCGACCATCCGCCTCAACTCGGGCGGGGCCCCGGGGAGCGGTTCGGGCATTCAGATACTCGGCCCGCTGATTCCGGGAGTGGCGGATACGGACAAGGCCGGCAATCTAGTCGATAGCGCCAAGGCCAATACCACCTGGCTGGAGCTGAACCTGCACTACCCGAATCTGGAGCCCGTGCCTCATGCAGCGTACCGCGTCGAGTTCAGCGACGGCTCGCGACGCGAAGGCCAACTCGATGCCCAGGGGCATGCCCGCTTGGAGGATGTGCCTATCGGGCCGGTCAAGGTCTATTACGGCGAAGACCCGCGCCCCTATTCACGCCACGCGATCAAGAGCGTACGAGCCACCGGAGAGAAGATTGAAGAAGATCTGCGCAAACTCGGCCTTGAGCCGGATGCAATCGATCTGCAGGCCCTTATTGAACAGGCCGCCGGGAGGATGATGTGAAGCAGAGCAACGACCACTACGAACACGCGGATCGCCGGGCGGCCTACGAAGAAGCCGCAATCGACCTTGCCAAGGGGATTGCACTTGGCGCCGTTCCCTTCCTCGGCCAAGCCGTCGACGCCTGGGACACGGTCGCGTCTGCCATACGCCTCCACTGGGAAGACTCCGCAGCCGGCAAGGAGGACGCCCAGTTCGACTTGCTGCTGGCGATCATCGGCTGGGTGCCCGGCCCCGGTGACGGCGTCAAGAAAAGCCTGCGGATCGTCAATCGCGACCCTCAGCGCTATGCCCCGGTGCTGTTCGATCTGCTGCGCTTCGTGCTTCAGGAGTGCAGGATCAAGACCAGCCCGGAAGCCCTCCTCGCGCAGATCTTCGATTCCGCTGCACTGCGGGCCGAACTGGATGAGGTCATCGCGGGCGTAAAGGAGTCGTCTGCCTTCCAAAAATTGCCGCCACTGGTGCAATCGGCCGTGTTGACCGTTCTTGCCGGTGCCCGCGACAGCATGCCGACCATGCTCGGCATCGTCGAAACTCGCCTGAACAAGTGGAAACACCTGCAGCGCAACAGTGCGGCAAGCAGCATCGGCAGCAGCAAGCCGGCCGTGGGACGAAAACCCGCCAGTCGAGATAGCCAGACAGTCGATGGCGCCAGCCGCGCCCGCAACAACAGTGCAGACCACTCCAGACTCGGCCAGCAAAGCCTGGCCAAGCTCACCAACGAGGGGCTTGGCGTTAGCGGCGAACATATCGCCGACTACATCTGCGCTTATGAGCTTGGTTGGGGCAAGGACTGGGCTGGCCACGACTGCGGGGCAGACGGGCAATGGCAGGCGGGTAAGCCGAGCGCGAGCAAAATGGGCAAGCTGTCAAAGGGCGGCAATCCGAAGACCCCGCATGTGCTCTACAAGCTCACCGATGGCGCCAATGGCACGGGAATCGACGCGGTCTGGCGTGCCGACCCAAGCACCAACAACGGCAAGCTGTTCGCGATTGTCGAAGCCAAGGCCAGCAAGGAGGAAGATGCGCCGAAGTTCATGCGCAAAACCCAGAATACCCGCAAGCCGAATGTCGCTTCAAAGCTGGGGGTTTCCGGACTTCCCGATCCAAGCGAGCTGCTTGAGCCGATTGAGGAAGAGACCGATATATCCGCAAGGCCAGGCAAGAAAGTGAGTGGAAAGAGAGCGAACGGAAACTCCGGCACAGAATTTACCAAGAAGAAAAACCAACCCGCAAAAAAAGGGAAAACCATTCTTGTACAAATGAGCAAGGAGTGGATCAGGGAAAACATCCAATCCTCCGTCCATTACTCTTTGGCCGAACAAGTTCTCAGCTCATACAGCCGACATCTATTTTATTCACCGCGCTATTACACCACTGTCGAAGCGCACATCACCGCCAGACTGAGCAGCGGCAGCGCGCAAGACCATGCCGAACATGCGGCCATCCATTACCGGGAGCAAGAGGTCAAATCCGCTGCAAACAAACGCAAGCGCGCCTTGAGCAAACAGTATGGCGACCATCCCTCACTGAAAGAGGAGAATTGAGATGGATTTCCCCCAAAAAAGACGACAGCGCTTTCTTAGCAAAGCGCACTACATGGCCATCTCAGCCTTCTATGATCAGCAAGAGGCCTACTGGCTAACCAACGATATGGAGTCCGACTCCCCCGAGCAGGAGGCCGCACTCAAATCTCGGCACATCCAGGCCGGCTCACTCTCAAGAATCATCCTGACGTATACCGCAGGAGAGACTATTGAAGAGATCTCTCCTAGACTGGAGCATCTGATTCAAAAGTACGAAGAATATCAAAAAAAATCTGCACTTTACGAAGCAACCCCCAACATCAGCCCTCTGGCGATTGACGACTGGGCATATCAATACGAGGAATGCGTTCAGGTAATCAGTCTGTGCATCCTGCTGCACCGCATCGACCTGCTTAAGCGTTTCGTCGCTCTGATCGACAACGCCGGCTATGCGGGCGAAGACACCCTATACGAAGACTTACTCGCGAAGGTTCTTCCCGATCGCCATGACGTAGACGAGTGGTACCACGATGTCTATACCCCCCTGATTCGCGCGACCTACGTGGAGAACAAGGCCGACGCCGCTCGCTTGCTCAAGGAGTATTGCAACCAGTGGTATCCCGCCTTCGCGCAGGCACCCTGGCATGACTCGCATCTGGATGGCGAAGAGGGCTCCTACGTCGGCTACTGGGCCTTCGAAGCCGGCGCCATCGCCTTCCTCTACGGCATCGACGACAGCCAGATCGACCACATGGTCTACCCCAAGGACTTGGTCGCCTACGCGCGCAACTTCATCCCACCGGCTGGCTCGACGCAGATCGGCCGCGTCGAGGCCGGTCAACCCTGCCCGCGTGCCGGCTACTGGTTCACCCCGGCACAGGCCAATTCACGCCGTCACTTCCAGCAAGGCGAACTCATGCCCTGCTTCACCGGTTCCAGCTGGGGCGACACGCTCTGGTACTGGTCCGGCGAGGAGTCCGCCTGATGCCAACAGCCCATTTACCCCTCTCAACCGAAAGAGCGCCCGCCATGCTGGACCGCCTCTACCCCGCCGCCCTGCTCGCCCTGGCCCTGTGTCTGGCCGGCTGCAGCGGCAATTACAAGTTCAGCGATGACGACTACCGCCCGCTGGGCGAACCGCCAATGGAGAAGCGCGGCCACTGACCGCCCAAGGAGTACCGCAACCATGGAACTGGTTTTCGAGATGGTCAGCGCCCAGCAGTTCACCGCCGGCATGTTGACCAGCAAGACCTTCAAGCAGGCCGGCGGTGTCATCGGCCGCGCCGAGGACTGCGACTGGGTGATCCCCGATCGCAAGCGCATCCTCTCTGGCCACCACGCCGAGGTGAGCTATCGCGACGGCGCCTTCTACCTCACCGATATCAGCAGCAACGGCATCCAGCTCAAGGACAGCGGCGCCAGCCTGAGCCGCGGCCAGCCGCAACGCATCGAGCACGGCAACGTCTACTGCCTCGGCGACTTCGAGATCCGCGCCCGGCTGGTGCGCGATCCGGCGCTGTTCGAAGGCGATATCGGCCGGCCTGTGCCGGCCGGCAGCATCATCCCCGACGATGCCTTTCTCGACCTCGACCCGCTGACCGCGTTGGAGCAGCAGGAACAGCTCTACGCCGAGGTCGACGAGCTGGCCCTGCTCACCCGGCCGCGCCAGTCGATGGCGCAGGCGCCACAGCGCGACTACGCGCGCATCGACATGGAAAGCCTGCCGCTGCCGGAGCTGGTGCCACCGACCAACGCCGCCGAGCCGGCCCCCACAGCCCGGACGGTGCCGCTGCCGGAACAGTTCTGGCAGCGCTACGGCGAGGCGCTGGGCATCGATCTCGGCGGTCTCGACGAGGAGCAACGCGAGGCCGTGGCCCTGCAGGCTGCACGGCTGCTACGGCAGAGCGTCGGTCACCTGCAACAGACCCTGCGCACCCGCAGCGAGCTGAAGAACGAGCTGCGCCTGGCGCTGACCACGGTGCAGAACGTCGGCAACAACCCGCTCAAGCATTGTGCCGACGCCGAGGAAGCCCTCGCCGCCCTGCTGCGCGGCGGTAAGCCCGGCCAGCTGCCCGCCAGCCAGGCACTCGGCCGCGCCTTCCGCGACCTGCAGGCCCATCAGGTGGCCCTGCTGGCCGCCAGCCGCGCGGCGGTCAAGGGCGTGCTCGAGCAGTTCGCACCGGAACAGCTGACCCTGCGCTTCGAGCGCGAGCACAAGCCGCTGCTGGCCACCGCCGGCAACCGCTGGCGCGCCTACCGCCGCCTGCACGCGGCTATGACCCGCGACAAGGAGTGGAGCGAACGCCTGCTGGCCCGCGACTTCGCGCGAACCTACGAAGAACAGGTGCGCCTGATCGCTACCCTCGACACCGACCTGCAAGGATGATGATGCACATGCCCCGCCTCCTGCCCCTGGCCCTGCTGCTCGCCCTCGGCGGCTGCTCGGCGCTGTCGCCCTGGTCCGAGACGACCAAGCTGGACCTCACCCTGGCCGGCAACGACCGCCTGAACCCCGACCTCAGCGGCCGCCCCTCGCCGATCGTGCTGCGTCTGCTCGAACTCAAGCACCCGGCGGCCTTCGAGAACGCCGACTTCTTCACCCTCTACCAGCGCTCGAAGGAAACCCTGCAGCCGGATCTGGTGACCAGCGAGGAGCTGGAGCTGCGCCCTGGCGAAACCCGCACGCTGAAGCTGTCGGTGCAGCCGGGTAGCCGCTACCTCGGCGTACTGGCCGCCTATCGCGACCTGCCGGACAGCCGCTGGCGGCTGGTCGTCCCGCTACAGGAGCAGCAACACAACCGCATCGAGCTGGACTTCGACGCGCGCGGCATCCACCCGCGCGATGCCGCCGACGAGAAGAACGCCAAGGACGAGGACTGAGCCATGAACCAGCACAAGGTGGTCTGGCAGGAAGGCATGCTGCTGCGCCCACAGCACTTCCAGCAGAACGACCGTTACTACGAGCACCAGCTGAAGACCCGCACGCAGAAACTGGGCCACTACGCCTGGGGCTTCTTCGCCCTGGAGATCGACCGCCAGTTCCTCAACATGGGCAAGCTGGTGGTCAGCCAGGCCAGCGGCATCCTTCCCGACGGCAGCTTGTTCGAGATCGACGGCAGCCGCGAGCCGCTCGCCGTCGACGTGCCGCCGAACACCGGCAACACCCCGGTATACCTGGCCCTGGCCTTGGTCACCGGCAACCACATCGAGAGCCGCCGCCCCGAGCAGAAGGACGTGCTGGCCCGCTACACCGCCTGCGACGAGGAGGTCGCCGACTCCAACGCCGGCGACGGCAGCAGCAGCCAGGTGAGCACCGCGCGCCCGGACTTCCGCCTGCTGCTCGGCGAGCAGCGCAGCGACCAGGCCTACGTCCGGCTCAAGCTGTGCGACATCCTCGACACCACCCCGGACGGGGTGATCACTCTGGATGCCGAGTTCATCCCGACCTTCATCGACTTCCAGGCCTCCGGCTACCTGCTGTCCTGCCTCAAGGAAGTGATCAGCATGCTCGGCCATCGCGGCGACATCCTCGCTGAGCGCATCCGCGCCACCGGCAAGGTCGGCGGCGCCGAGGTCGGCGACTTCCTGATGCTGCAGCTGATCAACCGCCACGAGCCGGTGCTGCGCCACTACCTGGGCCTCGAGCGCGCCCATCCCGAACAGATCTACCGCGAGCTGCTCGGTCTGCTCGGCGAGCTGGCGACCTTCTCCAGCGAAAGCAAGCGCCCGCGCCTGGACGGCCGCTATCAGCACAGCGACCAGGGGCTGAGCTTTCGCAAGCTGATGGACGCCATCCGCCAGGTGCTGTCGATGGTGCTTGAGCAGCACGCCATCGAGCTGGTCCTGCAGCAACGCCAGTACGGCATCCAGGTGTCGCCGCTGCACGACCACCAGTTGCTCGGCTCGGCCTCCTTCGTGCTCGCCGCCAGCGCCCAGTGCGACTCGGAGGAGCTGCGTACGCGTCTGCCGGCGCACCTCAAGGTCGGCCCGGTGGAACGCATCCGCCAGCTGGTCAACCTGCACCTGCCGGGGATCAAGGTGAAGCCGCTGCCGGTGGCGCCGCGGCAGATCCCCTTCCATGCCGGCAAGACCTACTTCGCCCTGGAGCTCAATTCCGAGGAGCTGGCCCAGCTGGAGCGCTCCGGCGGCTTCGCTTTCCACGTCTCCGGCGAATTCGCCGAGCTTGAACTGAAATTCTGGGCGATCAGGAACTGACCTATATGAACCGCGCAATGGACCATGCCAGGGACGACCGCACTGTCATCCTCAACCGCGGCGGCGAGGCCGCGGCCCACAGCCCGCTGACCGACTTCGCCAGCCCGCCGAAATACGAGCAGCTCGAGGAGCGGATGATCTACGCCGCCCGCCTGCGCCCGGCGGAGAGCTTCAACCTCAGTCTCAATCCACTGGTCGCCGCCGCCTCCGCGCTGCTCTCCGAGGTGGTGCGCCTCAAGCACAGCCTCACGGCCGAGGATCTGCACGAGCTCAACCAGCACCTCGGCGATGAACTCAAGTTGTTCGAGCACCGCACCCTGCACGACGGCGCCGAGAGCAGCCAGGTGATGGCCGCCCGCTACGTGCTGTGCACGGTGCTCGACGAGGCGGTGGTCACCACGCCCTGGGGCAACGAGAGCGAGTGGACACAGATGAGCCTGCTGTCCTCCTTCCACAACGAGACCTTCGGCGGCGAGAAGTTCTTCCAGCTGCTCGAGCGGCTGACCCGCAACCCGGTCAAGCACCTGCCGATGCTCGAGCTGATGTACCTGTGCCTGGCGCTCGGCTTCGAGGGCAAGTACCGCGTGCTGCCGCGCGGCATGCTCGAGCTGGAGGCGATCCGCGACAGCCTGTACCGGCAGATCCGCCAGTTGCGCGGCGACGTGCCGCGCGAGGTGTCGCCGCACTGGCAGGGCCTCCGGGACACCCGCCGCCACCTGGTGCGCATCGTGCCGTGGTGGCTGGTGGCGCTGTTCACCCTGGCCTGCCTGACGGTGATGTATGGCGGCTTCGCCTGGGTGCTGGGCGAACAGCGCGACAGCGTATTGCAGACGTATCAGACCCTCTCCGGCAACGCCGGCGAACAGCAGTGATTCAGGGATGAATGCAGCATGAAAGATTTCTTCGCCCGCCTGGGCGCCTTTTTCCGCAAGACCTGGGTATGGAGCCTGTGCCTGTTGCTGGTGCTGGCCCTGCTGATCTGGTTCGCCGGTCCGCTGCTGGCGGTCGCCGAACACAAGTTCTGGGCCTCTGCCGGCAGCCGGCTGCTGAGCATCGCCGCGCTGTGCCTGCTGTGGGGACTGTTCCTGGTATTCAGCAACTGGCGCGCCACCCGCCGGCAAAAGGCCGAGGAAGAGGACGAGGTTGCCCAGGAACGTCTGCGCCGCGATGGCCTGATCAGCGAGGAGCAGAGCATCCTGCAGCAGCGTTTTCGCGAAGCCCTGCGCACCTTGAAGAGCTCCAGCCTGTATGGCGGACATAGCGACAAATGGCGCAGCGAACTGCCCTGGTACCTGCTGATCGGCCCGCAGGGCAGCGGCAAGACCTCGCTGCTCGACTTCTCCGGCCTGGACTTCCCGCTCAACCGTGACGAGGCGCAGCGCCTGACCCGCGACGTCACCGGCACCCGCCATGCCGACTGGTACTTCGCCGAGCACGCCGTGCTGATCGACACCGCCGGCCGCTACCTGACGCAGCCCGACACCACAGTCGACGGCAGGGCCTGGGACACCCTGCTCGGCCTGCTGCGCAAGCGCCGCGCCCGCCCGCTCAACGGCGTGCTGGTCAACATCCCGGTCGAGCGCCTGCAGGACGGCAACGAACCGGAGCTCGAGACACTGGCGCGACAGGTCCGCCAGCGCCTGCAGGAGATCCACCGGCGCCTGGGTGTCGAGGTGCCGGTCTATCTGGTCCTGAGCAAGGCCGACCAGGTGCTCGGCTTCGACGAATTCTTCGACCAGCTGTCGCGCGAGGAAAGCGACCAGGTGCTCGGCGCCAGCTTCCGCCGCGAGCAGGACGGTACCGATGCCGGCGTGGTGCGCCAGGAGTTCGAGGAGCTGCTGCGCCGCCTGAACAGCCAGGTGATCCAGCGCATGCACCAGGAGCGCGACACCCAGCGCCGCGGCCGCATCCTCGACTTCCCGCACCAGCTGGGACAGATCGGCGAACGCCTGTGCCTGTTCGTCGAGCTGGCCTTCGCCGGCAACCGCTACCAGCGCGCCAGCCAGCTGCGCGGCTTCTACCTGACCAGCGCGCCGCAGCTGGAAGCCCAGCTCGACCCGCTGACCGCCGGCATCGGCCGCAACCTCGGCCTGCGCGGCAGCAGCCTGCCCACCCTGCGCAGCGGGCGGGCGCGCTTCATCCATCACCTGCTCAGCCGGGTGATCTTCCCCGAGGCCGATCTGGCCACCCTCGACCAGCAGGAAGTGCGGCGCATCGACTGGGGCCAGCGCGCCCTGTACGCCGGCGCCTTCGCCTGCCTGGCGCTGTTCGGCCTGGTCTGGGCCGGCAGTTTCTCCGCCAACCACGGACGCCTGGAACAGCTGCGCGAGATCGCCGCAGAAGCCAGCCGGACATCCCGCAGCGCAGACGACGTCCGCCAGATGCTCGGGATTCTGGACAGTCGCCATGCCGCCACCCGGGTATTCCCGGCGAGCGCCGACGCCGCCTGGCGAGAGCGCGCCGGTCTCTACCAGGGCGAGGCAGTCGATCCGCTGCTGCAGGCCGCCTACCGCCGCAGCCTGGAAAACCTGCTGCTGCCCCGCGTGGCAAACCAGCTCGAGGCGCAGATCCGCGCCAACCTAGGCGACCGCGAACGCCTGCTGGGCAGCCTGCGCGCCTACCTGATGCTCGGTATCGAGGAGCGCCGCGACGGCGCCTATCTGAAGGACTGGCTGGCTGCCGACTGGTCGCAGCGGCATGCCGGCGACGCCGCCCTGCAGGCCGGCCTGAACGGCCACTTCGCCCGCCTGCTGGAAGGAACCTTCAGCCCTTGGACGCCGAATGCCCGACTGGTGAGCCAGGCACGCGAAGTGCTGCGTCGCGAGTCGCTGGCCAGCGTGGTGTACCGCATGCTCCAGGAGCAGGCGCGCAGCCTGCCGGACTACCGCCTGGAGCAGAAGCTGGGAGCGCAGGGCGTCCTGCTCGGCGGAACCGACTACCCGATCCCCGGCTTCTACACCCAGCGCGGCTACCAGCAGTACTTCATCGCCCAGGGCAGCAGCCTGGTGCGCGACATCCTGCGCGACAACTGGGTACTCGGCGAAGGCGAAAGCCTCAGCGCCAACGACCTCGGCCGCCTGATGGTGGAAATGGAGCAGCTGTACTTCCGCGATTACGCCAGCCACTGGAGCGAAGCGCTGAATCTGCTGTCCCTCGACCAGATCGCCGACACCCGGCAGGGCGCCGAGCAACTGGCCGGGCTGACCGCGGCCAGCTCGCCGCTGCTGGCCCTGCTGGTGGAAGTGCGCGACAACACCCGCTTCGCCGGCCTGGCCAGCGCCGCCGACGAGGCCGCCGATGCTGCCGAAGCGCTCGCCGACAAGGGCGGCAAATCCGCCAAGGCCGCACAACTGGCCGCCGCCGCAGCCCAGAAGACCGAAGCAGCCGTGGCGCAGGACCTGCCGGATACCGCGCGCAGGGCCCTGGAACGCCGCTTCGCACCGCTGCACCAGCTGCTCGACGACAACGGCGGCCCTGCCCCTGGGCTGACCGCCGCCTTCCAGGCCATGGATGCCCTGCAGCTGCAGCTCGCCGGGCTGAGCCACGCCAGCGCTCCGGACCAGGCCGCCTTCGAGCTGGCCAAGGCGCGCATGGGTGGCCAGCGCGACGCCTTCAACCAGCTGCGCACCAGCGCCAGCCGGCTGCCCCGTCCGCTCGGCGAATGGCTGACCCTGCTCGCCGAAGACAGCTGGCTGCTGGTGCTCGACGGCGCCTACGACCACCTCAACCAGCGCTACCAGCACGAGCTGTACACCTTCTACCAGGGCTCGCTGCGCCAGCGCTATCCGTTCAGCGCCGACAGCCAGAGCGACGTCGCGCTCGCCGACTTCCGCGAGTTCTTCAAGGCGCAGGGAGTGGCCGACCGCTTCTTCGAGCGCTATCTCAAGCCGTTCGTCACCGGCAGTGCCGGCGAGTATCAGCTGCGCCGCGTCGACGGCCACGGCCTGCCGGTATCCGGCGAGATCCTCGCGCAGATGAACCTGGCGCAGAACATCCGCCGCAGCTTCTTCGCCGAGGATCCCGCCGAGCCGCAGGTCCGCTTCAAGCTCGAACCCTACTCGCTCGACTCGAGCCTCGGACGCGCCGACTTCCGCTTCGGCGACCAGCAGCTGGAGTACCGCCACGGTCCGATCGTGCCGACCGCCTTCCACTGGCCGGCCGAGGCCGACGGCGGCCAGACCAGCCTGGTGCTGGAGGAACTCGGCGGACGCAAGGTCGGCATCCGCCAGGACGGCGGCCCCTGGTCGCTGTTCCGCCTGCTCGACCGAATGCAGGTGGACTACCACCGCGGCCGCGACGTGCTGATGGTCAAGGCCAGCATCGACGGTCTGCAGACCAGCTACCTGCTGCACAGCCAGCGCGCGCCGAATCCGTTCGACCTCGCCCGGCTGCGCGACTTCCAGCTGCCGGCGGCGCTGTGATGACAGCGGCCATCCCGGGCTGGCGCAGCGCCGCGCGCAGCGAGACCGGCAAGGTGCGCGCCGGCAACGAGGACGCCGTGCTCGACCGCCCGCAGCAGGGACTGTGGGCGGTCGCCGACGGCATGGGCGGTCATCGCGGCGGCGCCCTGGCCAGCCGGCTGATCGTCGACGGCCTCGCCGAGTTGAGGCTGGCCGGCAGTCTGGCCGCGCGCCTCGGGCAGGTGCGCCAGTGCCTGCATCGTCTCAACCGTCACCTCGGCCAGACGCCGACGGTGACCGCCGCCTGCCCCGATCCGGTGATCGGCAGTACCGTGGTCGCCCTGCTGATCGAGGCGCAGCGCGCGGCCTGCGTGTGGGCGGGCGACAGTCGCTGCTACCTGTGGCGCAGCGGCCGCCTCTACCAGCTGACACGCGACCACTCGCTGGTGCAGCAACTGATCGACGAGCAGCGGATACCCGCGGAGCAGGCCGCCACCCATCCGGCGGCCCATGCGCTGACCCGCGCGGTGGGCGTCGGCGAGGCGCTGGCCCTGGAGGTCGTCGAACTGGACGTGCTGCCCGGCGACACCTTCCTGCTGTGCAGCGACGGCCTCTACCAGGATCTGGCGCCCGAGGCGCTCGGCAGCGCGCTCGCCCTGCCTTCCGCCGCGCTGGCCGTGCGCCAGCTGTTCGACCGGGCCCTGGACGGTCCGGCGCGCGACAACCTGAGTGCCGTGGTGATCCGCCGATGAGCCCCGCTGCCTGCAACCAGACCTACTTCGCCTTCGCCGCCGGCGCCCAGCCGGCGGTCAACCCGCAGGTGGCGCCGCCCCCCGGTCCGCTGCCGGATCTGCTCAGCGGACGCTACCGCATCGAACGGCTGCTCGGCGTCGGCGGCATGGGTGCGGTGTACCGCGCCCGCGACCTGCTGCGCGAGCAGTTCGGCGACCCCGAACCCTGGGTGGCGCTGAAGACCCTCAGCGAGGAGTTCAGCGCCTACCCGGACGCCCACGCGCTGCTCTACGGCGAGTACGCCCTGACCCTGCGCCTGCGCCACCCCCACGTGATCCGTCCCTACGGCTTCGAGGTCGACGCCGCGAGCCGCCGCGCCTTCATGACCCTCGAACTGCTCAAGGGACCGACCCTCGACCAGTTGCAAGACGAGCATCCCCACGGACTGCCCTGGCCCGCGCTGCGCGACGTCGCCATCCCGCTGCTGGAGGCGCTGGCCCATGCCCACGGCGCCGGCGTCCTGCACGGCGATCTCAAGCCCGGCAACGTGATCCTTGCCGAGGACGGCCTGCGCCTGTTCGACTTCGGACTCGGCCAGTCACTGGAGGGGGCGCTGGACGGCCTGCCGCGCCTGAGCCGCGAGCGCTTCGTCGCCTGGACACCGGGCTATGCAGCCCCGGAACTGCTCGACGGCGAACCGCTGTCCGCCGCCGCCGATCTGTACTCCCTCGCCTGCCTGCTCCACGAGCTGGCCGGCGGCAGCCATCCCTTCGGCCGGCTGGACGCCCGCGAAGCCCGGCAGCAACGCCTGGACCGCCAGCTGCAGCGTCCGGGCAATCTCCCGGCGCCGTGCTGGCCGGCCCTGCGCACCGCGCTGGCCCTGGATCCCGGCCAGCGCCGTATCGATGCCGCCGGCCTGCTAGGCAGTTTCCGGCAATGCACGCCTGGACGCCTGCAGCGCTGGTGGCGGCGGCTGGCCCCGGCTCAGAAGATGTAATCGGTGCTGATGAAGCTCGACTGGCGGTTGCGGATGATGTCGCTGATCAGCTCCTTGTTGTCCGGCTGGAACCGGGTCGCCACCAGGGTGCGGATGGAGAACACGCGCAGGGCGTCGTACACCGACAGGGTGCCTTCCGCCGAGTTCTTGCGGCCGTTGAACGGGAAGCTGTCCGGGCCGCGCTGGCACTGTGCGTTGATGTTGATGCGTCCCACCTGGTTGACGAAGGCGTCGACCAGCCGGCCGACCTGCTCGGGGTCGTTGCCGAAGATCGACAGCTGCTGGCCGTAGTCGGACTGCAGCACGTAGTCGATCACCTCCTCCAGTTCGCGGAACGACACCACCGGCACCAGCGGGCCGAACTGCTCCTCGTGGTAGACGCGCATCGCCGGCGTCACCGGGCTGAGCAGCGCCGGGTAGAAGAAGCTCTGCCGGTGCGCGCCGCCGCCGGGGTTGACCACCCGCGCGCCCTTGGCCAGCGCGTCGGCCAAGAGGCCGTTGAGGAACTCCACCTTGCCCGGCTCCGGCAGCGGGGTTAGCGCCACGCCGTCGTCCCAAGGCATGCCCGGCTTGAGCGCGGCCAGTTTGGCGCTGAACTTCTCGAGGAACGGCTCGAGCACTTCCTCGTGGACGAAGAGGATCTTCAGCGCCGTGCAGCGCTGGCCGTTGAACGACAGCGCGCCGGTGATCGCCTCGCTCACCGCGTTGTCCAGATCGACCTGCGGCAGGACGATGCCCGGGTTCTTGGCGTCCAGGCCGAGCGCGGCGCGCAGGCGGTGCGGGCGCGGATGCAGCTTCTTCAGGTCGCTGGCGCCCTTGTGGGTGCCGATGAAGGCGAACACGTCGATCTTGCCGCTGGCCATCAGCGCGCTGACCGTCTGGCGGCCACGGCCGTAGATGATGTTGATCACGCCCGGCGGGAAGCTGTCGCGGAACGCCTCGAGCAGCGGGCGGATCAGCAGCACGCCGAACTTGGCCGGCTTGAACACCACGGTGTTGCCCATGATCAGCGCCGGGATCAGGGTGGTGAAGGTCTCGTTCAGCGGATAGTTGTAGGGGCCCATGCACAGCGCCACGCCCAGCGGCACGCGGCGGATCTGGCCGAGGGTGCCCTGCTCCAGCTCGAAGCGGCTGGAGCGGCGGTCCAGCTCCTTGAGCGCCTGGATGGTGTCGACGATGTAGTCGCAGGTGCGGTCGAACTCCCTCTCCGAATCCTTGAGGTTCTTGCCGATCTCCCACATCAGCAGCCGGACCACGCTGTCGCGCTGCTCGCGCATGCGCGCGAGGAACCCCTCGACGTACTGGATGCGCTCGGCCACGCGCAGGGTCGGCCACAGGCCACGGCCGTGGTCGTAGGCCGCCACCGCGGCGTCCAGCGCCTCCAGCGCGGCCTCGGCATCCAGCAGCGGCGTGCTGCCCAGCACCACCTGCTCGTCGCCCTGCTCGGTGGCGAGGAACACCGGGCTGCGCACCGTGGCCAGCGGCCCCTCCCAGCGACGCAGCGCGCCGTTGACCAGGTATTCGCGCTGCTCGATGGGCGCGCCGAGGCGGTAGCGCTCGGGGATCGCGTCCATGCTGGGGAACAGGCTTTCGAGTTGGCTTGCGGTGGTCATGAACGAGCCTCCAGAGGCGGTTGCGCGCCGCAGCGCGGCGGGAAAGTCGATACGGCGCCGGCTTCCACGGCGCCCGGAGCGAGCAGCTCCTGCTGCTCCGCGCACTCGGCGCGGATGTCGAAATCGCGCGGCAGCGCCGGCTCGCCGTCAGCGTCCGACCGCTCGGCGAGGCCGGCCAGCAGCTCGCCGACCCGGGCGATGCGCAGGGTGTCGGTGCCGCCCGGGGTGTTCTGGTCGCCGGCGGTGATCAGCACGTGGTCGGCGTCGGCGAGCAGGCCGCGGCGCACCAGCTCGGCCACCGCCTGGCGGTTCACCTCGGCGTCGGCAAAGCGCGCGGCGTCGAAGGCGATCGGATGCACGCCGCGGAACAGGGCGACGCGGTTCTGCGTGCGCGGATGGCGCGAGAAGGCGAAGATCGGCAGCGGCGAGCGGATGCGTGACATCAGCCGCGGCGTGTCGCCGCTCTCGGTCAGGCAGATGATCGCCCGCACGCCTTGCAGGTGGTTGGCGGCGTACATCGCCGACATGGCGATCGACTCGTCGATGCGCTGGAACACCCGGTCGACGCGGTGCCGCGAGCGGTGGGTGTGCGGGTGCTTCTCGGCGCCGAGGATGATCCGCTGCATGGCCTGCACGGTCTCCACCGGATAGGCGCCGGCGGCGGTCTCGGCCGACAGCATCACCGCGTCGGTGCCGTCGAGCACCGCGTTGGCGACGTCGAACACCTCGGCACGGGTCGGCAGCGGCTGGCTGATCATCGACTCCATCATCTGCGTGGCGGTGATCACCACCCGGTTCGCCGCCCGCGCGCGGTCGATGATCAGCTTCTGCGCCGCCACCAGCTCGGCGTCGCCGATCTCCACGCCGAGATCGCCGCGGGCGACCATCACGCCGTCGGAAACCGCGATGATCTCCTCCAGCACCGCCGGGTCGGCGACGGTCTCGGCGCGCTCGATCTTGGCGATCAGTCCGGCCGAACCGCCGGCCTCCTCCAGCAGGCGGCGGGCCAGGCGCATGTCGCCTGCATCGCGCGGGAAGGACACCGCCAGGTAGTCGGCCTGCATCTGCGCCGCGGTGCGGATGTCGGCGTGGTCCTTGGCGGTCAGCGCCGCCGCCGAGAGGCCGCCGCCCTTGCGGTTGATGCCCTTGTTGTTGGACAGCGGGCCGCCGACCAGCACCTCGCAGACCACCCGGCGGCCGTCGACGCGCAGCACCTCGAGTTCGATGCGGCCGTCGTCGAGCAGCAGGATGTCGCCGGGGCGGCTGTCCTCGACCAGCGCCTCGTAGTCGATGCCGACCGCGTGCTGGTCGCCGGCGCGCTTGTCCAGCCCGGCGTCGAGCACGAAGGTCGTGCCCTTGTGCAGCTGCACCTTGCCCTGCGCAAAGCGGGCGATGCGGATCTTCGGCCCCTGCAGGTCGGCGAGGATGGCCACGCAGCGGCCGTGCCTCGCGGCCAGTTCACGGACCAGCGCGGCGCGGGCGAGGTGCTCCTCGGCCTGGCCGTGGGAAAAGTTCATCCGGACCACGTCGACCCCGGCGCGGACCAGGCCCTCGATGGCCTCCGCCGTGGCGGTTGCCGGGCCGAGGGTGGCGACTATCTTCGTTCTGCGCAGCATGGCGTCTCCCGGAAAGTTGCTCGAACGGCGGGCGGCACAGCCGCCCGCTCTGTACTCAGCTTCAGGGCAATTGCATGAATGGCTTCCGAGCCTAGTCAACCCGCTGAAGGGGCGAATTCATTCGCCCAGGCACCCTGCCAAGGCGAATGAATTAGCCCCTACGGACCGGGAACTTGGCTTCATGCAATTGCCTGTACTCAGCCCAGCATGTGCAGGGCTTCGGCGCTGGCGGTCTGGATGCGCTCCCAGTCGCCGTTGCGGATCCACTCGCGGTCGAGCATCCAGGTGCCGCCCACGCACATCACGTTGGGCTGCGCCAGGTAGCTGCGCGCGTTGCCGGGGTGCACGCCACCGGTCGGGCAGAAACGCAGGTTGCCGAACGGCCCGGCGAAGGCCTTGAGCGCGGCGACGCCGCCGCACAGCTCGGCGGGGAACAGCTTGAAGCGCCGGTAGCCCTGGGCGTAGCCGAGCATGATCTCGGAGGCGCTGCCGATGCCGGGGATCAGCGGCAGCGGGCTGTACACCCCGGCGCGCAGCAGCTCGGGCGTGCTGCCGGGGGTGACGATGAACTGCGCGCCGGCCGCCTCGGCCTCGGCCAGCATCAGCTCGTCGAGCACGGTGCCGGCGCCGATGCACAGCTCCGGGCGCTGCTCGCGCAGCAGGCGGATGGCGGCCAGGCCGTATTCCGAGCGCAGGGTGACCTCGAGGGTGCGCAGGCCGCCGGCGGCCAGGGCGTCGGCCAGCGGCAGGATGTCCGCCTCGCGCTCGATGGTGATCACCGGCAGGATGCGCGCGGCTTCGCAGAGGCGGTCGATCAGGGCGATCTTGTCGGTCATGCTCGGCACGGCTTCGCGCTGGCTGGCCCGACGGCTGGAGAGAATGCTCATGGGACTGTCCTTCGGGCTCAGGGGCACCAGTAGAGTTCGAGGGGAAGGTTGAGGAAGGCGCGGATCGGCATCTGCTGCGCGTCGCCGCCGGCCAGCGCGTCGCGCAGGGTCGCCAGCTTGCCCTGGCCCTGCAGCGCCAAGAGGCGCAGGCGGGCGCCGGCGAGCAGCGGCAGGGTCAGGCTGAGGCGCTGGTGTGGCACGCCGGGCGCCAGCATCGGCAGGCAGCGCGCCGCACAGGCGGGGTCGAGCGCTTCGGCCAGCTGCGGGCTGCCGGGGAACAGCGAGGCGGTGTGGCCGTCCTCGCCCATGCCCAGCACCAGCACGTCGATCGGCTGCGGCAGCTCGGCCAGCGCCCGATCGGCGAGGTCGGCGGCCTCGGCCAGGCTGGCCGCCGGCCGGTACAGGCCGACGAAGCGCGCGGCGGCCGCCTCGCCCTGCAGCAGATGGCGGCGCACCAGGCCCTCGTTGCTGTCGGGGTGACCGACCGGCACCCAGCGCTCGTCGGCGAGGCTGACCACCACCTTCGACCAGTCCAGCGGCTGCGCCGACAGGCGCTTGAAGAACTCCACCGGGCTGCGCCCGCCGGACACCACCAGGGTCGCCCGGCCGCGTTCGGCAATGGCCGCACGCAGCGCATTGGCCACGGCCAGCGCCAGTTCGCCAGCGAGCTGCAAGGGGTCGCTCAGGGTGAAGCCGATGACCTGCGCCGGCAGGTCGAGATTACAGATCGCCATACCAGCTCCTGCCGTCACGGGTGATCAGGGCGATGGAGGCCATCGGCCCCCAGGTTCCGGCCGCATAGGGCTTGGGCGGATCGCCCTGCTGGCGCCAGCCGGCGATCAGCTGGTCGCACCACTTCCAGGCGTACTCGATCTCGTCCTTGCGCACGAACAGGTTCTGCTGGCCCTTCATCACCTCGAGCAGCAGGCGCTCGTAGGCGTCGGGAATCCGCGCGCTGCGGTAGGTGTCGGAGAAGCTCAGCTGCAGCGGGCCACTGCGCAGCTGCATGCCCTTGTCGAGGCCCTGGTCCTTGGTCATCACCTGCAGGGAGATGCCCTCGTCCGGCTGCAGGCGGATGATCAGCTTGTTGCTGATCAGCGGGCGCTGTTCGGGGGCGAAGATGCAGTGCGGCGGCTCCTTGAAGTGGATGACGATCTGCGACAGCTTCTGCGGCATGCGCTTGCCGGTACGCAGGTAGAAGGGCACGCCGGCCCAGCGCCAGTTGCGGATCTCGGCGCGCAGGGCGACGAAGGTCTCGGTGTCGCTGCGGGCGTTGGCGTTGTCCTCCTCCAGGTAGCCGGGCACCGGCTTGCCGAGGATGCTGCCGGCCACGTACTGACCGCGCACCACCTGCTGGCCGAGCTGCTCGGGAGCGATCGGCGCCAGCGCCTTGAGCACCTTGACCTTCTCGTCGCGGATGCTGTCGGCCGACAGGTCGCTGGGCGGGTCCATGGCGATCAGGCAGAGCAGCTGCAGCAGGTGGTTCTGGATCATGTCGCGCAGCTGGCCGGCCTGGTCAAAGTAGCCCCAGCGGCCTTCGATGCCCACCTGCTCGGCCACGCTGATCTCCACGTGGGAGATGTGGTTCTGGTTCCACTGCGTCTCGAACAGGCTGTTGGCGAAGCGCAGGGCGATCAGGTTCTGCACCGTCTCCTTGCCCAGGTAGTGGTCGATGCGGTAGGTGCGGTTCTCCGGGAAGTGCGCGGCGACCGCCTCGTTGACCGCCCGCGACGAGGCCAGGTCGTGGCCGATCGGCTTCTCCAGCACCACCCGCGTGCGCCCGGCCAGGCCGCTCTGCGCCAGGCCGTTGCAAATCGCGCCGTACACCGCAGCGGGAGTGGCGAAGTAGGCGATCAGCCGCTCCACCGGGCCGAGCCGGTCGGCCAGCACCGGGTAGTGGTCGGCGCAGAGGAAGTCCATCGCCAGGTAGTCGAGGCGCGCCAGGAAGCGTTGCAGCGCGCCCTCCTCCAGCTCGCGCGCCGGCACATGGCGCTGCAAACCGTCGGTGATGGTCGCCAGGTGCGCGGCGGGGTCGCCGTCGTCGCGGGCCAGGGCGAGGATGCGCGTCGCCGCCGGCAGCAGGCCGGCGCGATCGAGCTGGTAGAGCGCCGGGAACAGCTTGCGCAGCGCCAGGTCGCCAAGGCCGCCGAACAGGGCGAGGGTACAGGGTTCGATAGCTTGCGGGGTCATGGTATTTGTTCTTCTATCAAACATGCGTTCATGAATACACCTGATGAATCGTTTCATCAATAAAAATGTAGTAATAAAACTACATTTCTTCAGAGCCGATATTCCGGTGGCCGCCCCCCGAGCCGCTCAGTACGATAGGCCACCGATTGCAGTCCCCATGCCAGGAACCCCGATGGATCGCGTGCACAACCTTCTGGAGCAGATCCAGAGCCGCCTCGAAGAGCTCAACAAGGCCGAGCGCAAGGTCGCCGAGACGATCCTGCGCGACCCGCAGCAGGCCACCCGCTTCAGCATCGCCGCGCTGGCCCAGGCCGCGCAGGTCAGCGAGCCGACGGTGAACCGTTTCTGCCGCTCCTTCGGCGTCAACGGCTACCCCGAGCTGAAGATGCAGCTGGCGCAGAGCCTGGCCAGCGGCGCCGCCTACGTCAGCCGCGCGGTGGAGCCGGACGACGCGCCGGCGGACTACATCCGCAAGATCTTCGGCAGCACCATCGCCTCGCTGGACAGCGCCTGCCAGAGCCTCGACCCGCAGCTGATCAGCCAGGCGGTGGACCTGATGATCCAGGCCCGGCAGATCCACTTCTTCGGCCTCGGCGCCTCGGCCTCGGTGGCGCTCGACGCGCAGCACAAGTTCTTCCGCTTCAACCTCGCGGTGTCGGCCCACTCCGACGTGCTGATGCAGCGCATGCTCGCCTCGGTGGCGTACACCGGCGACCTGTTCGTGATCATTTCCTACACCGGGCGCACCCGCGAGCTGGTCGAGGTGGCGCGCATCGCCCGGCAGAACGGCGCCTCGGTGCTCGGCCTGACCGCCGCCGGCTCGCCGCTGGCCAGGACCTGCACGGTCAGCCTGGACATCCCGCTGCCGGAGGACACCGACATCTACATGCCGATGACCTCGCGGATCATCCAGCTCGCCGTGCTCGACGTGCTGGCCACCGGGGTGACCCTGCGCCGCGGCGTGGACTTCCAGCCGCACCTGCGTAAGATCAAGGAAAGCCTCAACGCCACCCGCTACCCGAGCGACGAGGAGCTGGGCTGAGCGCCACCGCACAGCCCCGAGACCGCCCTCGTGCTTCCGTAGGGGCGAATTCATTCGCCAGACAGGCCGAAGGACTGCCCCATCCCGGGGTCGTTGCACGACCCTTGGCGAATGAATCCGCCCCTCCAGACGGCCCCCCCCTCGCCCCAGGCCGCTACGCCACGGCTCACTGACGGTCAGCGCGGCGCTCATCACTTCCACCAGTACTCGAGCTGCACGCCGAAGTTGGAGCCGTGCAGGGCATCGCCGAAGGCGCCGCTGTCGGACAGCGCCGAGCCCGCCGCCATCTGGTTGGCCGCGCGCTGCGCCGCCTCGTTCCAGCTGGCGTAGGTGTAATACAGGCGCACTTCCGGGCGCTGCCAGAAGCCGGGGCCGGCCGGCGACCAGATCGGCGCGACGGTGAACTTGCTCAGCTTGCGGGTGCCGTCGGGAGCGTCGATCTGGTCGTGGCCCAGCTCGGCGACCAGCTTGAACTGCTCGCTGAGCGCGTACACCGGACGCACGCCGAGCGACAGCCAGTCCTGGTCGTCACCGTCCGCACGGGTGTCCTTCTGGTAGACCACCTCGAACTGGCCGCCGAAGCGCGGGGTCAGCTGCCAGTCAAAGAACTCCACCACGCGCCAGCTCTTGTCGCTGCTGTCCAGGGTCGGGTCGCCGGTGTAGCCGAGGCCGGTGCCCGGGCCTTCGCCGTACTGCACGGCGAAGGTGTTGGCGCCGCCGAGGAAGCCGTCCTGCTTGTGCTGGGCGCTGACCGCCCAGCCGCTGTGCGCGTCGCGACTGTCCGGCTTGTCGATGTAGCTGACGCCGACCTCGACCTCGCCGCCGGGGTTGCTACGGAAGCCGCCGACGTTGAAGTCGTGACGGTTGATGTAGGGATCCTGGAACACGCTGTCCTTGCGCGAGAACACGTAGCTGTACTTGAGGTCGCCGATCTTCACCTCGTCGAGGCCGAAGCCGGTGGCGCTCTGGTTCCAGTAGTAGAAGTCGGAGATGTGGATGTCGTTGCGCTTGTAGAAGCGGCGCCCGGCCCACAGCGAGCCGCCGTTGAGCAGCGGCATGTCGCTCCACTCGGCGTACATCTGGTTCATCCGCGCGAAGCCGTGGCCGCCGGTGAACTCCGGGGTGTGGCCGTACTCGTTGTACAGCTGCGCCATGCCCTCGACGCTGATGGTCGAGCCGTCGGCGAGCTTGACCAGGTCCTGGCGCAGGTCTAGCTCCATGTACTGCTCGCACTCGTTGCCGAGGCGGTACTTGGACGGCGCGCCCGGCAGCTGGAAGCAGGATTGCGTGCCGCCCTCGTCCGTGCCGCCGGCGCCGGCGCGCACGTAGCCGGTGAACTCCACCGCCTGCGCCAGCCCGGACACCGCGAACAGCGCGCAGGGCAGAACCCACAAACCTTTGAAAGTCGTGCTCATAGCCACTCCAGATTTTTATTGTTGTGTTGCCATGGATTGCCGGCTGAACCAGCCGGCGTGGTCTTTTCGGTAGGAGCTGCGTGCTCAGCGGCCCTCCAGCTGGGCGACCTTGGCCTGCCGCTCGGGGCTGCGCGCCTTGCCCAGCACGCCCAGGCGCTCGCCGCTCTGCGCGTCGAACAGCAGCACCTTGTCCGGCGCGAACTGCAGCTCCAGGGTGTCGCCGGCGCGCGGCGCGGCGTCCGGCGCCAGGCGCACGCACACCTTGGTCTGGTTGATCTCGACGAAGACCAGGGTGTCCGGGCCGGTCGGCTCGAGCACCTGCACCCGGGCGCGCAGGCCCGGCAGCGCGTCGCCGGCAGCGCCGACCAGGATCTGCTCCGGCCGCACGCCGAGGATCACCTCGCGCCCCTCCAGGCCCTCCTCCACCTCGCCCAGCGCCAGCTCGCAGTGACCGTCGGCGCTGTCGAGCAGGCCGACCCAGCGGCCGCCCTGGCGCTGCAGGCGCAGGGGGATGAAGTTCATCGGCGGCGAGCCCATGAAGCCGGCGACGAACAGGTTGGCCGGATCGTTGTAGATCTGCTGCGGGGTGCCGAACTGCTGGATGATGCCGTCCTTCATCACCGCCACCTTGTCACCCAGGGTCATCGCCTCGATCTGGTCGTGGGTGACGTACACCGTGGTGGTCTTCAGGCGCTGGTGCATCAGCTTGATCTCGGTGCGCATCTCCACGCGCAGCTTGGCGTCGAGGTTGGACAGCGGCTCGTCGAACAGGTAGATCTTCGGCCGCCGCGCCAGCGCCCGGCCCATCGCCACGCGCTGCTGCTGGCCGCCGGACATCTGCGCCGGCTTGCGCTCGAGCAGGTGCTCGATCTGCAGCAGTTTCGCCACCCTTGCGACCTCGGCGTCGATCTCGGCCTGCGGCAGCTTGCGGATCTTCAGGCCGAAGGCGATGTTCTCGCGCACGCTCATGGTCGGGTACAGCGCGTAGGACTGGAACACCATGGCGATGTCGCGATCCTTGGGGCTCATGCCGCTGATGTCCTGGCCGTCGACCAGGATGGCGCCGCCGCTGATGTCCTCCAGGCCGGCGATGCAGTTCATCAGGGTCGACTTGCCGCAGCCCGAGGGACCGACCAGGATCAGGAACTCGCCGGAATCGATCGCCAGCTCGATGTTCTTCAGCGTGTCGGCCTGGCCGTTGCCGTAGGTCTTGTTGACGTTGCGCAGTTCGAGGGTTGCCATGAAAAGTGCTCCTCAGCCTTTGACGGCGCCGGCGGTGAGGCCGCGCAGGAAGTATTTGCCGGCGAATACGTAGACCAGCAGGGTGGGCAGGCCGGCGATCAGCGCGGCGGCCATGTCGACGTTGTATTCCTTGGCCCCGGTGCTGGTGTTCACCAGGTTGTTCAGGGCCACGGTGATCGGCTGGCTGTCGCCGCTGGCGAACACCACGCCGAACAGGAAGTCGTTCCAGATCTGGGTGAACTGCCAGATCAGGCAGACCATGATGGTGGGGATCGACATCGGCAGCAGGATGCGCCCGAAGATGGTGAAGAACCCCGCGCCGTCGAGCCGCGCGGCACGCACCAGGGCTTCCGGGATGCTCACGTAGAAGTTGCGGAAGAACAGCGTGGTGAACGCCAGGCCGTAGACCACATGGACCAACACCAGGCCACCGGTGGTGTTGGCCAGGCCGAACTGGCCGAGGGTGAAGGACGCCGGCAGCAGCACCACCTGGAACGGCAGGAAGCAGCCGAACAGCAGCAGGCCGAAGAACAGCTGCGAGCCGCGGAAGCGCCACATCGACAGCACATAGCCGTTCAGCGCGCCGAGCAGGGTGGAGATGATCACCGCCGGCACGGTGATCTTCACCGAGTTCCAGAAGAAGCCGCCGACGCTGTCCCAGGCCTTGACCCAGCCGATCAGGGTGAACACGTCCGGGATCGACAGCAGGTTGCCGCTGCGGATGTCGTCCGGGGTCTTGAAGCTGGTCAGCAGCATCACCACCAGCGGCACCAGGTAGACGGCGCAGGCCAGGATCAGCGTGGCGTAGATCGCCAGGCGGCTGAGGCTGAAAGTGGGTTGCTTAGGCATGGCGCTTGTTCCTCAGCTCGGAGTACAGGTAGGGCACCAGGATCGCCAGCACCGCGCCGAGCATCAGCATCGCGCTGGCGGCGCCGAGGCCCATCTGGCCGCGGGTGAAGGTGTGGGCGTACATGAACATCGCCGGCAGGTCGGAGGCGTAGCCGGGGCCGCCGGCGGTCATCGCCGCCACCAGGTCGAAGCTCTTGATGGCGATGTGGGCGAGGATCATCAGCGCACTGAAGAACACCGGCCCCAGACTGGGCAGCACGATGCGCAGGTAGATGGTCGGCAGGCTGGCGCCGTCGACCTGGGCGGCGCGGATGATCGACTGGTCGACGCCGCGCAGGCCGGCGAGGAACAGCGCCATGACGAAGCCCGAGGACTGCCACACCGCGGCGATCACCAGGCAGTAGACGACGCGGTCGGGGTCGACCAGCCAGTCGAAGCGGAAACCTTCCCAGCCCCAGTCGCGCAGCAGCTTGTCGAGGCCGAGACCGGGGTTGAGCAGCCACTTCCAGGCGGTGCCGGTGACGATCATCGACAGCGCCATCGGGTACAGGTAGACGGTGCGGATGAAGCCCTCGCGACGCACGCGCTGGTCGAGCAGCACGGCGAGCAGCACGCCGAGCACCAGGCTGATGGCGATGAACAGCCCGCCGTAGACCAGCAGGTTCTGGCTGGCCACCCACCAGCGGTCGTTGTCCAGCAGGCGCTGGTACTGCTGCAGGCCCACCCACTTGTAGCTGGGCATGAAGCGCGAGTTGGTGAAGGACAGCACGAAGGTCCACAGGATGTAGCCGTAGAAGCCGACCAGCACGATCAGCATGCTCGGCGCCAGCACCAGCTTGGGCAGCCAGCGCTGCAATGCGTCCAGCGGCGAGGGCCTGGCGAAGACTGCGATTGAGGACATCGATCACTCCTTGCGACGCATGCGTCGCGGCATGAACCCTGTAGGAGCCAGCGTGCTGGCGATAGCCAAGTTCTGATCGCCAGCGAGCTGGCTCCTACGGTTTTCGGGCACGGCCGATCCCGGGGCGCGGGCCGGGAGGCCTGTGCCAATGGGGAGAGCCGGGGATTGGGGGCCGCCGCTCAGGCGGCGGCCCGACCGCTTACTGCACCGCCTGGATCGCGGCGGCCAGTTGCTGCGCCGCCTTCTGCGGGTCGGCAGCCGGGTCGTTGAAGAAGTTGGTCACCACGTCGAACACCGCGCCCTGCACGTAGCTGGAGGCGGCCATGCCGTGGGCCAGGCTGGGCTGCAGGCCACCGCCCGCGGCCGCCTGCTTGAAGTCCTGCATGGACTGCTGGGCGCAGGCGTCGAAGCTGCTCATGTCCTGGTCGAGGCGCACCGGGATCGAGCCCTTGTTCTGGTTGAAAAACTGCTGGAACTGCGGCTCGAGCACGGTGCGCGCCAGGTCGGCCTGCGCCTTGCGGTCGGCGTCGTCCTTGAGGGCGAACATGGCCAGCGAGTCGATGTTGTAGGCGAAGCTGCCCTGGGTGCCGGGGAACGGCAGGCACTGGTAGTCCTTGCCCGCCACCTTGCCGGCGGCGCTCCACTCGCTCTTCGCCCAGTCGCCCATGATCTGCATGCCGGCCTTGCCGTTGATCACCAGGCCGGCGGCGGTGTTCCAGTCGCGGCCGGCGGCGTCGGCGTCGATGTAGCCGCGCAGCTTCTTGAGGGCGGCGAACACCTCGACCATCTGCGCACCGGTGAGGGTCGCCTTGTCCTGTTCGACGAACGCCTTGTGGAAGCCCTGCGGGCCGAGGATGCTCAGCACCAGGTCCTCGAACAGGGTGCCGTCCTGCCACGGCTGGCCACCGTGGGCGACGGCGATGAAGCCGGCGGCCTTGAGCTTGTCGGCGGCGGCGAAGAACTCGGCGAGGGTGGTCGGCGGCGTGGCGCCGGCCTTGGCGAACACCTCGGGGTTGATCCACAGCCAGTTGACCCGGTGCACGTTGACCGGCACGGCGACGTAGTGGCCGTCGTACTTCATGATGTCGGCCACCTGCGGCGACAGCAGCTGGTCCCACTGGCCTTCGCCGGCCACCTCGTCCATCTCGGCGAGCAGACCGAGCTCGCCCCACTCCTGGATGTCCGGGCCCTTGATCTGCGCCGCGGACGGCGGGTTGCCGGACACTGCGCGGGTCTTCAGCACGGTCATGGCCGCCTCGCCGCCGCCACCGGCGACGGCGAAGTCCTTCCAGCTGTGGCCCTTCTCTTCGACGAGTTTCTGCAGAGTATCGGCGGCGCGTTTCTCGCCGCCGGAAGTCCACCAGTGCAGGACTTCCACTTCGCCGGCGAGGGCGGACAGCGGCAACAGCGAGGCGAGGGAAACGACAGCGGTCAGGCGGGAGATGGCATTCATCGATGGCTTACCTTTTTGTTCTTATCGCTTGCAAGTCGGAGTGCTTGCCTTGTCCTGAAGTCTACCCACGCCCCGCAGCGGCGCGGGTAACAAAGGGATGGTGGAAGGTCACGGACTGGTTACAAAAGGCGGGATTTGTCACGCCCCCATGGCATGGCGCAGGGGCGAATTCATTCGCCAAAATGCCCCGCCAAGGCGAATGAATTCGTCCCTACAGGGAATGGAAGAACTCAGGCGCCCTGGCGCGGCAGCCACAGGGTCACGCGCAGGCCGCCCTCGCGCAGGTTGCGCAGGCTCAGCTCGCCGCCGTGACTGTGCGCCAGGTTGCGCGCGATACCGAGGCCCAGGCCGTAGCCCTGCTGCTGGCTGGCCAGGCGGAAGTGCGGCTCGAACACCTGCTCGAGCTTCTGCTCCGGCACCCCCGGCCCCTCGTCGTCGACGTGCAGGACGAACGCCTCGGCGTCGTCCTCGATGTGCAGGTGGGCGCGCTGGCCGTACTTCAGCGCGTTGTCCAGCAGGTTGCCGATGCAGCGGCGCAGGGCCAGCGGCTTGCCGGGATAGGCGGTCAGTGCCGCACCGTCGAGGCTGACCCGGCCGCTGCCGAGGTAGGGTTCGACCAGGCCGAGCAGCAGATGGTTGAGGTCGACCTGCTCGATGTTCTCGTGGATGTCGGTGTCCTTGACGCACTGCAGGGCGCCCTTGACCAGCAGCTCCAGCTCGTCGAGGTCGCGACTGAACCTGGCCTGCAGCCCCTCGTCGTCGAGCAGCTCGACGCGCAGGCGCAGACGGGTGATCGGCGTGCGCAGGTCGTGGGAAATCGCGCTGAACAGCTGGCTGCGTTCGCTCAGATAGCGGCTGATGCGCTCGCGCATGCTGTTGAAGGCGCGGCTCACCTCGACCACCTCGCTGCCGCCGGCCTCGGCCAGCGGCTCGACCTCGGCGCCCAGCGACATCTCCCGCGCCGCGGTCGCCAGGCGCTTGAGCGGGCGGCTCTGCCAGTGCACCAGCAGACCGATGAACAGCAGCAGGAAACCGCTGGTGAGCAGGATGAACCACAGCTGCTGGCGCGGCAGGCCATCATCCTCGAGATTGGCGTAGGGCTCGGGCAGCAGCGAGGCGAGGTACAGCCACTCGCCCTCGCCGATGCGGATCTGGGTGACCAGGATCGGCGGATCGAGCGGCTCCAGGCTCAGCGCGTAGTGCGCCCAGGAGCGCGGCAGCTCGTTGAGCTTGAGGCCGCTGTTGAACACGCGCAGGTCGTCCGGGCTGACGAAGTGCAGCGAGATCTCCACCTGCTTGCCGAGGCGCTCGCGCAGCACCCTCTCCACCTCGTCGATCACCGCACGCTTGCGCGGGGTTTCCGCCAGCACCGGCATCTCCAGCGGCTTGTCGTTGAGCGAGACGAAGAAGCGCGTGCCGCCCATGCTGCGCAGCTGGTCGAGGACCATCGGCCGGTAGCCCACCGGCAGCGAGCGGAAGTAGCTGACGCTGGCCACCATCGACTGCGCCAGGCTGCGCGCGGTGCTGACCAGCCCTTCCATCTGGCTGGCGCGCAGCTGCGACAGCCAGATCAGGCTGGACAGCACCTGCGCCAGCAGCACCGCCAGCAGGGTGAGCAGCAGCATGCGCCCGAGCAGCGAGCGCGGCACCAGGCGCCAGCGGCTAGGCATGGGCACGCGGCGTGACCTGCGCCGCCAGCAGGTAGCCGGCGCCGCGCACCGTGCGGATAAGCCGCGGCGGCTTGCCGGTGTCGCGCAGACGCTGGCGCAGGCGGCTGACCGCCATGTCGACGATGCGCTCCAGCGGCATCACCTCGCGGCCACGGGTGACGCTGGCGATGGTGTCGCGGTCGAGGATCTGCTGCGGGCGGTCGAGGAACAGTTTGAGCAGGGCGAAGTCGGCGCCGGAGAGGATCACCTCCTCGCCGTCGTGGTGGAACAGACGGTGGCTGACCATGTCCAGGCGCCACTCGTCGAAGGCCAGCACCTCGCCGGCCGTGCGCTCCTGGCCGAAGCCGGCGCGGCGCAGCAGCGCCTTGATCCGCGCCAGCAGCTCGCGCGGGCTGAACGGCTTGCCCAGGTAGTCGTCGGCGCCCAGCTCCAGGCCGATCACCCGGTCGGCCTCGTCGGAGCTGGCGGTGAGCATGATCACCGGCACCGCGGCGAAGCGCTGGTGCTCGCGCACCCAGCGGCACAGGCTGAAGCCGTCCTCGTCGGGCAGCATGACGTCGAGGATCACCAGATCGGCCGGCTCGGCGGCCATGGCCGCGCGCAGGCCCGCGCCGTCGGCGACGGCGCGCACCTGGAAGCCGGCACGGCTCAGGTAGGCATCCAGCAGCTCGCGGATTTCCTGGTCGTCGTCGACCAGCAGGATGGATTTTCCGGCTTGGCTCACGGTGGCCTTCCTTGTTGTTCTGATTCACCCAACCAACGCAGGGTGCGCCATGCGCACCGCGCGGGCCCGTGGTGCGCTGGACGCTCCCTACAGCAACTGTTGCAAGGCCACGCCGGCGCCCTCCAGCCCCGGGTACTCGGCGGTCACCAGCCACACCGGGATGCCGTCGAAGTAGCCGCTCATGCAGCCCTTGTCGGCGAAGGCGCGGGCGAAGCCGCTGGCCTTGAAGAACTCGGCGAAGCGCGGCACCACGCCCCCCACTATATACACGCCGCCCCGCGCACCAAGGGTCAGCACGTTGTTGCCGGCGACCCGGCCGAGCCACACGCAGAACTGCTCGAGCACCGCCACGGCCTGGGCGTCGCCGTCCAGCGCGGCGGCGGTGATCTCCGCCGGCGAGGCCAGCACCGGCTCGTGACCGTCGACGCTGCAGCTGGCGCGATACAACTGCAGCAGGCCGTTGCCGCTAAGCACGTCCTCGGCGCGCACGTGGCCGAGGCGCTCGTACAGCACCTGCCACAGCGCCATCTCGCGCGGATTGCCGACCGGCAGGTCGACGTGACCGCCCTCCCCCGGCAACGCCCGCCAGCGCCCGCCGCCGAGCGGGAGCAGGGTGCCGACGCCGAGGCCGGTGCCCGGACCGATCACCACCACCGGGCTGCCCGCCTCGGCCACGCCCGGGCAGATCTGCAGCCACTCGTGCGGGCGCAGGCGGGTCATGCCGAGGGCCATGGCGGTGAAGTCGTTGACCAGCAGCAGGTCGTCCGGCAGCAGACCGAGGGCGGCGGCCAGCTCGCCGCGCGCGAGGCTCCAGTGGTTGTTGGTGAAGTGGAAGTGCTCGCCGTGCACCGGGCCGGCCACCGCCAGGCACACCGCGGCGATGTCGCCGGCGGCCAGACCCTGCTCGGCGAGGTAGTGTTCGATGGCCTGCTGCGGGCCGGCGAAGTCGGCGGTGGCCAGCACCTGCACCGCCTCCAGGTGCTCGGCGCGCCACAGGCCGAAGCGCGCATTGGTGCCGCCGATGTCCCCCACCAGCACCGGCTTCACTTCAGGTTCTCCAGGCTGGCGGTGAAGGCACTGGCGCCCTGTTCGGCGCTGCTGAACGCCTGGCGCATGAAGGCGAAAAGCTCGCGGCCGGTGCCGACGTTGGGTTCCAGGTCGCAGGGCGCCGCTTGGCGGGCGGCGAACTCGGCGGCGTCGACCAGCACCTCGAGGGTGCCCGTGTGACCGTCGACGCGGATGCGGTCGCCGTCGCGCACCCGCGCCAGCGGCCCGCCGTCGAACGCCTCGGGACAGACATGGATGGCCGCCGGCACCTTGCCGGAGGCGCCGGACATGCGTCCGTCGGTGACCAGCGCGACCTTGTAGCCGCGATCCTGCAGCACGCCGAGGTAGGGGGTCATCTTGTGCAGCTCGGGCATGCCGTTGCTGCGCGGGCCCTGGAAGCGCATCACCGCCACCAGATCGCGATCCAGCTCGCCGGCCTTGAAGGCGTCGGCCAGCGCCTGCTGGTCGTGGAACACCCGCGCCTCGGCCTCGACCACCTGGTGCTCGGGCGCCACCGCGGAGACCTTCATCACCCCGCGACCGAGGTTGCCCTGCATCACCCGCAGGCCGCCTTCGGCCGAGAACGGCCGCGCCACCGGGCGCAGGATGCTCTCGTCGAGGCTCTCGATGGCGCCCTCGCGCCACACCGGACGTTCGCCGTCGAGGAACGGCTCCCGGGTGTAGCGACGCAGGCCGCGGCCCAGCACGGTATTGACGTCCTCATGCAGCAGCCCGGCGTCGAGCAGCTCGCGCACCAGGAAGGCCACCCCGCCGGCGGCGTGGAACTGGTTGATGTCGGCCTTGCCGTTGGGATAGACGTGGGCCAGGGTCGGCACCACCTCGGAGAGGTCGGCCATGTCCTGCCAGGTGAGCTGGATGCCGGCGGCCTGGGCGATGGCCGGCAGGTGCAGGGTGTGGTTGGTCGAGCCGCCGGTGGCGAGCAGGGCGACCACCGAGTTGACCAGCACGCGCTCGTCGACGATCTCGGCCAGCGGCAGGAACTGGCCGCTCTGCTGGGTCAGGCGGGTGACCTGGCGTGCCGCCTCGATGGTCAGCGCATCGCGCAGCGGCGTGCCCGGATTGACGAAGGACGAGCCCGGCAGGTGCAGGCCCATCACTTCCATCAACATCTGGTTGGTGTTGGCGGTGCCGTAGAAGGTGCAGGTGCCGGGGCTGTGGTAGGCCTGCATCTCCGCCTCGAGCAGCTCCTCGCGGCTGGCCTTGCCCTCGGCGTAGCGCTGGCGCACCTCGGCCTTCTCCTTGTTCGACAGTCCGGAGGGCATCGGCCCGGCGGGCACGAACAGCGCCGGCAGGTGGCCGAAGCGCAGCGCGCCGACCAGCAGGCCGGGGACGATCTTGTCGCACACGCCGAGGAACAGCGCGGCGTCGAACATGTTGTGCGACAGCGCCACGGCGGTGGACATGGCGATCACCTCGCGGCTGGCGATGCCCAGCTCCATGCCCGGCTCGCCCTGGGTGACGCCGTCGCACATCGCCGGCACGCCGCCGGCGACCTGGCCGACCGAGCCGATGTCGCGCAGCGCCTGGCGGATGCGCTCGGGATAGTCCTCGTAGGGCTGGTGGGCCGAGAGCATGTCGTTGTAGGCGGTGACGATGGCCACGTTGGCCGAGTCCAGCAGGCGCAGGCGCTGCTTGTCGCCACCGCCGCAACCGGCCACCCCATGGGCGAAGTTGGCGCACTGCAGCTTGCCGCGCTGCGGCCCGGCGCTGGCCGCCGCACGGATCATCGCCAGGTAGCGCTCGCGGGTGGCGCGGCTGCGTTCGATCAGGCGCTGGGTGACCTCAAGGACACGAGGATGCATTGGTTCGACTCCAGGATGCGGGTTACCTTGTTTTTGTAAAAAACAATGTACCATGAAAAATCAAAGTGAAAGGATTCACCTGAATATTATGTTGTTATAAAAACAACATATCCGACGAGCCGCCCTGCCTATCGGCCTCCTCACCCGGCATCGCCAGCCTTCAGTGTGGCCGCCCCGCGCCGGATACAAAAGCCCTCGCCCCCGCGCCTCGACCCATCACCCCGGGCCGCGCCAGCCCTCCCCTGCATCGCACTGCAAGAAAAAATTCAACAATCCGAAATCAGAACCCGGAATCACCAGCTAATATCAAGGCTTGCCGCACCAACCGCCCATGCTGCACCGCAATTAAAGCTGGCAGCACCGGGACCGGTCAGGCATGCTGGAACCGCCCCTGGCCCATGCCCGCAAGGACCGCGCGGTGCACGGCCGAGAGGATTTCCGGCGCCGGGCTGCAGCCACGGCGTCCCGTGAAGCCAGTCGAGGATCAGCACATGAACATGCCCACTCCCGAAGCCGCGATGCCACCGGCCAGCACAGCGCCCAAGGCACCCGACGCCAATCCCCTCGACCTCAAGGTGCACGCGGCCATCGCCCGCGCCACCTCCTCGCTCTCGCCGACCGCGCTGCTGCTGGCCATGCTCGACTGGTCCAGCCACCTGGCCGGCTCGCCGGGCAAGCAGCTGGAGCTGCTCAACCTGGCGCTGGAGCAGATGGGCCGCATGAGCCGCTACGCCAGCGAAGTCGCCTTCGCCTCGCCGGACTGCCCGGCGCACGAGTGCGTCGAGCCGCCGCGGCGCGACCGTCGCTTCGCCGCCAGGGAGTGGCACCAGTGGCCGTTCAACCTGATGCACCAGTCGTTCCTGCTCACCCAGGAGTGGTGGCAGGCGGCCACCAGCGGCGTGCGCGGCGTGTCGCGCCACCATCAGGAGGTGGTCGCCTTCGCCTCCCGCCAGCTGCTCGACATGCTCTCGCCCGGCAACTTCCTGGCGACCAACCCGGTGGTGCTGCAACGCACCCTGGAATCCGGCGGCGCCAACCTGATGCGCGGCATGATCCATTACCTGGAGGATCTCGAACGCCTGGCCGCCGGTCGCCCGGCCGCCGGCACCGAGAAGTTCGCGGTGGGCGAGAACCTCGCCGTGACTCCCGGCAAGGTGGTGCTGAAGAACCGCCTGATCGAGCTGATCCAGTACACGCCGACCACCGAGACGGTGCATCCGGAGCCGATCCTGATCGTCCCGGCATGGATCATGAAGTACTACATCCTCGACCTGTCGCCGCACAACTCGCTGGTCAAGTACCTGGTCGACCAGGGCCACACGGTGTTCTGCCTGTCGTGGAAGAACCCCGGCGCCGAGGACCGCGACCTGGGCATGGACGAGTACCTGCAGCTCGGCTTCTTCGCCGCCCTCGACGCGATCAACGCCATCGTCCCCGAACGCAAGGTGCACGCCACCGGCTACTGCCTGGGCGGCACCCTGCTGGCGATCGCCGCCGCCGCCATGGCGCGCGACGGCGACCGCCGCCTGGCCTCGATCAGCCTGTTCACCGCGCAGACCGACTTCACCGAACCCGGCGAACTGGCGCTATTCATCGACGAGAGCGAGGTCAGCCTGCTCGAGGCGCAGATGGCGGAAACCGGCTACCTGACCGCCGGACAGATGGTCGGCGCCTTCCAGCTGCTGCGGTCCAACGACCTGCTGTGGTCGCGCATGGTCGGCGAATACCTGATGGGCGACCGCGCGCCGATGATCGACCTGATGGCCTGGAACGCCGACGCCACGCGCATGCCGGCGCGCATGCACGCCCAGTACCTGCGCCGCCTGTTCCTCAACGACGACCTCAGCGAGGGCCGCTATCCGGTGGGCGGACGCCCGGTGTCGCTGAGCGACATCTCCACCCCAGTGTTCTGCGTGGCCACCACCCAGGACCACGTCGCGCCCTGGCGCTCGGTGTTCAAGCTGCACTACCTCAGCCCGGCGCCGATCACCTTCGTGCTGACCACCGGCGGCCACAACGCTGGCATCGTCAGCGAGCCGGGGCGTGCCAAGCGCCACTACCAGGTGCTGGAGCGCCCGGCCGGCGGCAACTACGTGGCCCCCGACGCCTGGCTGGCCAGCGCGCCGCGCCACGACGGCTCGTGGTGGCTGGAGTGGACGCGCTGGCTCAAGGAGCGTTCGGCCGCGCCGGCCGCCCCGCCGGCCACCGGCGCGCCGGAGCGCGGCTACGCGGTGATTGACGACGCGCCGGGGCAGTACGTGCGCGAACAGTGAGTTTCAGTCCTTTCCCTGGCATACGCCCCGACGGGCGGGAGGCTCCCCCATGTACCTCGATCCGCAATCGACCCTGACCCTGTTCAAGGTCAACCTGCAGCTGTACTTCCGCCTCTGCGACCTGACCCGCGAGAGCGCCCTGCGCTGGAGCGAGGCGGGCAACCGCGCGGTCAACAGCTGCACCTCCGAGCTGGAAAGCGCCGCCACCCGCATGCTCGACGCCAGCGACTGGCAGAGCCTCAACGGCATCGCCGCCGACCTGTACTGGAAGGCGCTGCAGCTGCAGACCGATGTGATCCAGCAGGTCGCCGAGACCAGCCTGGCCAACCAGAGCACCTTCAGCAATGCCGCCCAGGAAGCGATCTCCACCTGGCAGAAGGAGGCAGCCAGCACGCTCAAGGAAACCACCGGGGCGATGCCGATCAGCACCACCCTGCAAGACTATTTCCAGGACTACCTGCACCTGCTGGCGCCGAAGGAAACCGGCACGCGCAAGGCCTCGACGCGCAAGATGCACTGAAGCTGTCCGGGCTGGCCCGCTGCGCGCCAGCCCGCCGCCACGGCCGGGCACAGCCGCCGCCCAGCGGCTAAGGTAAAAGGCATCCTCTGCCCGACGGGAGACTCCCTCCGATGGCCAGGCACGGCGGCCGCGCGCCGCACAAGGTCGCCGGCATTCCCCTGCAGCCCGCCGCGGCCGACATCTGGGCGCAGAAGTACCGGCTGGTCGAGCCCGACGGCACGCCGGTGGACGCCGACCTCGACGCCACCTGGCAGCGGGTCGCCCGCGCCCTGGCCGGGGTCGAGCGCGCTGAACTGCGCGAGCACTGGTACGAACGCTTCCTCTGGGCGCTGCGCAACGGCGCCATCCCGGCCGGACGGATCGTCGCCAACGCCGGCGCGCAGGAGCGTAAGCCGGCCACCTCGACCATCAACTGCACAGTGTCCGGCACCATCCACGACTCGATGGACGACATCCTCGGCAAGCTCCACGAGGCCGGGCTGACGCTCAAGGCCGGCTGCGGCATCGGCTACGAGTTCTCCACCCTGCGCCCGCACGGCGCGCAGGTCGCAGGCGCCGGCGCACGCACCAGCGGGCCGCTGTCGTTCATGGACGTGTTCGACCGGATGTGCTTCACCGTCAGCTCCGCCGGCGGCCGGCGCGGCGCGCAGATGGCCACCTTCGACGTTGCCCATCCGGACGTGCGCGAGTTCATCCGCGCCAAGCGCGAGGACGGCCGCCTGCGCCAGTTCAACCTCAGCCTGCTGATCGGCGACGACTTCATGCAGGCGGTGGAGAACGACGCCGACTGGCCGCTGGTGTTTCCGCTGCATCCGCGCGAGGCGGCCCGGCTCGACCTCGCCAACTCCGACCAGGTGGTCTGGCGCGACTGGCCGCTGCACGAGGGCTATCCACGCCGCGACGACGGCAAGGTGGCCTGCCGGGTCTACGGCAAGGTGCGCGCCCGCCACCTGTGGGACATGCTGATGGCCTCCACCTACGACTTCGCCGAACCCGGGTTCATCCTCATCGACCGGGTCAACCAGCTGAACAACAACTGGTGGTGCGAGGAGATCCGCGCCACCAACCCCTGCGGCGAACAGCCCCTGCCGCCCTACGGCGCCTGCCTGCTCGGCTCGGTCAACCTCACCCTGTTCGTCGACGAACCGTTCGACGTGCGCGCGCGCTTCGACTGGGAGCGCTTCCGTCAGGTGGTGCAGGTGTTCACCCGCCTGCTCGACAACGTGGTGGAACTCAACAACCTGCCGCTGGCGGCGCAGCGCGAGGAGATCCTCGCCAAGCGCCGCCACGGCATGGGCTTTCTCGGCCTCGGCTCGGCGCTGGCCATGCTGCGCCTGCGCTACGGCAGCGCCGAGGCCTGCCGCTTCACCGAGGACGTGGCGCGCGAGCTGGCGCTGGGCGGCTGGCGGGCGGCGCTGGAACTGGCTCGGGAGAAAGGCCCCGCACCGCTGCTGGCAGAGGAGTTCGAGATCACCGCGCGGATGCTCGGGCAGCGCCCTGAGCTGGCCACCGACGGCTACCAGGTGGGCGACCGCCTGCCGGGGCGCGTACTGCACGCGCGCTACTCGCGCTACATGCAGCGCATCGCCGAGGTCGACCCCGAGCTGGTCTCCGCGCTGGCCGAAACCGGCGCGCGCTTCACCCACCACAGTTCCATCGCGCCCACCGGCACCATCAGCCTGAGCCTGGCCAACAACGCCTCCAACGGCATCGAACCGAGCTTCGCCCACAGGTATTCGCGCAACCTGATCCGCCCCGGGCGCAAGGCCAAGGAGAAGGTCGAGGTGCTCAGCTACGAACTGCTGGCCTACCGCGCGCTGGTCGACCCGCTGGCCGATCCGGACAGCAGCGACCCGGCGCACCGCCTGCCGGAGTGGTTCGTCGGCGCCGACGATATCGGCCCGACCCAGCACGTCGACATGCAGGCCGCGGCGCAGAAGTGGGTGGACTCGTCGATCGCCAAGACCGCCAACGTGCCCAGCGACTACCCGTTCGAGGCGTTCAAGGACATCTACCGCTACGCCTGGCGCCAGGGCCTCAAGGGCTGCACCACCTTCCGCTTCAATCCCTCGGCCTTCCAGGGCGTGCTGGTGCGCGAGGCGGACCTGGAGAACACCCTGTACCGCTTCGAGCTGGAGGACGGCAGCGTGATCGAGCTGCGCGGCAACGAACTGGTCGAGTACGACGGCGAGGTGAACAGCGCCGCCAACCTGTTCGACGCGCTCAAGGAAGGCTATTACGGCAAATACTGAAGGCCAGTGCCGGAGTATTTGCAGGGTGGGTTAGCCACACCGCGGCGTAACCCACCATCGATGCCGCCAGGCTGGCAGAGGCCGGCCTCGCGGCCGGTTGGTGGGTTACGGCCAGGGGCCTAACCCACCCTACCTCGGGAGAACCCCATGACCGTGAAGATCGGCCAGCGCATCAAGAGCTTCCAAGTGGTCGCCGGCCAGCGCCCCGCCCAGGCGCCGGGGCAGCCGCCGGTGCAGCTCGACGAAACCCTCGAGCGCCCGGAGCTGCTCACCGGCACCACCTACAAGATCAAGTCGCCGCTGTTCGAGCACGCGCTGTACGTGACCATCAACGACATCCTGCTCAACGCCGGCACGCCCTTCGAGCAGCGCCGGCCCTTCGAGATCTTCATCAACTCGAAGAACATGGACCACTTCCAGTGGATCGTCGCCCTCACCCGCATCATGTCCGCGGTGTTCCGCAAGGGCGGCGACTGCACCTTCCTGGTCGAGGAGCTCAAGGCGGTGTTCGACCCGCGCGGCGGCTACCTGAAGAAGGGCGGCGTGTACATGCCGTCGAGCTACCTGAAGAAGGGCGGCGTGTACATGCCGTCGATCGTCGCCGAGATCGGCGCCGTACTGGAGCGCCACCTGATCGCCATCGGCCTGCTCCACGAACACACGCCGGACGCGGCGCAGCAGCGCTACCTGGCCGAACGCCGCGCCGCCTGGGAGGCCAGCCAGGGCGCGGCGGCCCTGGAACCCGGCGAAGGCTTCCCGCCCGGTGCGCAACTGTGCGGCCACTGCCACACCCAGGCGGTGGTCAAGCTGGAAGGCTGCGCCACCTGCCTGAACTGCGGGCACAGCAAGTGCGGGTGAAGCTCAAGGCCGATCCAGCGGACTCAGTACAGCCAGCCCGGCCGCCAGCTCGGCCTGGTGCAGCGAGCGCACCACCGCCAGATGCTGGCGCAACGGCTGCTGCAGGTTACGCGGCAACACCGTCACGCGATCCTTCATGCCCTTGCCGTCGCGGATCAGGATCTCCCCGCGGGCGAAATCCACATCCTTGACCCGCAGGCGCAAGACCTCCATCAGCCGCATGCCGGTGCCATACAGCAGACTACAGAGCAGCCAGAGATCGCCCTGCAGACCGGCCAGAACGCTGCGCACCTCCTCGACCGACAGCACCACCGGCAGGCGCTGCGGCCTCTTCGCCCGCACCACATCCTTCAACCAGGGCAGATCGATCTGCAGCACTTCGCGGTAGAGAAACAGCAAGGCAGCCAGCGCCTGGTTCTGCGTGGAGGCCGACACCTTGCGCCGTACAGCCAGATCGGTCAGAAAAACCTCCACCTCCGGTGCGCCCATCTCCACCGGATGACGGTACTGGTGGAAACGTATGAACTGCCTCACCCACTCGCAATAGACCTTCTCGGTTCGAATGGAGTAGTGTTTGACGCGAATCCGCTCACGCATCTGGTCGAGCAGCCTGGGCTTGCCATCCATGGTGCATAACTCCCCGAAGCGGTCATCCTGACCGCAGAACCCGCAGCGTAGACAGGGACAGTAAAAATGACAAGGAATGTTATCCACCAGCCCCGACCGGGGAGTTATACACCATTTGACGTCTATTTATAGTTATGCACACAGGAGAGTAACGTGCAAAGACAGAGCCTCTGGCATTCAATATCACTATTTGAAACGGGGCTATCCGCTGCCGAATGGGGGTGGAGAATTGCCACTTTACTATTCATAGGTGGCAGCGGGACGTTGACTGCATTTGTAGCCAAAGCAGACCCTATCCTTAAACAGCTAGGGCCAATTTACTGGGTTGCGGCTGGCTGCATAACAGCATTGGTCGTATCCATTATTCTCTACTTAATTAAGTCCGCAGTACTGAAGCAGGCTTCGGCAGACCTTCACCGTGCCTTATTGACACCTAAAAGCTCAATAAACCCTCTATTAGAGAGCTTTAAAGACTCAATAATTCCGATTGAGGACCTAAGGCTCCCTACAGTTCAACTGCATGAAAACAAACACTTCAAAAGGTGTAAATTTGTCGGCCCAGCAGCCGTGGCCATTTTGGGCGGAAACTATGTGAACAGTGGCTTCTCTGAGTGCGGCGACATCGTTGCACTGCCTGAAGATGTATTTCTTACAGGAATTGTTGTTTTAAAAAATTGCACAGTTGAAGAGTGCGAGTTCATACGCACAACTATTTTTACGGATCAAAACACAGCCAAAGGCTTTGCCACAGTACCTGGGGCAATAATCAAAGGTATGCGCGCATAACAATGCGCTCAACTGCCGCTCACTTCGTTCGCTGGACAACCAAAAGCTACGCTTTGTCTGCCCGTTAGCTTAATCGTTATGTTTCCCACGAAGTCATGGAGTGATTCAAATGGCAATAGTGAAACTGGGTTCAAGTATTACAAGCCAGATTCCTCTATGGCGCTACATGTCTATAGATAAGCTCGTAAACTTGCTAGAAGTCGAGTCGCTTTATTTTACGCCACTCTCTACTTACGCCAAATCTGATCCTTTTGAGGGCTATCTACCTAAAGTTGCATTTGAAGCTTTGGCCACGGTTTTGGGGTCGTCTTACAAAGAGCTTGAAAGCGTCTATGACCAACTAAAAATATTGGCCGACAACTCAAGAACCTCAGGAGTTATCAACACTGTCGGCGAAGAGTTGCTTATGCAGCTTCGCACGAGGCTAGACTCACAAAACGACTTTGTTAAAGAAGCATATAAAGCAATAGCAAGAGGCATAACAGTAAATTGCTGGCATAGCAGCTTGCATGAATCTGAAGCCATGTGGAGGCTATACTCAGAAAACGGCAAAGGAATCGCCATTCAAACCAGCATAGATTCACTTAAGAAATCGATAGAATCAGTGGAGCAAGATTTGCTTGTGCAAATCGGAGCCGTAAAATATCTAGATTTTTACGATCAGGATATTTCACCAAAAGACTGTGTGATTGACGGTCACTTGTCACCCTTGCTAAAACGCGCATCCTTTAGCCATGAAAAAGAAGTAAGACTATTCACCATCCCAGAAATTGACCATAAGTCTCTTGGTGGATTTGAGCCAAAAGCAGAATCCATAGCGCTCAATGCTAAAGAGCTAATTGAAAAAATACACATATCCCCATTTGCAAGTGAACCTTTCATATCGAGCACCATTGCAATATGTAAAAAATACGGTATTGATCCAGAAATCATTACAAAATCAGCCTTGCTGGAGGGGCATGATGAGCTGCTTGAAACTCTTGGTGTTTGGTAAACATAACAATGCGTATATGGACTCTCCCCACAAGTAGTGAGTAAAGCCTTGCCAACCCTGTCTGATCTTGCCCAGCTGCCGACGGTGGGGTTTATGGAGCGCTTACGAATGGGGCGCGCCGGAGGCACGCCCTGCAACCTCATATCAGGCCATAGAGATGATCCGGATCCGTTCGGCAGTTCAGGAAGACGAAGCCATGTTGCTGGAGTTGGTGCGCGCGTTCCCAACGCCAACGCCCATCGCTACGGACGTGTACTCGCGCATGTTCCGGCACAAGCTCATTGATCCCTGCTCGCTCGTGGCAGTGGCTACGCTGTATGGGGCGCTTGTCGGCTACGTTTCGGGCCACAGGCACGCGGCGTTTTATGCCGCCGGTGATACGGCCTGGGTAGACGAAATTCTCGTGCTCGACGCCAAGCGGCGCAGTGGCGTCGGCCGAATGCTCATGGACGCGTTCGAGGCTTGGGCTGCGGAGGCTGGGTGCACACTCACGTCCTTGGCAACTGCCGGCGCTGCGGACTTCTACCGGGCGCTCGGCTATTCCACCCGGGCCGGTTACTTCAAGAAGTATCTGCACCATGGCGAGGCCCGCCCCACGCTTCGCGCCGAACCGCCCGCCTCTGGCGGACGCTCGGCTTGAGCCAGACGCCGGACCTCGGGAGAGCCGCATCGTGAAGCTGCGCCTGTACCAGGATACGGATCTGGCGGGACTGGTGGACGTGTTCACCGCGTCTGTGCATGCCCTGGCAGAGCCGCACTATGCTGCCGAGCAACGTCATGCCTGGGCGCCGGATCGACCCGATCTGGAGGCGTGGCGTTCTCGACTCGGCGCACTGCACACCATAGTCGCGGAGGAAAACGCTGCGTACCTGGGATTTGTATCGTATGAGTCGAACGGCCACATCGACCTGCTCTACACCTCCCCCCGGGGCGCACGGAGAGGTGTCGCATCCGCGCTGCTCCGGGAGGCAGCAGCGCAGTTGTCGAGCACCTGGGCGGTCACCGAACTATTCACCGAAGCGAGCCTGGTCGCCGTGTCCTTCTTCGCGCGACATGGCTTCGAGATCACCGAGGAGCAACACGTGATCCGACATGGCGTCGGCCTGAAACGGTTTGCCATGCGCAGGCGCGGACCCATGCCCCAGCACGGCTCCGCAGCCGACAGCCCTTCCACTTCTGCGCGACCTCGGCACCGCGACTGAACCCCTGTCGGGTGTGCAAGACCGCCAGTCTCACCATCATGGAGGACTCGATACGATGAAGGACAAGAACAAGGCGCAAGCCTGGGTGCGTTTCGTGGTCATGCGCCATGCCATCGGGCTGGGTTTGACGACAGGCCTCGCGATTCCGCTGCTCAACGCCTACATTCGCCCGGCCCCCGGCTACGACGTTCTGCAGGCGCTGGCGTTTTCAGTCCCGTTCTTCGTAACCGCCTGGTCGCTTTTTGGCGTCTACATGTGGCGTAAAGACGGGCAGAAGACGGATCGTTAGCAGGCACCGCTGCCGATCTGCCGGCGGCTCTAGCGCGGTACGGGTAGTTGTGGCATCCACGCGGCCTGCCGCGGGTTGCGACTGCATCCTGCTGGCCAAATACCCGCAAACCCCGTACCTTCCCCTCCCCCTGTTCCCCGGCCACCCATGCCAGAGCCTGCCCGTGCCCGTTTCCACCCCGCCCATGCCGCCATCGACCAACCCGCTCAGCGAGGTCTACCGCGACGACTGGCTGCTCGCCGTGCACAAGCCGGCCGGGCTGCTGGTGCATCGCAGCCCGATCGACCGGCACGAAACCGAGTTCGCTCTGCAGTACGCCCGCGAGCTGAACGGCGGCGAGCACGTCTATCCGCTGCACCGCCTGGACCGCCCGACCTCCGGGCTGCTGGTGTTCGCCCGCGACCCCGCCACCGCCAGCGTGCTGGGCAAGGCGATGATGGCCGGCGAGGTGCGCAAGACCTATCTGGCCATGGTGCGCGGCTGGGCCGCCGAGCAGGGGCTGATCGACCATCCGCTGCGCGAGCATGCCATCGACCGCCGCGACAAGGACGAGCCGCAGCCGGTGCGCGAGGCGCTGACCCGCTATCGCCGCCTGGCGACCACGGAAATTCCGGTGCAGATCGAGGGCTACCCCGCCAGCCGCTACAGCCTGCTGGCGCTGTACCCGGAAACCGGGCGCAAGCACCAGCTGCGCCGGCACATGCAGCACATCAGCCACCCGATCATCGGCGACACCAACTACGGCCGCACCCGCCACAACCATTACTTCGCCGAGCGCTTCGGCTACAGCCGGCTGATGCTGGCGGCCACCGGCCTGGCCTTCCGCCATCCGGTCACCGGGGAGGCGCTGCAGCTGCACGCCGCCCCGGAGGAGAGCTTCCGCCAGGTGCTGTCGATCTTCGGCGAGGCCCTGCCGGCGCTGGATACGCTCTGAACGCGCGCAAGGCGAAACGACCGGCCGCGAGGCGCCGACTGCGGCAAGGGTAGTGGCGTCCAGGCCGGCGAGCGTGCCGGCCGGATCGCCCTGCCCCGCCGCGTCCGGTCAGTCGCGCGTGCGGCTGAACACGTAGTCGTGGTCCTTCTCCGGCGCATGGCAGGCATAGCAGGCGGTCGCTGCGTTGGCGCCGACCGCGCGCTGCGCGGGATCGCCGCCGGCGAAGCCTTCGAAGCCCCAGCCGCCGGTCGCGGCGTACTTCGCGGCGTCCTTGTGCATCACCCCGACCACCTTGCGCTTGCCTTCGGTGATGGCGCTGTCGGCGCGCTGCGCTTCCAGCAGGTCGAAGACGATCACCGCACCATCGGGGAACTTGCCGGCCTGGTAACCCTCCAGCGCCGCCGCGTTGGCGTAGATGTGGTGGATGCCGCCGAAGGACTCGTACAGCGGGTGCCCCTGCTCGATCACCATGCTCTTGACGTGCTGCCAGAAGCGGTAACCGGCGGGATAGGGAACCTCGGGGTCCGCAGCCAGTGCCGCGGAGGTGGACAGCAGTGCCAGCAGGGCCGGCAACAGAGGTTTCATGGCGCACTCCTCGATGCGGGGCAGCGCCTGCGAGCGGAGCCACCCCGGGATTGCCCGGACAGGGCGAGCGCCGCGCCGCGGCGAGGATCGCCCCGCTCACCGCCTCGACACCCCGACCACCGCGCGGGCAGCATCCGACCAATCCGCGCTGGGACCAGCCGCCGGCCGCCCGGAACACCCATGCATCGAGCCGATGCCAGTGCAGCGTAGGACTGCACCTCCCCCCTGTCAAAACCGCCCGCCGGAATCGCCAGCCGCCGCCGGCAGCCCGCGCACGCGCGCCTCCGCGCCTCACTGCGCGCTCGACGCAGGAATGGCGGGCTTTTGGCTATCCTTGGTAGGCGGCGCACGCCGGTGCCAGCCGCCGTCAGAACTGCAGGGGATCGAACGTGCGCCCATCCTTCCGAGCGATCCTGTTCCTCATCGCCGCCATCGCGCTGCTGGCCGCCTGCGTCACGCCGGAGGAACTCGACTGGCGATGGCGCACGGCGACCCTCGACATGCGGCCACCGGTGGGGCCCGACGCGATCGGCAGCCTTACCGTGGCTGGCCGGGTCGACGCCACCGCGTTCACCGACGATGCCTTGTGGGCCCTCGTGGCCGTGCCGACCCGGCGCAGCCTGCCGGTCAACCGCGTGGTGCGGATCGATCTCGCCAGCAATCGCTTCAACGACCTGTTCGCCGTGGACGGCTTCGCCGCCGGCGCCATGACGGCCGGCCATGACGCCATCTGGGTTGCCGAGGGCCACGGCGGCACCAAGGTTCACCGCATCGATCCGCGCACGCAGCGGATCGTGGCGAGCTTCGCGTTCCCGCGCAATCCGGTGGCCTTGGCCGTCGACGACAACGCCGTCTGGGTCATCGCCGCCAGCGAGGCACCGCGCCGCGCCGGCATCCTGCTGCGCGTCGACGGACTCGCGCTGTCCCGGATCGACCCCGTCGCCAACGCCATCGTCGAAACGATCCCGCTTCCCGTGCCGGATGCCCGCGGCCTGACCAGCGGCTCGATCGCGACCACGGCCGGCGCGGTCTGGATCGCCACGCCGGCGGGCGAGGTCGTGCGCGTCGACCCGCGCACGAAGCGGATCGTCGCCAGCCTGCCGCTGCCCGGCGGGAATCACGGGCGCCGCGCGAGTTTCCAGCTCGCGACGTCCGCGGGCGGGCTCTATCTGGTGCGCCAGGTCAAGGAGCGCGCCGACCTGCCCGCCGCCTGGGAGGCGTTGCGGACGACCGCATGGGCGATCGACCCCGGCGGCAACCGCCTCGCGTCCGAGCCCTTCCAGTTCGCCAGCGAGGGCGTCGTCCTCTTCCTCGGGGAGGAGACCGCCTGGCTCGGCAGCACACGGGTCGATGCCATCGTGCAGGCCGCCCCCGGCACCTTCCGCGCGGCCGCTGCACCGCTGAAAATCGGCTACCCGGTCTACGCGCTGACGGCGGGGCGGGGGTCGTTGTGGGCCTTTTCCGGGGCGCGGATCAGCCGCGGCGACAGCCGTGACATCACCTGGATCACGCGCGTGCGGATCGCGCCCGACCCGCCCGACACGGACGGCGACGGCCAATCGCAGCCCCGGGAGCCCGCCAGTGATGAGCCCCGGGGGGGACCGCAGCAGATCGCGCGCAGCCTGTGAGGGTGCATGCCGGCGAAGCGGCAGCGTTCGCCGGCGCGGCCTGTCGCAGCGTTGCGCCCGTGGTGCGCAGGGCCGGGCTGCCGTACCGACGACGCGCGCACTGCCGCAAGTCGCTGCCGGAGCAGTACGGGATCGCCCTGCCCTCCGGCACAATCCGCCTGTGCGGCTTTTGACTACCCTTTCCCTGAGCCGACCACCGCTCGGTTGCGCAAGGAGCACGACATGGCCATTTCCCCCATCCCGGTCGACCAGCGGGTGATCGACATCGACTCGCGGCGCTTCGCCTCCGTCGAAAAGGCCCTGGTCGAGCTGATCACCAACGCCGACGACAGCTATGGCCGCCTGGAGCAGGCCGGCGCGACTGTGAGCGGGCGGATCAGCATCCGCTACGAACGTCACCAGGCCGGCGCCGTGCTGGCAGTCGCCGACCAGGCCGAGGGCATGGCCTTCGACCAGGCGCGCTTCATCCTCGCCTACGGCGGCGCGCACAGCCCGCTGGCGCGCGGCGAGGGCGGCGGGCGCGGCTACTTCGGCCGCGGCCTCAAGCAGGCCATCTACGGGCTGGGCTACGGCTGGATCGAGACCATCCGCGGCGGGCGCTACTCGCGCATCGAGCTGTTCCGCGACGAGAACGGCGGCTACCTCTACGACGACGGCGACTGCGACCGCCCGGCGCGCGACAAGGACCACGAGCGACTGGAGGCGCCCGGCAACGGCACGCGGGTGAGCATCGTCACCGACCACCCGCAGATCACCATCCCGCACTTCCGCTCGTTGGTGCAGGCGGTGGCCAACAACATCTACCTGCGCGACGTACTGCGCCGGCGCACGGTCGAACTGGTGCACATGCAGCACGGCAAGGCGGTCGAGCACAGCGGCCCGGTGCGCTACCAGGAGCCGGCCGCCAGCGTGCTGATCGGCCCCGACCAGCCCGGACAGTTCGTCCACGACGGCGTGAGCCACCCGTTCACCCTGACCCTCAAACGCGCCCTCGACGCCGAGCTGACCACCCGCGGCGACGAGCGCAGCAACGGCCTGCTGGTGCTGTCCGGCACGGCGGTGCTGGACTGCCAGCTGTTCGACTACGAGAACCAGGTGGGCACCGAGTACCTGTTCGGCACGGTGGAGTGCCCGGCGCTGCTCGACCGCCTCGGCCAGGGGCTGGCGGTGATCAGCGACGAGCGCGAGGGGCTTAACCAGAAGGAGCCCTTCGTCGCGGCCTTCGCCAGCGCGGTCAGCGCGCTGATCGCGCCCTGCGTGCTGGCCGAGCGCGACAAGCTCAAGCACCTGGAGCATGCCACCGCCTCAGGGCGCACCAGCCACATGATCGAGCGCCTGCTCGAGCGCATGAGCCGCGCGGCGATCCAGGACTTCGGCCTCAGCCTGCCGCCGGTCGCGGGGACGTCGGCGGCGGAGCGCCCGGCGGCGCTGCGTTTTTCCACGCCCTTCTACTACCGCCAGCCGGGACATCCCTTCCACGTCACCCTGCTGATCGACCCCACCCAGCTGGCGGCCGGCGAGGTGCTGCGCTTCGATTACCGGCTGCCCGACAGCCTGCACATCGAGCCGGACCCGGTGGAGATCCCGGTCGGCGAGCTGGGCGGGCGCGAGAGCCTGGAGTGGACGGTGAGCGGCGACGCGCCCGCCAGCCGCGGCGAGATCCTGGTGCGCGCCGGCACCTATTGGGCCTGGTGCGAGCTGGTGGTGGCCGAGCAGGCCGCCGCGCGGCACAGCCATGGTACGGCGGCCCATGCCGCCCGGCAGCGGGCGCCACGCGACCACGGCGAACGCATGTTCGTCGGCTACGAGTTCCGCAGCCTGCACAACGAGCTGGACCGCGCGGTGTACAGCCCGGCCGAGCGCAAGATCCTGATCAACACCGCCGCGCCCACCGTGCAGCTGTACGTGGACGGTCGCGGCCACTTTCGCGACACCGCCCGGCTGCTGCTCGCCGAGCTGTTCATGGACGTGATCTCCGACGAGCTGGCGCGACGCACGGTGGAGCGCCTGGGCAAGGCCGACGACGCCACGGCGCTGCACAAGGCCAAGCTGGACATCATTCGCCGCTACGGCAGCGAGATCCACCAGTCGTTCCTCAGCGGCTGAGGCTGGCCAGCACCCTGGCGCCGTGCCGGCCGACAGGCCCCGCACGCGGGGCTCAGAGCCCGCGCGCCAGCGCCTCCTCCAGCGGCATCACCGTCACCCGCACCTCGGGATCGTGGCTGCCGCCGCCGAGGATCACCCCGCGCAGCGGCGACACGTCGGCGAAGTCGCGGCCCCAGGCCAGGGTGATGTGCTCCAGCGCCGGCAGCAGGTTGTTGGTCGGGTCGAAGTCGACCCAGCCCTGGCGCGGGCACCACACCGAGATCCAGGCGTGCGAGGCGTCGGCGCCGATCAGCCGCGGCTTGCCGGGCGGCGGCTGGGTCAGCAGGTAGCCGCTGACGTAGCGCGCGGCCAGGCCGCGCGAGCGCAGGCAGGCGAGCATCAGGTGGGCGAAGTCCTGGCACACCCCGCGCCGCTCCTCCAGCACCTGGGTCAGCGGCGTGGCCACCTGGGTGGCGGCGGCATCGTAGGTGAACTCGCGGAAGATCTTGCGCATCAGCGCCTGGGTGGCCAGCAGCAGTGGCCGGCCGGGACTGAAGCAGTCCTCGGCGAAGCTGGCGAAGCCGTGCTTGATGCGCACGTAGGGCGACTGGAAGCGGTAGCGCTCGGCCTCCATTGCCTCGGCGCTGAGCGGCTGCCCCGAGTAGCTGAGATCGTGGGCGACCTGTTCCCAGGCCGGCGAGTCGGCCAGGCGCAGGGTCGGCCGCGCCAGCACCTCGACCTCCAGGCGCGCGCCGACCTCGAGTGCGTCGTGAGGGCGTTCGAAGGCCAGGCGGGTCAGCGGGTTGCCGAACACATCGAGGCTATCGACGCGCCGGGTCGGCTCGGGGCTGACCGTCAGCTCGCGGGCGAGGCAGCGCTGCCAGGGGCTCTCGCGCGGCCACAGGTGGGCGAGCTGCTGGGCGATGGATACCGGCGCCGAGTAGCGGTAGTGGGTGTCGTGAAGAACGAGATAGCGAACGCTGGTCATAGCGACTGGGTCTGCTGGCTGGCGTCGACATGCACGAAGAAGCGCAGGCCAAGGTGATCGGAGAGCTGGCCGGCGACGGCGGCGACCGTCAGCAACTGTTCGGCCAGGGCGGCGAGAGCGGCGGCGGCGCTGCCCTCGCCCAGCGGGTTGCACTCGAGATGGCCGAGATCCCAGGCCGTGAGGCGCTCGTCGAGGGCCTTGAGGTCGGGCAAGGCGCCCAGCTCCAGGCGCTCGCCGAGGATTTCCAGCGAGCGGTGCAACTGGCGCAGCTGGAACACCACGGCGTGCGGGTTCTGCCCGTCGAGCAGCAGCAGGTCGAGCACCGGCACCAGTTGCGGCGCGGCCAGGTAGCGGGTGCGGTAGGTGATGCTGCTGTTGCCCAGCTCGAGCAGCCAGGCCAGCGCCGCCTGGTCCTGCGCCGCCGGGCTCTGCAGCAGGCGGGCGACGCTCTCGGCGAGGAACTGCACGCGCTCGATGCGCCGGCCGATGATCAGGAAGCGCCAGCCGTCGTCGCGGGTCATGTCGTCGAGGGCGAAGCCCGACTGCGCAGCCAGCGACATCAGCAGGCGGTCGAGAAACTCCAGCAGCGCGCCGGGATCGGCCGCCTCCTGGTCGAGGCCCTGCACCTCCTGGTGCAGCTCGACCAGCGCCTGCCAGTTCTCCCGCGACAGCCGGCCACGCACGCTGGCGGCGGCCCACTGCAGGCGCAGCAGGTTGGCGCGCAGGCTGAACGGCCAGTCCTTGCTGGTCGCCGCCTGCAGCAGGCGCTGCTCGAGGCTCAGCTCGACCTCGGCGGCGTCCTTGTCGCCCTTGCCGGCGGCGCGCGTCCGCGCATCGGGCAGCAGGCCCAGGCTCTCGGCCACCGCCACGGCGGCCTGCAGCGCCTCCGGATCGTCGCCGTCGTCGACGTAGCGGGCGAGCATGATGCGCAGCAGGCGCGCGCTGCCCTCGCAGCGGTCGCAATAGCGGCCGAACCAGAACAGGTTCTCCACCAGCCGCGACGGCAGGTAGGGGTCACTGCGCACCACGTCGGCGACGCCGAGGCTGCGCGCCCACTGCCAGGGCTCGCTGCTGGCGTGGCGCTCGCCGAGCACCCAGGTATCCTTGCTCGCTCCGCCGCGCTGCATCGACAGGGTGGTGGCGCTGGCGCTGGCGGCCACCCGGGTCAGCCCGCCGGGCATCACCCGGTAGCCGTCCGGGCCGGCCACGGCGAACACGCGCATGCCGATCGGCCGCGTCTCCAGGCGCGCGCTGGCGGCATTCCACACCGGCGCCTGGGACAGCAGCGGGCGCTCCTGGCCGACGTAGGCGTAGGGACGCAGGCGAATGCGCTCGGCCAGGGCGGCGCGCTGCTTCTCGTCGAGGTCCGGGCCGAACTGCGGCGCGTAGCGCTGCGAGGGGAAGGCGGCGCGGAACAGCAGCCGGTCGAGCTGCTCCAGCGCCTCCTCGCACACCGGCGGCTCGCCGCACCACCAGCTGGCGATCGACGGCAGGCGCAGCTTCTCACCCAGTAGCTGCTCGCAGATGCCGGGCAGGAAGCCCGGCAGGCCAGGCGACTCCAGCACGCCGCTGCCGAGGGCGTTGGCCACCAGCACGCGCCCCTGGCGCACCGCGTCGAGCAGGCCGGGCACGCCTAGCGCCGAGTCGCTGCGCAGCTCCAGCGGATCGCAGAAGTCGTCGTCGAGGCGGCGCAGCAGCGCGTGCACGCGCTTGAGGCCGCCGAGGGTCTTCAGGTAGACGGTGGCGTCGCGCACCGTCAGGTCGCTGCCCTCGACCAGCGGATAGCCGAGCTGGCGCGCCAGGTAGAGGTGTTCGAAGTAGGTTTCGTTGAAACGTCCCGGGGTGAGCAGCACCACCAGCGGCGTCTCGCCGTCGCTCGGCGCCTGGCGCGCCAGGGTTTCCTGCAGGGTGCGGAAGTAGCCGGCCAGGTACTGCACGCGCAGGTCGCGGTACAGCTCGGGGAAGGCGCGCGAGACGATCTGGCGGTTCTCCAGCGCGTAGCCGGCGCCGGAAGGCGCCTGGGTGCGGTCAGCGGTGATCCACCAGCGACCGTCCGCGGCGCGCGCCAGATCCACCGCGTAGACGTGCAGCCAGGTGCCGCCGGGCGGCTGCAGACCCTGGCACGGCCACAGGTAGTTGTTGTGGCCGTAGACCAGATCGGCCGGCAGCAGGCCATCGGCGATCAGCTGCTGCGGGCCGTAGATGTCGGCGAGCACGGCATTGAGCAGGGTGGCGCGCTGCGCCACGCCGGCGGCCAGCTCCTGCCACTCCTCGGCGGGGATGATGTTGGGCAGCAGGTCCAGCTCCCACGGCCGGTCGGCGCCGTCGGGGTCGGCGTAGACGTTGTAGGTGACGCCGTTCTCCTGGATCTGTCGGGCCAGCAGGGCCTGGCGCTGGCGCAGTTGCGCCGGCGTGCAGCGACGCAGGTGGCCGAGCAGCTGCCGCCAGTGCGGGCGCACCTCGCCCTCGGCATCCAGCAGCTCGTGGTAGACGGCGTCGCTACGCCGGTAGTGGGCAAGCAGGTCGGACATGGGGTACCCGGTGGACATCCTGTTGTAGTGCATCTCCGGCCCCGCGCACGGGGTCGGGTGGGGCGAGGGTAGCAGCCCCCGCTTTCGCGCGTCCCGCGACCAATGGCGGGGAAAGCTCGATCGTAGGGTGGGTTAGGCCGGAGGCCGTAACCCACCGACCGGCCACCAGGCCGGCCCGGGGCGATGCCTGCGGCATCGGTGGTGGGTTACGCCGCTGCGCGGCTAACCCACCCTACGCGACTCAGGTTCGGCGCAGATCGAGGGTCATCGGCAGCTCGCGGTTGGCGACCGGCTGCGGCGCCTCGACGCGCCCCGGCGTGTGACCGTGGCGGAAGAAGCGCGCCAGCCGCCGGCTCTCCGCCTCGTAGGCGTTGACCGGCAGGCTTGCGTAGTTGCGCCCGCCCGGATGGGCGACGTGGTACTGGCAGCCGCCGAGCGAGCGCTGCATCCAGGTGTCGACCAGGTCGAACACCAGCGGCGCGTGCACGCCGATGGTCGGCTGCAGGCAGGCGGCCGGCTGCCAGGCGCGGAAGCGCACACCGGCGACGAACTCGCCGACCGTGCCGGTGGGGGTGAGCGGCACCGGCACGCCGTTGCAGGTCAGCACGTAGCGGTCGGGGGCCATGCCGCTGACACGCACCTGCAGTCGCTCCAGCGAGGAGTCGACGTAGCGCACGGTGCCGCCGACGGCGCCCTCCTCGCCCAGTACGTGCCAGGGCTCCAGCGCCTGGCGCAGTTCGAGGTCGATGCCCTGCACGGCGAAGTCGCCGAGCTGCGGGAAGCGGAACTCCAGGTGCGGGGCGAACCACTCGGGACGGAAGGCGTAGCCGGCCGCGTCGAGTTCGTGCAGCACGTCGCGCAGGTCCTGCTCGACGAAGTGCGGCAGCAGGAAGCGGTCGTGCAGCTCGGTGCCCCAGCGCACCAGGCGCTGCGGGCGGTACGGCTCGTTCCAGAAGCGCGCCACCAGCGCACGCAGCAGCACCTGCTGGGCCAGGCTCATGCGCGCGTGCGGCGGCATCTCGAAGGCGCGCAGTTCCAGCAGGCCGAGGCGGCCGCTGCTGGAGTCCGGCGAGTACAGCTTGTCGATGCAGAACTCGGCGCGGTGGGTATTGCCGCTGACGTCGACCAGCAGGTTGCGCAGCAGGCGGTCGACCAGCCACGGCGGACAGTCGGCACCCGGCTCGGGCATCTGCGCGAAGGCGATCTCCAGTTCGTAGAGCGCGTCGTTGCGCGCCTCGTCGACGCGCGGCGCCTGCGAGGTCGGGCCGATGAACAGGCCGCTGAACAGGTAGGACAGCGACGGGTGGTTGTGCCAGTAGGAAATCAGGCTGCGCAACAGGTCCGGGCGGCGCAGGAACGGCGAGTCGGCCGGGGTGGCGCCGCCAAGCACGAAGTGGTTGCCGCCGCCGGTGCCGGTATGGCGGCCGTCGATCATGAACTTCTCCGACGACAGCCGGGTCAGGCGCGCAGCCTCGTAGAGGAACTCGGTGCGCTCGACCAGTTCGTCCCAGCTCGCCGCCGGGTGGATGTTGACCTCGATCACCCCCGGATCGGGGGTGACGCGGAAGTGCGCGAGGCGCGGGTCGGCCGGCGGCTCGTAGCCTTCCAGCATGACCGGGCAGCGCAGCTCGGCGGCGGTCGCCTCGATGGCGGCGACCAGCTCCAGATAGTCCTCGAGACGCGTCAGCGGCGGCATGAACAGGTACAGGCGGCCGTCGCGCGGCTCGGCGCACAGCGCGGTGCGCACGATGCCGGCGGCGGACTGGAACGGCGCTGGCGCGGCCTGGGTCGCGGCGCTGGCGGCAAGCGCGCCACGGTCACCAACGCCGACGCCGCTGCCCTCCACGGCGCGCGGAGCAGCCGCGCCCGCAGCCGTACCGGACGGCGCGTAACGCAGTTGCTCGCGGATCGCCGTGTGGCTGGGCAGCGGCGGGAAGCTCTGATTGGGATCGGGCGCCTGCACGTAGGGATAGTCGCTGCTGCTCACCCACGGCTGCGAATCCAGCGGCAGGCGGTAGCCGAGCGGCGAGTCGCCGGGGATCAGCCGGCAGTGCTCGTCGCGCAGGAACCAGGGGCCGCTCTGCCAGTGCGAACCGTCGACGCTGCGCGCCAGCGGCAGCACATGGCCGACCACCTGCTCCAGACCCTGGTCGAACACCTTGCGCAGGCGCTCGCGCTCCAGTGGGTCACTGAGGCGCGCGTCCTCGGGGGTGACGTTGGCCGGCAGGCGGCGCTCGCGCCACAGGTAGTACAGCCAGTCCTCGTAGGCCGGGAAGGCGTGCTCGCCGGACAGGCCGAGCTGGCCGGCCAGGGTGGCGAGGAAGCGCGCAGCGAGGCGCTCGTCGGCCCCGTAGTGCAGGCCCTCGTCGGCGAGCAATTCGGGATTGCGCCACACCGGCTCGCCGTCCTTGCGCCAGAAGCAGTTGAGCGACCAGCGCGGCAGCTGCTCGCCGGGGTACCACTTGCCCTGGCCGAAGTGCACCAGCGCCTGCGGCGCGTAGTGCGCGCGCAGGCGGTGGAACAGCTCGGCGGCCAGGCGGCGCTTGTTCGGGCCGAGCGCGGCGGTGTTCCATTCGGCATCGTCCGGGTAGTCGATGGCGACGAAGGTCGGCTCGCCGCCCATGGTCAGGCGCACGTCGGCGGCCTGCAGGTCGGCGTCGACCTGGCGGCCCAGTTCATCGATGGCCCGCCACTGGTCGTCGCTGTACGGCAGGGTCACCCGCGGCGCTTCCCAGATGCGCTCGACGCGCATCTCGTGGGCGAACTCCACCTCGCACTTGTCCACCCCGCCGCTGATCGGCGCCGCCGAGGACGGCTCGGGGCTGCAGGCGACCGGGATGTGCCCCTCGCCGGCGAACAGCCCGGAGGTGGGATCGAGGCCGATCCAGCCGGCGCCCGGCAGGTACACCTCGCACCAGGCGTGCAGGTCGGTGAAGTCCTCTTCGGTGCCGGACGGGCCGTCGAGCGCCTTGACGTCGGCGGTGAGCTGGATCAGGTAGCCGGAGACGAAGCGCGCGGCCAGGCCCAGGTGGCGCAGCAGCTGCACCAGCAGCCAGGCCGAGTCGCGGCAGGAGCCGCTGGCCTTCTCCAGGGTCTGCTCGGGCGTCTGCACCCCCGGTTCCATGCGGATCAGGTAGCGGATGTCGCGCGCCAGGCGCTGGTTGAGTTCGACCAGGAAGTTGACGCTGGGGGTCGGCGTGCGCTCGATGCTCGCCAGGTAGTCGGCCAGCCGCGGCGTGGCCGGCAGGGTGTGCAGGTAGGGAGCGAGCTCCACGCGCTCGCCGTCGGTGTACCGGAAGGGGATCTGCTCGGCGTAGGGTTCGAGGAAGAAGTCGAACGGGTTGAACACCGCCATCTCGGCGACCAGATCGACCTCGATCTTCAGCTCGTCGGTCTTTTCCGGGAACACCAGGCGCGCCAGGTAGTTGCCCTGCGGGTCCTGCTGCCAGTTGATGAAGTGGCCCTCGGGCTGCACCTTGAGGGCGTAGGACAGGATGCGCGTGCGGCTGTGCGGCGCCGGACGCAGGCGGACGATCTGCGGTCCGAGATTGACCAGGCGGTCGTAGCGATAGTGGGTGACGTGATGCAGTGCGACATGGATCGACACGGCGGCCTCCTGCGAGCCAGAACGATAGCCCGGCTACGCAAGATCTGCGCCAACGCCCGAAAAGCCCGCTCCTGGCGGTAGTCGGCGCGGCCGAAGCACCAATCCGAAGCGCGCCGCCCGATTATCGACGGGGGTGGCGCACCCTTTCGGCGCAGCCGCGCGCCGGGCTCACACGGCCAGAACCACCAGCACGCCGCACTCGATCAGCTCCAGCACGGCCCCGGCGGTATCCCCGGTGGTGCCGCCGATGCGCCGCAGCAGGGCACGCCGGCACAGGGCGAACAGGCCCAGCGCCACGCCCAGCGCCAGCACGCCGGGCCAGCCGGCCAGCAGGCAGGCCAGGCCGGTGGCCAGCAGCACCCGCCAGCCGGCGCGCGTCGGCACATGCGCGGCCATGGCGCTGCCCAGCCCGCCGGCGCGCACGTAGGGCGTGCCGAGCAACAGCAGCAGCAGCGCGCTGCGGCCGAGCAGCGGCGCCAGCAGCAGCGCCGCCCACTGCCCCGCCGCCAGCAGCGCCCACAGGGCGGCGAACTTGAGCAGCAGGAGGGCCACCAGGGTGATGACGGCGATCGGCCCGCAGCAGGGATCCTTCATGATCGCCAGGGTGCGCTCGCGGTCGCCGCAGCCGCCGACCCAGGCGTCCGCCGTGTCGGCCAGGCCGTCCAGGTGCAGGCCGCCGCTGGCCAGCAGCCACAGGGCCAGCAGCAGCGCCGCGGCCAGCGGCGTGGCCACGCCGCCGAGCGCCAGGGCGGCCAGCGCCAGCACGCCACCGAGCAGCAGGCCGACCAGCGGATACCACAGCAACGAGCGGCCGAGCTGCTCCGGCGCGGGCATCCCCGGCAGGCGGATCGGCAGACGGGTGAGGAATTGCAGGGCGATCAGCAGGGGCAAGGGCGGTCTCACGGGACGCTCCACGAGGGCGAAAAAACGGCCGCCACCATACGCGGCCGTCCACGGCGCGGCAAACGCCTCATCCTGGTGCACGGCCGCACCAGCCCTGCGCCCCACAAGACGGCAGCGCCGCGCAGGGAAACCGCCGGCAGCCCTGCAGGCCACGCGCCACGCGGCTCCGGCGAAACTGGCACGCCTTTCGCTAATCCATCTCCGTGCAGGAGTCACCCGCCATGCGGGCCGCGGCACCACAATCTGCAAATGGCCGACTAGGGTTCCGGCCCGCCGATCGAGACGATCGCGGGCGGCTGGTCCGAGAGTTGGCGACCTCCAGCGAGGTTACACGGCGGGACAAAAGCCCGGGAGACGAACGACGTATCCGTTACGCCGCCCCGCTCCTGCCGCCACCAACCGCCTCGGAGGAACACCATGCGCAAGCCCCGCCTTCTCGCTGCCCTCGCCGCCAGTCTCGCCGCCGCCATCAGCTTCGGCAGCCACGCCGCCCAGAAAGACCACTTCAGCGTCTGCTGGACCATCTACGCCGGCTGGATGCCGTGGGAGTACGGCGCCACCCAGGGCATCGTCGACAAGTGGGCGAAGAAGTACGGCATCGACATCGACGTGGTGCAGCTCAACGACTACGTCGAGTCGATCAACCAGTACAGCGCCGGCCAGTTCGACGGCTGCACCATGACCAACATGGACGCCCTGACCATCCCGGCCGCCGGCGGCGTGGATTCCACCGCGCTGATCGTCGGCGACTTCTCCAACGGCAACGACGGCATCGTCATCAAGGGCGAGAACCAGAGCCTCGCCGACCTCAAGGGCACTCCGGTCAACCTGGTCGAGCTGTCGGTATCGCACTACCTGCTGGCCCGCGGCCTGGAGCGCGTTGGTCTGAGCGAGCGCGACCTCAAGGTGGTCAACACCTCGGACGCCGACCTGGTGGCGGCCTTCGCCAGCGACGAGGTGAAGGCGGTGGCCACCTGGAACCCGCTGCTCGCCGAGGTGGCCGCCACCCCGGGGGTGAGCAAGGTGTTCGACTCCAGCGAGATCCCCGGCGAGATCATCGACCTGATGGTGGTCAACAGCGACACCCTCAGGGACAACCCGGCGCTGGGCAAGGCGCTGACCGGCGCCTGGTACGAAATCATGGCCACCATGAGCGCCCAGGATGCTGCCGGCAAGGCCGCCCGCGAGCACATGGCCAAGGCCTCCGGCACCGACCTGGCCGGCTTCGAGGCGCAGCTGGCGGCGACGCGGATGTTCTATTCGGCCAAGGACGCCGTGGAGTTCGCCACCAGCCCGCGCCTGCGCGAAACCATGGGCAAGGTCGCCGACTTCTCCTTCGCCCACGGCCTGCTCGGCGAAGGCGCGCCCAGCGCCGACGCGGTGGGCATGAGCTTCGCCGGCGGCCTGACCCGCGGCGACGAGGGCAACGTCAAGCTGCGCTTCGATCCCAGCTACATGCAGCTGGCCGCCGACGGCAAGCTCTGACCCCCCGGTAGGGTGCGCCGTGCGCACCAGCCCTCGCGCCCGGTGCGCACGGCGCCCCCTACCGTCGCTCTCGAACGCCATGAGGTAACCCCATGCGCCTGATCAACCGACACCCCGGCCGCAGCGGCCGCCTGCTGCTGGTGCTGCTGCCCTTCGCCCTGCTGCTGATGGCCTACTTCAGCGGCTCGGCCAGCCGGCTGGCGGACAACCCCAACGACAAGCTGCTGCCCAGCGCCACGCAGATGGCCGCGGCGGTCGAGCGCCTGGCCTTCACCCCGGACAAGCGCAGCGGCGACTACCTGTTCTGGCAGGACGCCGGCGCCAGCCTGACCCGCCTGGGGCTGGGCATCGGCATCGCCGCAGTCGCCGGCCTGTGCCTGGGCATCGCCGCCGGCAGCCTGCCGCTGTTCGCCGCGCCGCTGTCGCCGCTGCTCACCGTGCTGTCGATGGTGCCGCCGCTGGCGATCCTGCCGATCCTGTTCATCGTCTTCGGCCTCGGCGAGCTGGCCAAGGTGATGCTGATCGTCATCGGCATCACCCCGGTGCTGGCCCGCGACCTCGAGCAGCGCGCCCGCGAGATTCCCGCCGAGCTGCTGATCAAGGCGCAGACCCTCGGCGCCAGCACCTGGACGCTGATCCTGCGCGTGGTGCTGCCGCAGCTGTTGCCGCGCCTGCTGATCGCCCTGCGCCTGGTGATCGGCTCGGCCTGGCTGTTCCTGATCGCCGCCGAGGCCATCGCCAGCACCGACGGCCTCGGCTACCGGATCTTCCTGGTGCGCCGCTACATGGCGATGGACGTGATCCTGCCCTACGTGGCGTGGATCACCCTGCTCGCCTGGCTGATGGATCTGGGCCTGCGCCGGCTGACCCGGCTGGCCTTCCCCTGGTACGAAGGAGCCAAGGCATGAGCTTCATCGAGGTCAAGAACATTTGGCAGGAATACGGCGACCAGGTGGTCATCGAGCGCCTCGACCTCAAGGTCGCCGAAGGCGAGTTCTGCACCCTGGTCGGCGCCTCCGGCTGCGGCAAGTCGACCTTCCTGCGCCTGCTGCTCGGCCAGGAGCGCCCCAGCCGCGGGCAGATCCTCCTCGACGGCGCGCCGCTGGCCGGCGAGCCGGACGCCAGCCGCGGCATCGTGTTCCAGCGCTACACGGTGTTCCCGCACCTGTCGGTGCTGGACAACGTCGCCCTCGGCCTGGAACTGCCGCGCGCGCCGCTGCTCGGCCGGCTGTTCGGCGCAGCCAAGCGCGAGGCCCGCGAGCAGGCCGCCGCGATGCTCAGGAAGGTCGGCCTCGGCCACGCGCTGGACAAGTACGCCACCCAGCTGTCCGGCGGCATGCAGCAGCGCCTGGCCATCGCCCAGGCGCTGGTGATGAAACCGCGCGTGCTGCTGCTCGACGAGCCGTTCGGCGCGCTCGACCCGGGCATCCGCAAGGACATGCACGCCCTGCTGCTGGAGCTGTGGCGCGAGACCCAGCTCACCGTGTTCATGGTCACCCACGACCTGTCCGAGGGCTTCAGCCTCGGCACGCGCCTGCTGGTGTTCGACAAGGTGCGCGTCGACCCGCACGCCCCCGGCGCCTACGGCGCCCGCGTCACCTACGACATCCCCCTCAACGCCGACCGCCGCGCCGCGCGCGCGGCCGTCGACGCCCTGCCCGCGCACCTCGGCGCCGGGCTGCAATCCGCGCTGTAAAGGAGCTACCCCATGACTGCATCCCTGACCCTGCGCCCGACCCTGTACGAGGAACTCGTCCCCGGCGGCGGCCACACCTCCTTCGTGCTCAAGCGCGGCCAGGTGCTGCGCATCACCGACCTCGAAGGCGGCGCCAACGTCAGCCTGCTGCTGCTCAACGCCCAGGAAAAGAGCGAGCGCCTCAACCTGCCGGACACCCTCAAGTGCCAGCACACCGCCAAACTGACCGCCGGCCACTGCCTGTACTCGGACATGGGCCGGGTGCTGGCGGCGATCACCGCCGACACCTGCGGCTGGCACGACAGCTTCGGCGGCGTGCTGAATGCCGAGGAGGTGCGCGAGAAGTACGGCCAGGGCCGCTACCAGGAGCTGCGCAACGCCTTCTACCGCAACGGCGTGGACAACCTGCTGGTGGAGCTGGGCAAGTGGAACCTCAACCTGCAGGACCTGCTGATGCCCCTCAACCTGTTCAGCAAGGTCAGCGTGGACGGCGCCGGCAGCTTCGAGTTCGAGCCGGGCAACTCGCGCGCCGGCGACTACGTCGAGCTGTACGCGCCGATGGACACCCTGGTGGTGCTCACCGCCCTGCAGCACCCGCTCGACCCCAACCCGGTGTACTCGCCCAAGCCGCTGCAGCTCACCTGGCACCGGGTGGAGAGCGACGGCATCAGCGTGCTGTGCCGCACCTCGCGCGCGGAGAACGGCCGCGGCTTCCACAACACCGAACGTCTGTACATCTGAGGACCCGACATGAGCCTCGTCGAAAGCTCCCTGCATCCCGAAACCGCCGCGTTCCGCCACGTCATCCCGGCCGGCGAGCCCTACCTGTTCGAGGTCAAGGCCGGGCAGACCCTGCGCCTGCTCGACCTGGAAGGCAACCAGGCGGTCGACACCCTGTTCTACAGCGCGAGGAATCCGCGCGAGCGCTACGACCCGCAGCGCACCCTGCGCCGGCAGAACAACGTCTACCTGAGCGCCGGCACGGTGCTGTATTCCAACCTCGGCAATCCGCTGCTGACCATAGTCGCCGACACCTGCGGCCGCCACGACACCCTCGGCGGTGCCTGCGCCCAGGAGAGCAACACCGTGCGCTACGCGCTGGAGACGCGCTACATGCACAGCTGCCGCGACAACTTCCTGCGCGCCAGCCTCGCCGACGGCCGCCTGGAGAAGCGCGACATCGGCGCCAACATCAACTTCTTCATGAACGTGCCGGTCACCCCGGAAGGCGGCCTGACCTTCGAGGACGGCATCTCCGCGCCGGGCAAGTACGTGGAGCTGCAGGCACACATGGACGTGATCGTGCTGATCTCCAACTGCCCGCAGCTGAACAACCCGTGCAACGGCTGGAACCCGACACCGGCGCAGGTGCTGGTGTGGGACTGACGGTGGATGACCCTGCGCGGTCATCCACCCTGCGAAAGCCCCGGCAAACGTAGGGTGGGAAACGGCGAAGCCTTTCCCACCGAGCCACGCCATCGGCTGGCACCGAATACCAACCACGGACGACCGTGGTGCAGAAGATTTCCGGCGGGACGACCCGCCACTGCATGGTGGCCTCCTCCATGTTCGACAAACTCCTGATCGCCAACCGCGGCGCCATCGCCTGCCGCATCCTGCGCACCCTCCACGAACTGCGCGTAGGCGGCGTGGCCGTCTACTCCGAAGCCGACGCCGCCAGCCTGCATATCCGGCAGGCCGACGAGTCGTTCAGCCTCGGCGAAGGCCCGGCCTCCGCCACCTACCTGGTGGTGGACAAGATCCTCGCCGCGGCCAAGCAGAGCGGCGCCCAGGCCATCCACCCCGGCTACGGCTTCCTCTCCGAGAACGCCGCCTTCGCCGAGGCCTGCGAGGCCGCCGGCATCGCCTTCGTCGGCCCCACCCCGGAGCAACTGCGGGTGTTCGGCCTCAAGCACACCGCCCGCGCGCTGGCCAAACAGCACGGCGTGCCGCTGCTCGAAGGCACCGAACTGCTGGAAAGCCTCGACGCGGCGCTGGCTGCGGGCGAAACGGTCGGCTACCCGGTGATGCTCAAGAGCACCGCCGGCGGCGGCGGCATCGGCATGCGCGTGTGCCGCTCGGCCGCGGAACTCTCCGAGGCCTTCGAGGCGGTCAAGCGCCTCGGTCAGAACAACTTCAGCGACTCGGGCGTGTTCATCGAGAAGTACATCGAGCGCGCCCGCCACCTGGAAGTGCAGGTGTTCGGCGACGGCGCCGGCGAGGTGCTCGCCCTGGGCGTGCGCGACTGCTCGGTGCAGCGGCGCAACCAGAAGGTGCTGGAGGAAACCCCGGCGCCCAACCTGCCGGCCGGCATGGCCGAGGAACTCTGCGCCGCGGCGATCAAGCTGGCCAAGGCGGTCAACTACCGCAGCGCCGGGACCGTCGAGTTCGTCTACGACAGCGCGGCCCAGCGCTTCTACTTCCTCGAAGTGAACACCCGCCTGCAGGTCGAGCACGGCGTCACCGAGCAGGTGTGGGGCGTCGATCTGGTGCGCTGGATGATCGAGCTGGCCGCCGGCACGCTGGCGCCGCTCGCCGAGCTGGCCAAGACCCTCGCGCCCAGCGGCCACGCCATCCAGGCGCGCCTGTACGCCGAGGACCCGGGCCGCGACTTCCAGCCCAGCCCCGGCCTGCTCACCGCGGTGGACTTCCCGGCGGCCGACGGCCGGAGCCTGCGCATCGACACCTGGGTCGAGGCCGGCTGCGAGATTCCGCCCTACTTCGACCCGATGATCGCCAAGGTCATCGCCTGGGCGCCCACTCGGGACGAGGCCCGCGCCGCACTGGACCAGGCGCTGGCCGACTCGCTGCTGTACGGCGTGGAAACCAACCGCGACTACCTGCGGCAGATCATCCAGGATGCGCCCTTCGCCAGCGGCTCGCCCTGGACCCGTTGCCTGGAAGGCCTCGCCTACCGCGCCAGCACCTTCGAGGTGCTCAGCGCCGGCACCCAGACCACCGTGCAGGACTTCCCCGGCCGCCTCGGCTACTGGGCGGTCGGCGTGCCGCCGTCGGGGCCGATGGACGACCGCGCCCTGCGCCTGGGCAACCGCCTGCTCGGCAATGCCGAAGGCGCCGCCGGCCTGGAAATCACCATGAGCGGCCCGCTGCTGCGCTTCAACACCGACGCGGTGGTGGCGGTGACCGGCGCGGCCATTCCGGTGCAGCTCGACGGCATCGAACAGCCGATGCATACCGCGCTGTTCGTCCCCTCCGGCGCCACCCTGAGCCTCGGCACCATCGCGGGGAGTGGCGCGCGCTCCTATCTCTGCGTGCGCGGCGGCCTGCAGCTGCCGGACTATCTGGGCAGCAAGAGCACCTTCACCCTCGGCCAGTTCGGCGGCCACGGCGGCCGCGCGCTGCGCGCCGGCGACGTGCTGCACCTGGCGCCGCTGGCCGACGCCAGCGCCGGCGCCGCGCTGGCCGCCGAGCTGTGCGCGCCGCTGCCCGCCGTGCGCGAGATCCGCGTGATCTACGGCCCGCACGGCGCGCCGGAGTACTTCACCCCGGCCTACATCGACACCTTCCTCGCCAGCGACTGGGAAGTGCACTTCAACTCCAGCCGCACCGGCGTGCGCCTGATCGGGCCGAAACCCGAGTGGGTGCGCGACAGCGGCGGCGAGGCCGGCCTGCATCCGTCGAACATCCACGACAACCCGTATGCGATCGGCGCGGTGGACTTTACCGGCGACATGCCGGTGATCCTCGGCCCGGACGGGCCGAGCCTGGGCGGTTTCGTCTGCCCGGTGACGGTGATCGAGGCCGACCTCTGGCAGCTCGGCCAGCTCAAGGCCGGCGACAAGCTGCGCTTCGTGCCGGTCAGCCTGGAAACCGCCCGCGAACTGGCCAAGGCCCGCCGCGATGAAGTAGGGGCGAATTCATTCGCCTACATCGAGGCTGCAAAAGCGGCGAATGAATGCGCCCCTACAACTCCCATCGTCCTCGACCTCGGTAGTGACGACACCCGCCTGGTCGCCCGCCTGTCCGGCGACACCCACCTCTTGCTGGAGATCGGCGCACCGGAGTTGGACCTGGTGCTGCGCTTTCGCGGCCATGCGCTGATGCAGGCGCTGCAGGCGAAGGACCTCGCCGGGGTGATCGACCTGACGCCCGGCATCCGCTCGCTGCAGGTGCACTACCAGCCGGAAACCCTGCCGCTGGCCGTGCTGCTGGAGACGGTCGCCGGCCTGTGGGACGCGGTGTGCGCCGCGCAGGATCTGAAGGTGCCGTCGCGCATCGTCCACCTGCCGCTGTCCTGGGACGACCCGGCCTGCCAGCTGGCGATCGACAAGTACATGACCACGGTGCGCAAGGACGCGCCCTGGTGCCCGAGCAACCTGGAGTTCATCCGCCGGATCAACGACCTGCCCAACCTCGACGCGGTGTACCGCACGGTATTCGACGCCAGCTACCTGGTGATGGGCCTCGGCGACGTCTATCTCGGCGCGCCGGTGGCCACCCCGCTCGATCCGCGCCACCGCCTGGTGACCACCAAGTACAACCCGGCGCGCACCTGGACCGCGGAGAACTCGGTGGGCATCGGCGGCGCCTACATGTGCGTGTACGGCATGGAAGGCCCCGGCGGCTACCAGTTCGTCGGCCGCACCCTGCAGATGTGGAACCGCTACCGCGAGGTCGAAGCCTTCCGCGGCAAGCCCTGGCTGCTGCGCTTCTTCGACCAGATCCGCTTCTACCCGGTGTCCGCCGACGAGCTGCTGCGTATCCGCCGCGACTTCCCGCTCGGCCGTTTCGAGCTGCGCATCGAGGACAGCGAACTGGCGCTGGCCGACTACCAGCAGTTCCTCCAGGACGAAGCCGAGGGCATCGCCGCGTTCCGCGCCCAGCAGCGCGGCGCCTTCGCCGCCGAGCGCCAGCGCTGGATCGACTCCGGCCAGGCGCACTTCGAGGTGGAGGAAGTCGGCCCGGATCTGGGCGAGGACAGCCCGCTCGGCGCCGGCCAGCACGGTATCGACAGCCACATCGCCGGCAACCTCTGGCAGGTGCAGGTGAGCGAGGGCGAAACGGTCGCGGCCGGCGACGTGCTGGTGATCCTCGAGTCGATGAAGATGGAGATCCCCCTCACCGCCCCGGTCGGCGGCGTGGTCCGCGAGGTCCGCGTGCAGCCCGGCTCGCCGGTGCGCGCCGGCCAGCGGGTGGTGGTGCTCGAGGAGGCATAAGTCGCTGCTGATCGTTCCCACGTTGAGACGTCGAACCGTCCGCGTGGGAGCCATCGGAGCGCCGAGACAACCGTATGGTGCGCCATGCGCACCACCAGATTCATGGGTGCGCACGGCGCACCCTACGCCGTGCCATGGCACGACCGGAACAAGGAAACCGACCATGCACCATCCATTCGACCTGCGCCTCGACGCCCTGCGCGCCGCCTATCTCGACGGCCGCACCACCCCGCGCGAGCTGCTCGCCGCGCTGCGCGAGCGGGCCGCCCAGCTCAACCCGGAATTCAGGCTATTCATCCACCTGCTCAGCGCCGAGGAGCTGGAACCCTATCTGGCCGCCCTCGACGGCAGGAGTCCGGCGGAGCTGCCGCTGTACGGCGTGCCCTTCGCCATCAAGGACAACATCGACCTGGCCGGGATTCCCACGACGGCCGCCTGCCCGGCCTTCGCCTATGTGCCGCAGCAAAGCGCCACCATCGTCGAGCAGCTGCTCGCCCTCGGCGCCGTGCCGCTGGGCAAGAGCAACCTCGACCAGTTCGCCACCGGCCTCAACGGCACCCGCTCGCCCTACGGCGCGTGCCGCAACAGCCTGCACCCGGACTACCCGGCCGGCGGCTCCAGCTCCGGCTCGGCGCTGGCGGTGGCGCTGGGCCTGGCCAGCTTCGCCCTCGGCACCGACACCGCCGGCAGCGGCCGGGTGCCGGCGGCGCTGAACAACCTGGTCGGCCTCAAGGCGACCAAGGGGCTGATCTCCACCGCCGGGGTGGTGCCGGCCTGCCGCACGCTGGATTGCGTAACCTTCTTCACCGCCACCGCCCGCGAGGCCAGCCAACTGCTGGCGCTGACCGCCAGGTTCGATCCGCGCGACGACTACAGCCGCGCCAACCCGCTGTGGAACGACGCCTCGGCCTTCGGCGCGCCGCGCCCGTTCCGCTTCGGCGTGCCGCGCACACAGGACCTGCGGTTCTTCGGCTGCAGCGAAGGCCCGCTGCAGTTCGCCGCCGCCATACACCAGCTGGAAAGCCTGGGCGGCACGCCGGTGGAGATCGATTTTTCGCCCTTCCTCGAAGCCGCGCGGCTGCTCTACGAGGGGCCGTGGGTGGCCGAGCGCTACAGCGTGGCCGGCGAGCTGGTCGAGCGCGAGCCCGAGGCGGTGCTGCCGGTGATCCGTGCGGTGCTGGCCCAGGCGCCCGGCGCCACGGCGGTCGAGGCGTTCCGCGCCCAGTACCGCCTGCAGGCGCTCAAGGCGCAGTGCGACCGCATCCTCGCCGAGCTGGACTGCGTGCTCACCCCGACCATCGGCCGCCCGGTGACCCTGGCCGAGCTGCACGCGGAACCGGTGCTGCGCAACTCCGAGCTGGGCTGGTACACCAACTTCATGAACCTGCTGGACTACACGGCGGTGGCGGTACCCAGCGGGGTCATGGCCAACGGCCTGCCGTGGGGCGTGACCCTGTTCGGCCGCGCCTTCACCGACCAGTACCTGCTCGGCCTGGCCGACGCCGTGCAGCGCCGGCACGCCCTGCCGCTGGCCGGCGGCCGCGCCCTCGACCTGCCGGCACCGGCGACCCCGGCACGCAACGACCTGGCCCGCGTGGTGGTATGCGGCGCGCATCTGGCCGGCCTGCCGCTCAACTGGCAACTCGTCCAGCGCGGCGGCCGGCTGGTCGAGGCCACCCGCAGCGCGCCCCATTACAAACTGTACGCGCTGGCCGGCGGCCCGCCGCTGCGCCCGGGCATGGTCCGCGTCGGCGAAGGCGGCGCGGCCATCGCCGTGGAGGTCTGGGAACTGCCCAGCCGCGAGCTGAGCTCCTTCCTCGCCGGCATCCCGGCGCCGCTGGGGCTGGGCAAGGTCGAGCTGGAAGACGGCCGCTGGGAAACCGGCTTCATCTGCGACGGCTACGGCCTGGTGGGCGCCGAGGACATCAGCCATTTCGGCGGCTGGCGGGCCTGGCTGCAGTCCCGCTGATCACCAGCCTCACAATGTGCACCCGCAACGCCGCCGGCCCCACCGGCGGCGTTTTGCATTTGCAGCATTTGCCTCTCGACGTTGCGCCCCCCGATTGGGCTAAAGTCTCACTCGACCGTCTGTCGACCGGCGCCTACTGCTGACAGCTCCCCTGCCGCGACAGCACCGTGACCACCACAAGGATAATGCGGCGATGATCACCCTCAACCTGAACGGTACGGATCACCAGCTCGATGTCCCCGAGGAGATGCCCCTGCTGTGGGCGCTGCGCGACGTCGTCGGCTACACCGGCACCAAGTTCGGCTGCGGCATGGGGCAGTGCGGCGCCTGCACACTGCACCTCGACGGCCAGGCCGTGCGCGGCTGTCTCACTTCGGTCGGCCAGGCGCTCGGCAAACGGGTCACCACCATCGAGGCGCTGCACGAAGACCCGGTGGGCAAGGTGGTCCAGCAGGCCTGGCTGGAGCATGCCGTGGCCCAGTGCGGCTACTGCCAGGGCGGGCAGATCATGGCCGCCACCGCGCTGCTCAGGGGCAACCGCAATCCCGACGACGGCCAGATCAAGGCGGCGATGGTCGGCAACATCTGCCGCTGCGGCACCTACACGCGCATCCGCGCGGCCATCCAGAGCGCGGCCGGCAAGCTGCAGGAGGCACAGGCATGAGCCAGCACGAGCAGGACGCACCCGAACGCGACGAGCTGGTGGTCGTCAACCTCAGTCGTCGCGGCTTCCTCAAGGGCATCGCCGCCACCGGTGCGTTGGTGGTCGCTGCCAGCTGGGGCATGCCCGAGGCCTTCGCCGCCAGCAAGAGGAACGCCTTCGGCGCCGACGCCATGCCGCACGGTTGGGTCGACAACCCCAAGGTGTTCCTCAGCATCGCCGCCGATGGTCTGGTGACCTTCGTCTGCCACCGCGCCGAGATGGGCCAGGGCGTGCGCACCAGCCTGGCCATGGTGGTGGCCGACGAGCTGGAAGCGGACTGGGAGATGATGCGCGTGGTGCAGGCGCCAGGCGACGAGGAACGTTTCGGCAACCAGGACACCGACGGCTCGCGCAGCATGCGCCACTGGTTCGCCCCGCTGCGCCGCTGCGGTGCCGCCGCCCGGCAGATGCTCGAGCAGGCCGCGGCCAACCAGTGGCAGGTGCCACTGGCCGAGTGCCGCGCCGCGGGCCACCAGGTGCTGCACGTACCGAGCGGACGCAGCCTGGGCTACGGTGCGCTGGCCGAGGCCGCGGCGGCGCTGGAGGTGCCGCCGCGCAACAAGCTGCGGCTGAAGAAGGCCGAGGAATTCCGCTACATCGGCAAGGACTCCAACCGCGCCATCGACGGAGCAGACATCGTCCGCGGCCGCGCGGTATTCGGCGCCGACGTGCGCTTCGACAACATGCTCTACGCGGTGATCGCCCGCCCGCCGGTGTACGGCGGCACCCTGAAGAGCCACGACGCCAGCGCCGCGCTGCAGGTCCCCGGGGTGCTCCGGGTGGTGGAGATCAGCGCCACGCCCCTGCCCTCGGAGTTCCAGCCGCTCGGCGGCCTCGCCGTGGTGGCCAGCAACACCTGGGCGGCGATCCGGGGCCGCGAGGCTCTCCAGCTGGAATGGGACGATGGCGCCAACGCCGGCTACGACTCGCATACCTACCGCCAGGAGCTGAGCAAGGCCGCGCGGGCGCCGGGCAAGCGCCTGCGCAGCATGGGCAGCGTGGATACCGCGTTCAAGAAGGGCAAGCAGGTGCTCGAGGCCGAGTACTATCTGCCGCACCTGGCCCAGGCGCCGATGGAGCCGCCGGTGGCCACCGCCATCTTCACCGACGGCGCCTGCGAGGTGTGGGCCCCCAGCCAGGCGCCGCAGGCGGCACGCCAGCGCATCGCCGAACGCCTGGGCATTCCCTTCGCGCAGGTGACGCTCAACGTCACCCTGCTCGGCGGCGGTTTCGGCCGCAAGTCCAAGCCCGACTTCATCATCGAGGCGGCGCTGCTGGCCAGGGAGTTCCCCGGGCGCCACGTGCGCGTGCAGTGGACCCGCGAGGACGATCTGCAGCACTCCTATTTCCATACCGTGTCGGTGCAGTACCTGCGCGGCGCCCTCGACGACAAGGGCCAGGCCAGCGCCTGGCTGCACCGCAGCGTGGCACCGAGCATCGGAGCGCTGTTCGGGCCGCAGGCGCGCAACCTGCAGCCCTTCGAGCTGGGCATGGGCTTCGTCGGCCTGCCCTGGCGCATCCCCAACCTGCGCCAGGAGAATCCCGAGGCGGCCGTGCATACCCGGGTCGGCTGGTATCGCTCGGTGGTCAACATCCCCCACGCCTTCGCCATCCAGAGCTTCGTCGCCGAGCTGGCGGCGGCGGCCGGCCGTGACCATCGCGACTTCCTGCTCGAACTGATCGGCTCGCCACGCAAGATCGATCCGGCCCTGCTCGCCGACACCACCAACTACGGCGAGTCGCCCAGCCTCTATCCGCTCGATACCGGGCGCCTGCGCGCGGTGATCGAGGAGGCCACCCGCCAGGCCGGCTGGGGCCAGCAGCTACCGCCGGGGCACGGCCTGGGCCTGGCGGTGCATTACAGCTTCGTCAGCTACGTGGCGGTGGTGCTGGACGTCGAGGTGCGTACCGACGGCGTGCTGATCGTCAACAAGGCGACCATGGCGGTGGACTGCGGCCCGGTGGTCAACCCCGAGCGTGTCCGCGCGCAGATGGAGGGGGCCTGCGTGATGGGCCTGAGCAACGCCGCGCTCGGCGAGATCAGCTTCCACCAGGGCCGTGTCGAGCAGAGCAACCTGCACAACTACCAGGTGGCGCGCATGCCGCTGGCGCCGCGCGAGATCGCCGTGCACCTGATGCGCCCCGAGGGCGAGGTGCCGCTGGGCGGCGTCGGCGAACCGGGCGTGCCGCCGATCGCTCCGGCGCTGTGCAACGCCATCTTCGCCGCCACCGGCAAGCGCATCCGCGAGCTGCCGATCCGCAACCAGCTGATGGACTGGAAGGTCTGATGGACAGCGTCGACTTCGACGTGCTCGACCGCGTGCTGGCCTGGCGCCGCGCCGGCCAGCGTGTGCTGCTGTACACCGTGGTGCAGACCTGGGGCAGCGCGCCGCGTCCGCCGGGCGCCATGCTCGCCGTGCGCGGCGACGGCCTGCTGGTCGGCTCGGTGTCCGGCGGCTGCATCGAGGACGACCTGCTCGCGCGCCTGCGCGACGGCCGCGCGGCGCGCGCCACCGCCGGCGTGCAACTGCTGACCTACGGGGTCAGCCGCGAGGAAGCGGCGCGCTTCGGCCTACCCTGCGGCGGCACCCTGCGCCTGACCGAGGAGGAGGTCGCCGACTGCGCCTGGGTCGAGGAGCTGCTAGCGCGCTGCGCGGCACATCGGCTGGTGGCCCGCGAGCTGGAACTGGCCAGCGGCCGGGTGACCCTGCACGACGCCGTACCCACCGAGACGCTGCAGTTCGACGGCGCGCGCCTGCGCGCGGTGTACGGCCCGCGCTGGCGTCTGCTGCTGATCGGCGCCGGCCAGCTGTCGCGCTACGTCAGCGCGATGGCGCGGATGCTCGACTTCGAGGTGCTGGTCTGCGATCCGCGCGAGGAGTTCGCCCACGGCTGGGCGGACGACCACGCGCGCTTCGTTCCCGGCATGCCGGACGACGCCGTGCTGGCCATCGCGCCCGACGAGCGCACCGCCATAGTCGCGCTCACCCATGATCCGCGCCTGGACGACATGGCCCTGCTCACCGCACTCGGCTCGCGGGCCTTCTACGTCGGCGCGCTCGGCTCGCGGCTCAACAGCGCCAGGCGCCGCGAACGGCTGGCCAGCCTCGGTTTGCCGGCCACCGACATCGCCCGCCTGCACGGCCCGATCGGCCTGCCGATCGGCAGCCACACGCCGCCGGAGATCGCCCTGTCGCTGCTCGCCGAGATTGTCGCACTGAAGAACGGCGCGGCCGTCGCTCGCCCCGCCCGTCAGGATGTCTGCGGGCAACCGGCATGAACGGCGTGTGCGCCGTGCTGCTGGCCGCCGGTCTCGGCAGCCGCTACCGCGAACAGGCCGGCGCCGCTCAGGACAAGCTGCTGGCCAGTTGCAGCGGCCGCGACGGCAGCCAGAGGCCGGTGCTGGAACACGCCGTGCGAGCGCTGCACGGCTCGGTGGAGCGCCTGCTGCTGGTCACCCGACCGGACAACACCGGGGTGCTGACCCTCGCCCGTCGCCTCGACCTCGAGGTGCTCACCCTGGCCTCGGCAGGCATGGGCGACAGCCTGGCCGCCGCCATACGCCATAGCGCCGACAGCCGCGGCTGGCTGATCGCCCTCGGTGACATGCCGTTCATCCAGCCGGACACCGTGGCGCTGGTCGTCGCTGCATTGGAGCATGACAGCCTGGTGGCGCCGACTTTCCGCGGCAGACGGGGGCATCCGGTAGGCTTCGGCAATCTCCACGGCCTGGCGCTGGCCCAGCTGACCGGCGAGCACGGCGCACGGGCACTGCTGAAGGAGCGGCCGCTACGCGAGTTGCCGGTCGACGATCCCGGCGTGCTGTGGGACGTGGATACGCCGGCGGGGCTGGTATTGGCTCAGCAACTGGCCGGCGGCCGGCTCGATGTCGATCCCTGCGCCCAAAGCGGCAGGTACAAAGGTGCAAGGTGCTGATGGGCACCACGGGGTGATACGCCCACCGGCTGTGCAAGTGGATCGCCTCGCCCCACTCGGCGCCATTGGCGCCGCCAGCGAGTGAGACTTTCGTTTCCGGCACTCCCGCTGCCCAAAGCCATGAGCTATCATTCTGTGAACTGCATCACATCATGGACGAACCTTCATGGCACGACGCCGCCGCAGACCACTCTCCCCCATCGCCTGGCTTCTGGGCGTGATCATCTCCGTCTCGGGCGTCTACACCGTCTACCAGGCGCGCACCGCTGCCATCGAGAACATGGCCCAGCGGCAGATCGAGCATTCCAGGGCAACCACCCAGAAACTCCAGCAGCAACAGCAGGCCCGGCAGCAGCAACTGGCGCCCCAGGTTCCGCTCAGCCCTGAGCAGCTCGTTCACCAACAGGCGCTCCAGACAGCCGAACGGCGCCGTCAGGCCGAACTGGCGACAGCGGCACGCCTGAAGCAGGCTGAGCTCGCCAAGAAGGAAGAGGCATGGGAGCGCTTCTACTCAATGCCCTCTTCCTGCCGGTACCCCGAGTCGGACAAGCGCGTTGCCGCCTGCAAGGCAGCGGAAAGTCAGGCCTGGCAGCAGTTCGAGGCAGCCTGGACCTCGGGGCAGTTGCAGAGCCAGCGCTGAATTTCGCAAGGCGCCTACATCCGCATGACGAAATCTTCACGCCCCGGGCGCTAATCTACAGGGACTGAGAGTTTCCCCTATTCGCCCCGCCACCCCGCGGGGCTTTTTGTTTCCGCCAAGGTGCAAAGCCAGCCATCGGAGATGGCCGACCCTGTCCCACCGCTGGGCAGGCGCTGCGGCCAGGCCAGCTCAGCGTGATGACTCAAACCAGGCCGGCCAGGAACTCTGGTGGCGCGTGCCCTCTTCCACGCACGGTATCAGACGGTCTTTCAGTACCGCGGTCTGGCGCACGGCCTGGGCGGTGCGGTACTTGACGCTATGTATGCACTCCCGGTCGCCAAACTCGCAGCGGTTGAGCGAGGTGCCGCCGCAGGGTCCGTTGGCGAGGCCCTTGGGACAGGTTTCGGGGCAGATGTAGAGGGTGTCCTGCAGGCGGCAGCGTCCGCAGGTATCGCAACCCACCAGCGGCCTCTTCACGCCGCGCTCCAGACGATGCAGCAGGCGCGCCCCCGCGGGGGTCGACCACACCGGGCGCTGCAGCGTCCAGCCAAACGCCTGGCTCAGCCATCTGCGGCGATCGAACAGCAGCGCATGCACGCCGGACAGCAGTTGGTAGCGCAGCATCTCCCTGCTCGAGGCGCTGACGCTGGCCTCACCCAGCCGCCAGTTCGCCTCTGGCGGGTGGAAGGTCACCGCCGGCCCCCCCGGCATCCGCCAGCAGGCATCCCAGGCCGGGGCCCACTCCTCCAGCGAGTGGATTCGCGCCTGCCAGTCGTTGATCGCCTGCTCCAGCGTCAGCAGTTGCTCCAAACCATGAATGCCGGACAGGTGAATCCCGGCGTAGCCCATCAAGCGCAGGCCGATGATCTGCAGCGCAAGCCTGTCGAGGCTGCGCGCCTGGGCATGGGCCCTGGATACGGCCGCCTCGGCTTCGAGCAGGCCGAGCATCGAGGGCGTGACCACGATACCGGCTACCTGCCTGAAGATCCTGGCGCGGCTCAGGGTCAGGGCCATGACGCAGGCGAGCAGCGGCCTGGGCGCAGGCTGGCGGCTCATCCAGTGCATGGCTTCCTGGTGCTTGCAGGCGTCGTAGCCCAGTTGCAGGGACAGGAAGTCCGCGCCGGCGGCGAGCTTCTTCTCGGCCTTGAAGTACTGCGCGCCGCCCTCCTCCTCGCGGTACTTGAACGGATGCATCGCGGCGCCCAGCAGCCAGTCCGGACGTGCCTGGCGAACCATCTGCAGCGCGGCCACCGACTCCAGATAGCGCACCGGGCGCTGGCCGGGCTCATGCCCCGGCAGCCGGTCGCCGGTGAGCAGCAGAAGCTGGTCGAGACCGGCGGCATCCATCTGCTGCAGCTGCGCCAGCAGGTGGCGGCGTTCGCGGTCCTTGCCAGCGAAGTGCAGCAGCGCGGGGAGCGGTCGCTTGAAGCTGGCGAACGCATCCAGCGGCGACATTTCCACGGGGCTGCCGACTCGGTCGGCGATGGCCACCGTCATGGGCCAGCCGCACAGGTGCGCGCGGGCCATGAGCGCTTCGATGCTGGCGAAGCTCTCGCCGGAGGACTTGGGGACGAACTCCATGACGCAGACGAAGGTTTTATCGTGCAGCGCCTTTTTCAGCTGGCTCATCGGGCATCGGTCATCCCATGGAATCAGGACGACATTGTCGGGAGAAGGTGATGCGGGGAGATGTCTGCAAGCGCAGGGAAATGTTTCGAAAGAGACATTCGAGCGGCTGGTCAGCCTCGACACCGAGTTTTCGCGAGATACGCACCCGCTCAGCGTGACAGTACCGGCTGGCCGAAAAGAACTGGCAGGGTATCTGCCGGCCACGCCGGCGAGGAAATGGAGAAAAGCGACCGGCAGCGCGACCATGCCGATGTCGCCTGGTCGGAGGTTGCTCCCGATCCGGATATCCGCGAAATCAGGGCCGAGTCGTGCGCCGCTCTCGCACTTGGATTGCGCAGCAGCCGGAAACTAAAAAGGCCCAAACACAATGAGTGCTTGAGCCTTTTGGGGAATTTTGGTCGGGACGGAGTGATTCGAACACTCGACCCCTTGCACCCCATAAGGGTAATTACCCGTCCACCACGATCTCCCGCTTTCTATCAAATCCTCTGCAACCCTTGAAAATAAAGGGCTGTAGCCTTTCAATCGTCCACGAGCATCCATTAGGATTCGCCTCAAGCTACGCTCAAACGGTCACCAAACGGTCACGGGATTGGGCAAACGGTCACGAGGAGGAAAACTATGGGCGAAATCACCGACAGGCAGATGAGCACCAAGCCCGCGGAAAAGGATATCTGGCTGAACGAGTCAGCACCCAAAGGGCATGGACGCTTCATCGCACGCATCACTCCCGGTGGGGATCGCCTTTTCTACTACCGCTACACAGACTCTGCCGGCAAACGCGTTCGACTCCCACTCGGTGCCTACGACCGCGACGGCACCACGGGGCTGACCTTGAAGTCAGCACGTCAGCGGGCACGTGAACTGACGGATCTTTATCTGAATGGCATTACTGACCTACGGGAGCACCTACAGGCCGAGGAAGCTGCGCGTATTGCCGCGCGCGATGCCGAAATGGCGCGACTGGCAGATGAGAAGGCCGCTGCCGAAGCCGAGCAAGCGCGCCAGGCCGCCCGCAAAAGCGTTGGCGAGCTCTTCGATGACTGGGCCAGGGTCGACCTGATCAAGCGTAAGGATAAGGGGGCTGAAGTCCGCCGCATGTTCCAGAAGGACGTACTCCCCTTCATTGGTCATCTCGCGGTTGCTGACGTGAGGAAAGGGCATATCACCGAAGTGACCGATGCCCTGCTCGCCCGCGGCGTCAATCGCATGGCCAAGCTGATCTTCAGCCTGATGCGCCAGATGTTTCGCTTTGCTGTCGACCGTGACCTGATTGAGCATGACCCCACAGCCAACATCCGCAAGGCCAAGATCGGCGGCAAAGATGTCGAACGCGACCGTGTTCTAAGTGATGACGAGATCCGCCTCCTAGCCCAGAAAGCACCCGAGGCCGGGCTACTGGCCACATCCGAAGCCGCAATCTGGATCGCCCTCTCAACGTGCTGCAGAATCGGTGAACTGCTGGCCGCACGCTGGGAGCACATCGACTGGGAGAAAAGCACCTGGCTGATCCCTGCCGAGAACAGCAAAAACGGCAGATCGCACACCGTGATGCTGTCGCCGTTCGCCATCAAGCAATTCAAGAAGATGCAGGACATCAACGGCTCCTCCCTCTGGTGTTACCCCAATACTGACAACAGCGGGCCAGTATGTCCGAAGACCGTGACCAAGCAGCTGGGCGATCGCCAGCGCTCACCTGAGCAGGGCACCATGAGCCGACGCAGCGCCAAGGCCCAAGCTTTGTTGCTACCAGCTGGAAAGTGGACGCCGCATGACTTGCGCAGAACCGGAGCCACCTTGATGACTGCGCTCGGCGTACTGCCGGAAGTTGCCGAGCGCTGCCTGAACCACACCGAGGAAAACAAAGTGAAGCGTACCTATCAGCGGCATAGCTACACCGCTGAGATGACTGAGGCCTGGATGCGCTTGGGAGAGCGCATTGAGCAGCTAACGTCAACGGAACCATGAGTACGGCTGCAGCCTGGTATCGGTGTGGTGCCCCCCTGGAAACAAAAGTATCTGACAGCCTTATAATATTTTATGCCAAATCTATAATTATTAAATTTTCATAATTTAAGGCTCTCACGATGAGCGGCATCTACCGACGCCCTATACTGGCTGCCCAGATGGCCAGATGCCAGGCAGCACCTCAATCCTGGCAAACTCGACGATGGCCTGTGGTCTGCAGCCTGGGCTGTTCATCTATACGGAAAAACCGCACTCGAATGGTCAGGTGTTGCACTCATCTCTTGCCGTTACCCTACCCAGAAACCCTCTGCTCATAAAAGCAGGTAATCTCTATAGATTCCAAACCTGCCATGAGCTTTTTCACATCCGGGACAGTACGCTCCATCATAAATCTATAGCCCGAACTCCTATGAGGAACAACCGCCCCCGCCATAACACCCGAGGATATTGAAGCACCATGCTCAACACTCCAAAGATGCAAGTCAAGATAAGGAAGAACCCCACAAATACGCCACGAATCATACATGCTAGTTCCAGTATTTTTCGACTTAACGACCTCAACAGGCTCCTTTTTTCGAGATTTCCTAGCACACAACAACCAGTCAGAAAAAGCCTTCTCAAGCACAGAGTCTGGAGCACCTAGATCAACCTTCAAAAGATAAGGAAATCTCACCCCAACCCCATACTCCACAGAAACATTAGAGTTCATGGCAGCCAGAAAATTCTTGTCGAGATAAATACCAGGGCGAGTCATCCCCCATCTATCAATTGAAATCTGATCCGCATGACCACTCTCAACTGCAGCCCTATCCTGAAGAGCTTGAAATCGAAGATCCCCGAACCTGGCAACCCCAAAAGGGGGGGCTTCTGAAAGTGGAACCGGAGAAAACTTCCCGGTAACCAATCCCCGCGCATGATCAAGACATTTAGCGACCACGTCATCAGGGACCCATCTAATCAGATCCAAATCCATCAAAAACTCAAAGCCTGGAGCCCTCAGGCTCTTTGCAATGATTGCCCTAACCAGAAGTTCATTTCGCCACTCCAAAATACCAAACCCTGAAACAAGGTTGTAGTTATCACGCGAAAACCATTCTGGAAGTTCTTGCTTATATTTGCTCCTATTAGACACCACAACTCTCCCTGTCTGACTACACAAAACGACCGATCAAGGTCATCACTCCACAATCGCCTTCAAAAACGCATCCCTTGCATCCTGGTAGAACTGGATATCGATCTTCGTTGCCATTTCGTCAGACAGATCATAAAGCTGGCGCCGCGCCGTCACCGGCATCAGCAGCGTACTAGCACCCTTCTCCACCGCCAGCTCGGCAATGCTGACCGGATTGCGGATCGGTTCGATGGAGCCACCCAGGTTGATTTCGCCAACCACGATCAGCCCTCCGCGCACCGACTTTTTCAGCAGCGCACTGCACATAGAGATCAGCGCCGCAACGCCCAGCTTGGAGCCACGCTTGGCGGCATCAAAGGCGCGCAGCTGAATGGTGAACTCGTGGGCCCGCGGGTCGCGGTCGCCGATCAGCTGGCCGGCGCGGGCATAGAGATTCTGCTCGGCGTAACGGACCGACTCCTTGAATGCGGCCGGCGCCGGATTGTTGAGGATCTTGACGCCCGATCCGGGACCTTCATTGACCTCGATCCGGTATAGGCCAGCGTTGTCATCGATATCGCTACCCCCCTCGCTGATCGTCCAGATCTGGCCGGGCTCGAGCGGGTCATCGCCAATCTCGTTGTCGGCACGCAGCTCTGGGGTTGCCACGAACTTCTCCACGCCATCGTCGCCGATGAAGTAGCTGAAGTGGGTGTTGCGGAACTCGGCTGAGCCGATGCGCTTCTGCTGCTCCTTGACCCGGCGACGCACTTCCAGAGCCAGGCGCACCGCCCACTCCAGATCCTCGTCGCTGACCGGAGTCGAGGCATCTGGGTACAGCAGCTTGAGCAAGCCGGACACAGTTTTGTTCACCGCGTTGGTATCGCGACCACTGAGGGCACCGCCCAGATGTACGCGGTTCTGCAGGACACTGACCCGGCTCTGGTAACGCAGACGGCTCAGGCACTCGGAGAAGAAATCGCTGACCAGACCGAAGTGGTCGGTGGTCAGTTCGCGATTCATCTTTGGCACATCCCAGCCCGGCAGATAGCAATGGATGCGATCCATCCAGGCAGTGTCGTCACGCATCTCGGCCGGCAGCGGCCCGAATAGATGCCCCACGCGCTGCTGGTGCTCGACATCGACATCGAAGTTGCCCACGAACACCAGCGAGCCATCGGCACGGATGCTTTCCTTGCCGCGACTGAACTCGCCGGACTCCATGTACCCCTTCATGATGTTGATGCCTTCCTTCGTGTCGAAGGAAATGCCACTGATCTCGTCGAAGCACACTACATCGTACTGGCAGACCAGGCCGCGCTGTCCGCTGGCATTGTTGACGAACATCTTGGCGATAGTCGCCTTGCCGCCGGAAATCAGATGCGCATAGGGGGAGATCTGCTGGAACAGGTGACTCTTGCCGGTACCGCGCGGCCCCAGCTCGACCAGGTTGTAGTTGCGCTCGACGAAGGGAACCATGCGCAGCAGCAAGGCATCCCTGGCCCGGCTGTCCAGTCGTTCTGGCTCCAGGCCGATCGAGCGCAGCAGAAAGTCCTTCCACTGCTCGGTCGTGAAGGCCTGGCGAGCTGCTCCCAGGCTGTCCAGCACATCGCGCTTGGAGAGCTGGATCGGACGGATATCCTGGATGCCAAACGGATTGCCACGCTCTTCGGCAATGGCAGCGTCGTACTCGAGGGTGACCTCGGCGTAGAAGCCCCCGGTCAGCAAACGCTCGTTGTCGTCCACCAGCCTGTCGGCGATGCGTACGTTGGTGAGCTGGATGCTGGGCAGCGTGGCCAGATAGCCATTGTCCTTCTGGCTGAAGCGCGCACTGACCAGATCGATGAGTTTGACTGTGCCATTCTTGTAAGCCCGCGCCTTGAACAGCTCTTCCTCACCGGCACGCACAGTGCGCGACGAAAGCTGGCGCTCGACAATCTCGATCCCCTCCTCGATCTCGTTCGGATCAGTACTGGCGCAATAGCGCCCGAGCATGAACTCCACCACATAGGTCGGCACCGGAAACTGGCGGGCAAAGGTACGCACCAGATCCTTGCGCACGATATAGCCTTCAAGAACCTCGGCCGCCTTCACATCCAGGGCATCAAGCTCCATCACGCATCCTCTCCTACCACTGTCGCCTGCTTGGCCAAGACTGCACCGGCGTCATCAACCACCACCAAAACCGCTGCAGAACCTTGCAGATCCTCGTCCGCCACCATCAGGCTGCACTTGCCGTCTTTCAACGGCTTGGCTCGCACAATCGAACTATCAGCATCTGCTGGACTGGTACGCAAGTCGGCAGACAAGCCCGATGCTTCGCTTTCGATCTCGACCTTGAAGGTCAATCCCACCCAACGCGACTTTGTGATGCGGACCTTGGTCAAGGCCTTCTGCGATTGGCGCGTGTTGATCACCTCGATCACCGGAGTCAGACACTCCTGCAGGCTCAAACCACCATGGCCATAATGATTTCCAGCCTGGAACGCGCTGGCACCAGGAGGAACCGCTATGGTCACCTCGGGACTCCAGTGCCAGTTCACTGTCGGCAGGCCTACCTGCCCGCTCTCCTTGATCTCGGCACAACGAGCCCAGCGGCTGTCGGTTTGATGCTTGGCCAACTCCACCTTGCTCATCGGCTGCGGCGTCAGCAGCCAGCCGTGATCAGTCACCAGGCGTATCTTGCGCCAGCCAGCCTGCAGCAACTCCTCGACACGCGCCGCCACTTCGTCGAGCAACGCATCGATACGGCTGGCAAGCTTGACCTGGCGAGCATGCCCTTCCCCGTCAATGTCGCCAGTCTGCACCCAGGCCTTGCCCGCGGGACTCCCCGTCTCGGACGCATCCAGCACCTGCCAGCCGGCCTCTTCCATCAGCTTGCGGGCATAATGGCTCGACAGCGGCTTGTCTTCTGTCAGCAGGCTGGGCTGGAAGTCAGCATCGCTGCTACGTCCGGTTACCTGGGCATGAATCGGCATCACTGCCGCCTTGGCCGTTGCAGTAACCGAGGGCAAAGCCGACCAGTTGAACGTCTGGCGCACCTCACCGAAGGATTGCAGACGCTGCAGCAGGCGCTGGGCGATATCAAAGCGCAGGCCATCAACAAAGAAGACCACTTCGCCACTTGCCTGGTAGCCACTCACGGCCTCGTTGACACCTTGGCTGCCCGGATACCCTTGGTTGCGCACCAGATCCTGGAAGTTGAGTGCCGTCTCGTGCAGCCAGGGGGTATAGATGGTGTCGAGCAGCGACTGAACCAGCGTCTGGATCTTTGCCTCTCGCGCTTGCGCCAACGCACGCAAAGCCGCGTCATCCACTTGCCAGTACTGCTCACGGTAATGCCTGGCCATCTCCTCCACCGTAGCACCGGACAATGGCGACCCAGCTAGATGCGCTATCTGCGCCAGAGGCTCCAACAGCAGGGCCAGAGGAGCCATACCCAGCTCCGCCCAGATCCAGGTGCGCCTGATGCCATGCTGCTCCTCAAGAGCCAGCAGATGCTTGCGCAAAGCCGCCGGCGCCATGGCGCAGCCTGCCTGCAAGTCACTTTCCAGGCGCTCCTCGTCCTGCTGATTGACGCTCGGATAGCCCTCGACATCCGCGGCAAGATCCGGCTGCACCAGCGCCAGCACCTTGCCCAAACGCGCATAGGGCAGTGGATTCTCGACAAAGCGCTGCCACACCTTCGTCCATGCTCCCTGACGCGCGCACAAACGTTCAGCCGCCACCAACTCGCCGTCGCGCTCGGGATGGAAGCCGAACTCGCTCTGGCAGACACCACAGAAGGCCTCCCAGCGTGGACCCAACCAATCGCCCTGCACGACCTTGGCATTGCTCAACCAGGTCAGCAGGTCGCGCACCGGATCGGTTGTCAGCAACTGATTGAAATCGCTGGCCTCCAGCCGTCTTCCCTGCAGCTGGCTAATCTCGCAGTCGAGAATGGCTTCCAGCGCACGCAACAAGGCCTGCTGGGTCTTCGCATCCTGCGCCACATCCAGCGCCAGGCCGCCCTTGGCAGTTACCAGAAAGGCATTGGCCGTCCAGTCACGGGCGTTGACCTGACTCCACAACGTACCGCGATACTGCAACTCGGCCAGCGGTTGCAGCTCGATCGGGCAGGACGCAATCGCCCGCAGATCCTGACGGCTGACACCCGGCAGATAGAGAATCGGCGTGACACCCTCCGGCAGGACTATCTCCGGCAAGGTTCCGGCAATCACACACTTGAGCCACACAGCCGGCCCCTGGCGTCGCTCGGGAGCGTAGTCGCCCAGGCAGAACAGCTCAGGCAACACCGCCTGCAACTGTCCCAATACTGGTAGCCACTCGCGCTCCTTGTCCGGCCACAGAATCGCCGCAGGGGCGGCCTGTGCGCTTGCGTTGTACTGCGCAGCACCCCGCAAGCTTTTGCTCAAGGCCTCAATCACTTTCATAACACACGCTCATCCATCTGCCGGGCTTGCCGATGACCACCTGGAGTCAGGATGCGCTCTTGCATCCCACTCAAAGGCTCATAATCTATTGAAATAAAAGACTTTTCTGAAAATACGCTCGATAACGCTGTTTCTGCACGATAACAACGACCATGTTAGCGTGCGTCGTGACTGTTACCCACGCTGCGCCCCGAGCAAGCCCTCGACCTGCTGACGCAGCGCCAGCACGTAAGGCATGAGACGGCCCCTGCCATCCGGCAGTTGCAAGGCATGCAGCAGGCGCTCTAGATCCTCTGCATCTGCGCTGGCGATGAACTCCTCGTCCAATACACCGCGAATGGTGTTTTCGCGCTTATCGATCAGCACCGGACAATCGAGCGCCAGATGTCCGATGCTGGCCATAGCGGCTGCATCGCCAGGATCGGCCGGATAAACATGCCCATCATCGCTGTAGCGCAGTCGCTGCTCGATATCCTCGGCCAGCGGAGACAAGGTCAGCTGCGGATCGAACCACTCCCCCTTGGCCATGCCGCAGTGCAAGGCCAGGCCTCTTGCCTGATTGCTCTGGCAGGAAACATGCAGATTCCCGTACTCCAACTCCAGCTCGGGGAACATCGACTGCGGTTGGAAGTGCTCGATGTGACTATCACGATCCTCGACCACTCCATTGCAGTAGCAGCACAGATACCCCTGCTCACGCAGCAGTGCCTGCTTGAGCACCGACTTCTGCGGGTTCTGCAAATTCGCAAAGGACGGCTGCCACTCCTCGCTCGCCATCCCCTTCCACTCCCGCAGCTCCAGTGGCTCCTCCCCCTTGACGATACGCCTCATCGACCGATCAGCTCCTTGCGACGAATCAGCGCCTTGGCCCTGACCAACTCGCCCAGCTCGCCAGATGTCTTTTCGATGTCCTCGATCAATGCCTTGGCCTCTTCAAGCTGACTGCCATCGACAAGCACGAACAACTCGCGCAGGCGAGCCTTCACCTGCGGCTCGCGCTCTGGCACATCCATGATGATCTCCAACACGCTGTTGGAGTCGAGGCCAAAGGTGCCCACCGGCGGTCGGCTGCAGACGATCTCCGCGCTAGTCTCGTCCCGGCGCAGCAGCCAGACACTGTCATCCGGCACATGGCTGAGAATCTGCGGGCTATGGGTGGAAACGATGAACTGGCAGTTGGGGAAGATGCCGGTCAGCTTGCTGACCACCTCCCGCTGCAGGCGCGGATGCAGGTGCAGATCGATCTCGTCGATCAGCACCACACCACTCCCCTCCAGCGGGTCGGCCAGGCCAGGGTTGGCCAGGGTCAGACGCTGCGCCAGATCGGCCACCAGCGCCAGCAGGCACTTCTCCCCATCTGACAGCTGCTGCAAATTGAACTCGACCTGATCCTTCTTCACCGTCAGACGCATCGGATTGCGGCGTACGCGCAGATCGCTGAAACCGGTCATGAACTGCTCGATGGCACGCCGCACCGGCACTAGCTGCGGATCACGGTAGCCCGCATGATCACGGATCTGCTCGTTTTCCAGATCCTCACGCTGACGGAACCACTTGAAGAAGGCATGGAAGTCCGTCGCCGTGTTTTCCAGCGCCTCATCGTAAGCATCCAGCTGCGCATAGACATGCCTGTCACGCACACGCAGCGGCGTATCGACCACCGCGCGCTGCACGCCGTAATGCACGGCCACCGGCAGATTGAACGGAGCCTGGTCGCCAGCAATCTGCTCTGCCCAAGGCTTGGTCAGCTCATTGAGCGCTTCCAGCTCCGACTTGTAGCCAGCATCGCGGCCGGCGCGCTGGTTCAGAGCCATGCTCCAGCTCAAGGTCTGCTCAGCAATGCTGACCTGCAAGGAGGTGCGCAGGCCGGACTGTCCGACCCGGATATCATCCGGGCTGAATTTCCTGGCCTTGTTGGCATTGCCCTGCAGACGACTGACGAAGGCCGACAACAAAATGGCCAGGGCATCCAGGACCGCCGACTTGCCGACACCATTCACCCCCACCAGCAAGGTCATCTGCCCCGGGAAGACCAGGTCAACCTGCCGCAGCCCGCGGAAGTTCTCCAGTTGCAGGGTATCGATGCGCATCAAACCACTCCAATTGCCAAGTAATCGCGGCCACCACCGCGCAGACAGGCAAGCTTATGGGCTTTGCCTGCCAGTGCAAGCCTGATCACGGGATCAATCAAGCCGCCAACTACTACTCAGCACCTCGAGCAAAGCCTCCTGCCGCGCAGCAACTACCTCCGGCGTCCAGCTGTCCGCATGCAGCACCTGGCTGGTCAGCGCATAGGTGGTGACCCCGCTACTCCCGGCGAAGTACGCCGACTTCTTCCGGTCGAAGTCATAGTTCAGCGCCCGGGAATTGCGCGCGCGGGTCAGCGGCACCAGGTTGGCCAGGCGATGCAGCCAGCGCGCACGCTCGTCAGCATCCGGCCAAGTCAAAGCCCAGTCGCTGCTCGGATCGACAGTCTGAGGCAGCACGTGCTCGATGGTCAGCACGTTCGGCGTGTAGTTGGCCGCCATCGCCGAGACGAAGGAGTCCAGGCGTAGAATCAGGTAATTGCGCCGGCGCGCCGTCATCTCGTAGACGTTGCCATTCAACGCCCGGAGCATCTCCTCGCACTCGGCCGGCGCCAGTTCGATACGATCGTCGAGAATCCCCTTGTCGAGATCCTCCAGCACCAATGCGTAACGCTCGATCCGCTGGTTCACGTTCTTCGCAGTCACGTGCAGGTAGGCCGCCAGACGCTCCAGACGAGTGACGAAATCCAGTGCCACCGCCGCATCACCGCCATTACGGGCCAGGAAGGCGATCGCCACCGGCAGCCAGTCGGAGTTGTCGATCCGGTTCAACCAGATGAACAGCTCATTGATCCTCTCGGCGCTGCTGGTGGAAACGTACTGTGCGTTCTTGGCAATCAGATACGCCTTGGCGTAAGGCTCCACCACCTGATCGATCAGTGCCGCCGACGAGCTGACCCGACTCAACACATGCTCGCGGAACTCTTCCAGCAACATGCGCCGGGCCTTGAAGCGGGCATAAATCATGCGGATATGGCTGAACAGCTCGGTGAAGCCATCGCGGCCGGTAGCGACCTCCAGTTCCTCCCAGCGCTCGTTGAAATCGTCGCGCTGCTCCTCCGGCAGCTTGCCTATCACCTCGGCCTTGATGATGTCGGTCGGCAGCAGATCCAGGCCACGATTGTTCAGCACCGAGAACACTCGGAACGCCGACTGCTGGCTGGGAGTGGTCACCGCCACCAGGAAGCAGCGCATCAGCAGGAAGGAGCCGAACTCCACCAGCCGCGCCTCATCTCCGGCAAAGCGCTGCTCCATGCGCTGCAGCAGCAGGCCGGCATTACCTTGGATGTTGCGTTGCGACTCGTTGTCCAGCCGAGCAGGGTCGATATCGGCCAGAGCCGCGAACTTGAGTCCCTGCACATACTCCGAAAAAAAGGCCCTGTCCCGCTCGCGCAGTGCCAGACGTGGCTTGGGGTTGAGCTTCAGGGCAATGTTTCCCGGCTCGCGAATGAAGCTGTAGAACGCCGAGTGATTGTCACCGCTCAACCGCGAGGTCAACGTCGCCAGCAGGATGGTCAAGGTAGTCAGGCGCTGCTGACCATCGATCACCTCGGCCAGCGGCTTGCCCTCGTCCTTGATCAGCACAATGGAACCGAGGAAGTAACTGTCCTCGGCCTCCTTCTCGAAGAAGTCGTACAGATCGTCGAATAGCTCACCGGCTTGATCCCGCGTCCAGGCATAGGGGCGCTGGTACGGTGGGATCACATAGTCGAACTCGGAACTGAAAATCTTCGCCAGCGGGTACTCGGCACCACTGATCTTCTTGCTCATCCTGAATCGCTCACCTGTCACGTCCCGCAGCCTGCGGGAGCCAAATCAAAAATCGAAAACCACCCGACGGAAATTTCCGGTCCCACCACTGCCACACTTGCAGAGAGGATCATTGCTACGCCGCCCACACCCGCTGCAGGGCGCGTAGTAGAGCTTTTCCCGATCCTGCAATGGCGTGAGAGGGACTCGCGTGTACGGTGTTTGCTTCTGCACCTCATGCAGATACTCCCCAGGCACCAGGGACTTGTCCTCGCGAAGAGCCAGATTCGACCGAAGCAACACCGCACCCTGATGGTCGCTGGAGCTCCGGTCTTTAGGCTTTTTTACAGAAGCATCTCCCAGGTACTGCCCCTTGCCACTCGACCCGCCGAGACTTAGCCCGAACTCCAGGTTATGAATCTCGGTTGCGTCATGGTCATTGGCAACGGTTGAGCGCGCATCGACCTTGAGAATGAGGTTCTCATCCACCCGCATATCCAGCTCTACCCGCTCGAACAACCGAGCGCTCTTCCCGTCCACCCTGACGCTGAGACTGGCCAGATTGTTGCGTGCGTCACTGGCCTGCACGTATCGGCCATGCCGGCGAGCGGGGACTTCCAGCTGGATCTTCGCCACGCCATCCCTCGGGTCGGTGCAGTACAGATTGAGCCGCTCGGCCTGTTGAATCGAGCCTTCGCGCGGCATCTCCGAACCCGCCTTGATCGCCACATGTCGGGTATCGCGCGCCAGCGCCAGCTCGATGTTCTTGGCCAGCAGCAGATTGGCCCGGTCATGAGCAATCCAGGCTGCGCCCTCGGAGATGATCAACTGCCCGCGGTCCGACACACACAGCCGCTGCGGGCCGAACATTTCCAGCAAGCGAGTCTTGATCAACGGCATGTTGACCATACCGCCCGTGGCCAGGCACAGGCTGATATCGGCAGGCTCGAAATCCACCGTGGCGAGCAAAGCGGCGATCATCTGCAGGCCTTCCGTCAACTTGGCATTGACGATCTCCTCGAGCTCCTCACGCGGTAGCACGTAGTCAAGGTCAGGATCACCCTCCTCTGTACGGAAGTAATTCGGCACATAGATCTGCGCCTGACTCTTGATCGACAACTCGATCTTGGCCCGCTCGGCACGAGCCAGCAGCCGCTTCTGGGCATCGGCCGCAACTCCAACGCTTTCCAGTTGCGCATGCCTTGCACAGTGTCGGCGCTCCACCTCATGCATGATCGACTCATCGATCACATCGCCACCCAGATGGCTGCAGCCGTGGTTGGCGATCTGCACCAGATAGCCATCGACCAGTTGGCACAACGTCAGATCGAGCGTACCGCCGCCCCAGTCGAAAACCAGCATGTACTGGCGATCCAGCCGGCGGATCTCGCTGGCAAAGTCGGGCAGCGTGCGTAAATGCCCGTAAAGAGCGGCAAGCGGCTCATGCACGAACTGGTCGATCGTCACCCCCGCCAGGCGAAACGCCTCGCGCAGGTCTCGCCGGCGCTCGCCATTCATGTCGACCGGAATGGTCACCACCGCGCGGCTGTAATCAGCCTGTCGCTCGTCTTCGGCGTGCGACGTCACGAAGCGGACGATATCCGCCACCATTTGCCGCGGGCTACGGCTGACTCCATCGACATGCACCGAATGCTTGCCCAACAAGGTTTTCGGCGAGCGCACCACATTGCCGATCACCCCGAGCCCGGCGCTGGCCAAGCGCTCCCGCGCCCTGCGACCGACGATCACTTCATCGCCGTCGTAGCACACCACCGAAGGATGGGGCAGACCACTATCGGTAAACGAAATACACCGATCACCTTCGATGACCGATATCAGGCTGTTGGTTGTGCCAAAGTCAAAACCGTAGATCGCCATCGTTACTATCCCTTGATACGACTGATTTCCTTGCTCAGGTTCTCGACCACACTGCCCAGATACTCGCGAGCTACCCCGACCTTGGGCGGATCACGCTCCAGTGCGGTAAGCACATCCTGAAGTACGGGCAGTTCGCTATCGAACAGCCGCAAAACCTGTCCGCGCAAACGCGACAGATCGTCATTTGAATGCACGCCCTGAATACGCGACTGCTCCCTCGCCGTCTCCAGCTGCGCCTGCAACTCGCGCAGCTGCTCACCCTGCTCGGCCAGCAAAGCTTCACGCGCCTTGAGCTCTTCCTCAACCTGGCTTTTCACTACCTCCAGCTGGCGCAACTCGCGCTCCAGCTGATCAGCACGTGCTTCAGCCTGCTGAACCTGGCGAGCCTGATCGTCGAGCAGCCAGGCCAGTCCAGGCGCGTCGCCGAACGGCTGACTGGCAAGCAGGCGAATCAAACCATCGCCGCGCTCGCGATAAAACAGATTGGGTTCGAAGAAACGTCGGCGCAGTACCCCCACCAGCTCGCGCGGGGATGCCCCCAGGTAGAAGCGCCATTGGCAGGCCAGATAGAAACCGCACTCCAGCCGCTTCAGCGCTTTCTTCTTGTCAGCAGAGGCGACCTCGGACTCGGCGACCTTCCGAGCCGCCTCACGGGCTTCGGCAGCCATCGCCTCGAAGCCCAACCCATCCTCCGAAGTCCGCGGCAGCCAGCTCTCCAATGAGAGCTTCCCCTGCCCCTGGACCCGTCGCCCGATCTCGGCGGCAAAGAAGCGCAACTGGTCTTCAATGCTCCGGTACCCGCTCAAGTCAGCAGCCAACAGCATCAGATTGAGGCTTTTTTCCAGGGTAGGATCGCTCTCTTCCGCAAGCGCCAGCAGTTCGTAGCGCTTGATCTCTTCGATGCGCGCGTTCTTCACCACCTTGCGCAGCGTTGCATCACCCAGGGTCTTTGTCTTTCCAGCATAAAAATGAGCGAGGAAGTCAGCCAGGCTCTCGATCTTCTGCTGCTCTTTGTCCTTCGCTTTGGACTTGTCCAGGTCATCCGGGGAGCCCTCTGCAGATGCTTCGCTGAAGGCCGACGCTGTCGCTTCCGGCACAGGGACAGCAGCGTCCTCCCTCTCCGGCTCCGCCGTGGCTATTGCTGGCTCCGCCGGCCCCACCTGAGCCGGCGTCTCCTGACGTCTGGCAGGCTGCCGGATATCCCTGGCTCCGGTTGACCGGTTGAAAACCGGAATGCCACCGGACTTGTTTTTCTCGTCACTCATCGTGTCATGTTCTCCAACACCTGTTCGGCGTAGGCAGCAAAGATCGCATCATTCAACAGGCTGCGTGCCATAGGCCGGACCTCGTCGACAGACCTGAGGCCGCAAGCCCGATCCAGCCAGAGCACTGCTGCCTTGGCACGATCCTCTGCCGTCCAGAGACCGTTTGCACTGGCCCGGCGCAGGTCATCCAGCTCTTCCGCCATCCGCTCGTACGGCAGCTCCATCCAGCGCAAAATCTGGTCGGTTGCGTGGTCGATAGGCAGGCGGGCCTGAGCTTCATGATTGGCTGACACTAGCTCCGTCAGTGGCTTTCCGGCCCATGTCGCGAAGCGACCGGCAGCCGAGGCCAGCGCCGGCGCATATTGCTGGCCCGCCGGTTGCGCAAAGCTGTTGCATGAAAAATTGATGATTGCGCGGATCGTACTGGCCATAGGCCTGTTCACATGGCGCAAGGCCTCCAGCGCTCGATTGAAACGCTCCTTGTACTGGGCGTGACTAATCTGAGTGTCGCCACGCTGATCCTTGGCCAGCACCCCGTAGAGGTACTGGCAAATACCTTCAAGATAGGTTCGGGCCGTTGCCAGCGGCGCACAGGCCTCGGCAAAACGCCGAATGTCATCAACGCTCAGCTCGTTGTCGGTGAACAGCATGCCAAAGATATCTTCGAGGCGCCGCAGCTCATCCGGCTCCGGGATGCAGAAGCTCAACTCGAAGCGCTCCATGGCATCCAGGTTGCCCAGCTCCAGCACATGGAAACCCTGCCGAAGCTCCGCCAGCTGCCTATAAAGCTCCGCTGGCTGAATAGCCACGCCGTTAAGCCTCACGCGATTGCAACTGGCCAACAACCAGTCGACTTCCCGGGTAGGCTCGGTGACGACCGTCCCCGTACTACTCAGCTCCCTCCCCTGCAGCAAAAGCGCTGGCTTCCGGAAGGGATGGGCTACGAAAAAGTGCTCCCGCCGCTCATCCGGGCTATCGAACTGAGCCTTGCAGCGGGGGCATTCATAAACGATTGGCGCGATCACCCTGGGCGGCGACTCGGGAATCGTGACACTCCCTCCCGCATTGCCGGGGTCGATAAAGTTCAGATACCAGGTCATCCATTTACCTCAACTATCGTCACCGCGTTCGCCACGCCACGGGATTGCGTGCAAGCCCTGCAAGGCGGACCATGCAGACAGCAACCACCGCATAGGCCACAGGAACCATCATAGCCGGCTGATCGCCGGAGCCCGCCTATGAGCTCCGGCGACTCTCGCCCCCTCAGACCAGGGCGAAATGTTGCGCGACCTGCCAGCCCAGCGAAGCCAGGGCCAGGGTGGCTACCGCGGCAATGGCCAGACGATTGCTGCTGGCGCCTTTCTGCTGTTCTGCCTGCAGGGAGGCCAGCTGTTCCTCGGCGGCCTTCAGTGCTTCAGCCTTTCCGCTCAGGTCGGCCTCCAAGTGCTGAAGACTACGCTCCAGCGACTCGCGCTGTGCCTCCAATGCCTGGGTCTGCTCCTGCTGGGCGGTTTCCTGCTTCTGCTCGACACCCTTGACTGTCTCGCGCAGCGCCAGCACTTTCTGCTCTACGGCCGAAACCATGTCCTGCTGGAACTTTTTCAGTTGGGCAGAGATGGCTTCGCGCAGTTGCTGGGCGGCGGCATCCTGAGCAGCCGTTTTCTCCAGAACGGTCTGAATATGCGTCTGCAGCTGCTGCCCGATGTTGGCCTTGAACTCGGTGGTTTCGCTGGCAAAACGTGCCAATTCAGCTTGGGCGTGTTGCGATTGCGTAGAGAACGCAGTGGTCAGCTGCTGCTCGAACGCTTCACGATGCTGCCCCAGCGCAGCGATGGTCGACGCCAGCTGCTCCTCGAGGGCTGATTTGAGCTGGGCACTCTCGGCAGAGATGTGTTCCAGCTCAGCCTGAGCCTGCTGGGATTGAGCCGAAAATGCACTGATGATTTGCTGCTCAAAATCAGCATGGCGCTGTTCCTGCTCGGCAAAGCCATTGTTCAGGCGCCCCAGGCAGCGCTCGACCGAGTCGTGCAGGTGTTGCTCCACACCCGACCTCAAGGCCTGGTTGGCCGCGCCGATACGGCTTTCAGCCTCCTTGACCAACTTCACGCAGCCGACCAGTTGCTGCGCCTGCTCCTGGGTGATGCCCTTGGCTTCCATCAGCCCCTGGTTGGCCTTGTTGATATCCTGCTGCTGCTTCTCCAGCAGCTTCTGCTGCTCGAGAATCTTGCTGTTCTGTTCCTTCAGCGTGTCCGTCTGCTGCTTGAGGATGTTCTGCTGATCCAGCAGGATGCGCTGCTGGTCGTTCAGCACCTTGGAGATCGCCGTGTTGACGATCAGCAGCTGCGAGGATTTCTGGGTCAGACGACCGATGGATTTGTTCAGGTCGATCTGGGCATCCTGAACCTTGTCATCCCGATCGTTCCACCAGTTGCCAATGAAGTTTCCTTCCTTTTTTTCCTGACGCAGCCGCTCCAGACGCCGGGCATCGGACTGAACCGAGTCCTGCTCAGCAGTCATGCCCCGGATTAGATCCTTGATGTTGCTCTCCCGGATGATCTTTTCTGGAACATCCACAGAGGAGAAGGCCTGTACGATTTGCAGTTCCTGCTTGTTCAACGCGGTCATATCCATTGTCCTTTCAAAGGGTTTTCAGGAAATCTTCGATTTCCGACTGGCTTTCGTTGATGAAATCGATCATCGCGAAGCTCTTGGCCACCTGCTCACCGGTTTCGGCAACGGTCTGCTCCAGGCTGGCCAGGGTCGCGCTAGCTGCAAGGCCTGCCGATCCTAAGGTGACACCGATGCTTTGATACAAAGTGATCGATTTCGAGTAGTTCTCGATATTGCCCAGCGAGGTTTCGGACAGGGTGACCAGCTCATTGGCGAACTCGTCGCGGCGCTTGGCGTCGGCCAGCAGCTCGTCCATGAACTTTTCACTCAAGGAGTGCCGGTAGCGATCGAACATGCAATCGATCTGATAGGCGAGAAAGGCCGACAGCAGGCCGGTCATGATGCCGATCAGCACCGGGGTGATCAGGTCCGCGAAGGGCTTGAGGAAGGGCACGGTCGCCATGAAGGTGGCCACCGTCTCGTTGAGCAGCAGGCCGACCGAGGTGACCACCACTGTAGTCAGGATCTTCAGCCCTTCCTGCAGAGCCTGGTCGCCGGTCATGTGCTTGGGCGGGAAGAAGATCATCTTGAAGGCGCGGAACAGGCCCAGCAGGCCTTCGCGGATCACGGTGACGAAGCGCTTGGCGGTGGAGAGGAAGTTGTTGATCAGGAAGGTCAGCAGGTTGCTCATGAAGCCGCTGACGCCGCCCTGGAACATCTGCCCCACCGCGTCGGGGATCTTCTTGACGACCGACTGAATGACGCGCGCCAGGCGCTGGCGGATTTCCTCGAACAGGGTCTTGCCGGCCTCGACGCCCTGCTTGATCAGCACCTTGAACTCGTTGAACAGGCCGTTGACCAGCTCGGTCAGCAGCAACCCCAAGGCCTGGCGCATCCCCATCATCGCGGCCTGCTTGCCGCCGGTCTGCAGCAGTTCCATGCCCTGCTTTTTCATCAGCGCCGTGTCGACCGTGGAGGCAATGTGATCCTCCGACGTCTGCTTGGCCTGAGCCACCAGCTCCGGGTCGAGTTCATACTCTTCCCCTTTCCGCTCCGCCAACTCGTCCAGGCTACCGTCACGCTTGGAGCGGTTGATCGACTTGTGGGTGGCAACCAGGTTCTCGTCCGAGTTGGCCATTTCCTTGACGCGGTCGAGGCTCTCGCCGGTCTCCAGGGCGAGATGAACCTTCTTGTTCTTCGAGATGGTCTTGAGGGAGGTCACATGGTCGAGATCCATGTCCTCGGGCGCGACATCCTTGCCGGTATAACCATCCTTGCCCTTGGCCCGATGCTCCTGGCTTTTCTTGGCGAACGCGGGGTCGCTGTATTCCTCCCGGTCGTAATCCTTCCTTGACTGCTCGTGGCTGGATACATCCTTTTCAGCAATGTAATCGGCGTCTTCTCGGGAGAAGTTGTGCAATGTCGTGACGTTGCCGCCATTCCGATCCTCGAACATGGCCGTCGACAGGCCGAAGGGGCCGATGATCTGGGATATGACCTGCTGCTGGCAGTCATCAAAGAGTTTTTGCAGGCGCTGCTGCTTCAGGTCGGTAATGCTCTGATCCATTTCTCCCTCCTGGAGGAGCCTGGTCACGGCCTCGAAAAATCACACGGTCTTGTCAACAAACTCGGCAAACCACTGGGCAAAGCTGTCGGCCTTTTTCTTGCGGGCACCATCATCGTGCCAGAGGGTGATGACCTGACCGGACCGACCACCAGTGGCCGGGTCAAGATCCAGGCACAGGTGGTCACCCGCACCGTTGTAGGTGAACGGAATCCACTTCGGGCTCCACCAGACAGGCTGGATGCCGGCCCCAGACTCGGCTGCGGCGCCGTCGAAGTCGCCGCCATCGAGCAGGTCTTTCCAGATCGCCCACTCATCCAGAATGCGTCGTGACGACAGGAACTCCGAGCCTGAAAACAACCAGTCGGACCCGCCCTTCTGCCCGTTATGCACCTTCAGACACGCGACATAATCGGCAGGCAGGGTCACGCCGAGCTTCTGCTCCAGTTCACGGATTTCGGCATCGGTGGCGGGGGGGTTGAGGTCGGCCAGTAGTGCGGGGTTGTTGGCCTTGAGCCAGGCTTCGAGCCTTTCCCATTGTTGCTTCATGACAACTACTCCTTGTTGGCAACGCTGACAGGGTGTGCCCGGCCAGCCCTGGGGCGGGCCGGGCTGGTGTTCAGGTGCGGGCGGCTTTCTTGGCGGCCAGGCTCAGATGGTGATCGTTGATGCGGGCGCCTTCCTTTTCGCCGTATTGCAGGCCCAGGGTGTACCAGGGGGCGCTGGGGACGTCGTTGCCGCGGTCTTTTTTCCACTCGATGTTGAGCTTGGGCTTCCTGTTGTGGCGCAGGACTTCGGCGGTCATGAACGGGCGGATGTTGAGGCGCACGCCGTCGTTGAGGTCGGGGTCCCAGCCGATGGGTTGTTCGGCCAGCGGTTTCCAGCGTACGAAGATGTCGTAGGGGGCTTCGCCGGCGAGGATCTGTTCCAAGCGGGCCTTGAGGTTCTGGGCGGCGCTGAGGCGGATGTCGGCGCCGTCGAGTTTCTGCTCGACGCCGTGCTGCTGGGTGCGGATCCAGTCGCCGAGGTAGGTGTAGATCAGCCGTTCGAGGTTGGCGCGAGTGAGCTTGTGGTAGTTGACCAGGGCGCTGAAGCCGTCCTTGAGGCCGTCCCAGACGTGCCAGACGAACGGGCGGTGGTGGAACAGCTTGCAATGCTGCTCGAAGAATTTGTCGCGCAGCCAGGCGTCGAGGCTTCTGGCGCCGACCTCTTCCAGCAGTTGGTTACGGCGCTGGGGCGTCCAGTCGCTGCCGAAGGCGGTTTCCAGCAGGTTTTCCAGGCGGTCGGCGGCGGCCTTTTCGCCGCGCACCGGCGGCAGGCAGACGATACCGTCGTCGTCGGCCAGCGCATTCAGCCCGGCGCTGCGGGCGATCCAGGCGCGGGCCTGGTCGGACAGCTCCATCTCGCTGTCGGACTCGGCCGGCCAGCGGTAGCCGAGCAGGCGGGCGACGGCGACCTGCAGCGGCTCGGTGGCGGGCTGCGGGTGGCCGTGGAAGATCCACTGGGTGGGATCGTCGGAATAGGGCTTGGGCAGGCCATTGGGGTAGCGCTTAGCAGCAATAGATAGCCACTGATCAGCATCAAATTGGACATCAACAAAAGATGAGTCAGTAACACTTACCTTCTGATTCAGAGCCCGAACATCTTTTGAATAATCAGCACTGGATACATAGCACCAAGCCGCAGGCAGGTAACTTTCATCCTCAACAGTGAGAACTGTAATATTGTTATCAAACAGAGTGCCTGTATAAAGGCTTGCTGGCAGGCTTCTCATGCCGCTCACGCAAATCCCTTTCCGCCCATGGGCATCTAAACCACGCCGCCAAGCGACAACACCAGACTCGCCGAGCCGCTCAACAAGAAAATCCCAGTACTCACCTCGACCGGACTCCCACCGCATTACATAAGACATACCACCATATAGCTGCGTGCTCTCAACGGTACTCTGCTGGAAGCTCCAAATGCTCCCCCCGGGCAAAACCTCCCAAACACAACGCCCAAACCGTGGAAAGTCTCCAGTCTGGATTCCATTATGATAATCAGCAATCGAACTAAACGTTGCGGAACTATCAAAGTCGCTGAAGGAGATCCGTGACGATGGATTATCGAGCTGCCCAACCTGACTCAAAAAGAACAGCTCACCCCTTTTTAAAGTGTCAGCTTTCTTATCCGCCGTACGCGCCCCACTAGCATCTAGCCCGCACAGCATAAAATCCCCTGTAGGCTTTGCATTTGTCTGGGTCAGCAAAATGATGAAAGCCCCTGCAGCCTGCGGGCTATCGAATCCGCCCTCCCCAAGCCGGGCCAACAGACTCCAGCGCACAGTCTTGAGCAGGTGCTCACGCTGCCTCCTGTAGCTGGTCAGGAAAAGCCAGTTCTGCGGCATGACGATCTGCACCACCCCCTTGGCCGTGGTCAGCTCCAGGCAACGCTCGAGGAACACGTTGGCCAGATCGCTCTTGGCCAGAGAGTAATATTCGGCAGAGAACTCCTTGAGTGTCTCACACTGCTTGCCCCGCGCCAGATAGGGCACGTTGGTGATCACCAGCTGATAGCGCTGCCCGAGCAATTCGGCCGCCCGCGCCAGGCCCTGGGCGGTGATCGCCGCTTCGTGCAGGTCTTCTTCCTCTGCCTCGCCCACCGCCAACGCCCTGGCCAGCAGCGGCTGCACCTCGCTCCAGTCGGCGGTGATCAGGTCGCCCTTGAGGCTGCGAGCCGGGTCGATCAGCGAGCCGAGGATCGGTGCATCGCTGAAGGTGTCGTACAGGCGGGCCATGCCGGCCTTGAGTTCGGGGTTGTCGCCGGCCAGCGCCAGCCACTGTTCGCGCGGAGTCTGGATGCGCTGGCCGACGCAGGCAATGTTCAGCGCCGGCAGGCTGCGGTAGCCACCGGCCGCCGGGTAACGCCAGGCTTCCAGGGCCACGGCGAAGGCGGCCAGTTCGACGCAGCGCTGGTCCAGCTCCAGGCCGTGGAGGTTCTGGCGCAGCACGGCGTCGATAGCCTCGCTGGCGCTGAGGCCTTCGGCGGCCATGCGCATGGGCACCAGCATCAGCAGGGTGGCGACCAGGAAGTGGCCGGAGCCGCAGCAGGGGTCGAGCATGCGGAAGTCGGCGAGTTTTTCCGGCCAGCCGTCGAAGGTGCCGGCGGCGGGGAGTTCGGCGCCGGCATCGGTCGCGAATGAATCAGTTCCTGCAGTACGCAAATAGGTGAGCGGCAGGACATGGCGCTGCTCGGGGTGATGGGTGACCCACCAGGCGCCGAGGCTGTTGTCGAGGAGGAACTGCACCATGTACGGCTCGGTGAACAGCTGGGTGACCGGCGAGAGTTCGTCGGCGCCGATCTTCACGCCGGCGGCGTTGACCGCGTCCTTCTGCTTGGACTGCCAGTACTGGTAGACCCAGCCGAGGCTGTCGCTAGCCTGGAAGGTATCCGGATCAAGGGCGTCGATGAGTTTTTCCAGCTCGCGCACATGATTGAAGGCCAGTGTGACGGTCAGCGCCGGTGAATCAGCGCGGAACACCTGGGGCAGCATCTTCGAGGCCAGCTTGCCGGCCAGCTCCCAGCCGTCGGCGCAGCCTTCGTCGGCGGCCAGCTCCTGGCACTCGTCGAGGGTCAGCGCAGTGTATTCGTCGTACATCAGCAGGTGGTTCTGTTCGAGGAAACGGGCGAACAGCATGCGGTGCCAGTGCTCGTAGGCGATTTCGCTGCACAGGCGGCGGGTTTCCTGCTGGCCGTTGCTGCTGCGCAGATCGCCAAGCTGGCGGCCGTGGGCGCGCAGGCGGTTGCGCAGGGCGCGCTGATCGGCGTCGAGGTAGCTCGCCGCGCTGGCGTCGCCGACGCTGAGGCGGGCCAGGGCCTCGGCGGCGGCCTGCTCGGCGATCTCGCGGGCCTTGATGACGGTGTTTTCCAGTTGCTTGCGGAGCGGCTTGTCGAGGGCTTGGCGCATGGGCGGTTCCTTGGCACGGCGGCGTTGCCGTCGGGTTACGCCGCGTTGCGGCTAACCCGACCTACGGATTCGGTGGTGGACAAGCCGCGTTGCGGCGTTGTCCACCCTACGGGTTCGGTTTGGGCGGATTGCGGTGGAAAAACCGCTGCACGGCGTTTTCCACCCTACGGCCTGTGGCGGGTCAAACCATCACCGGGCCTTCGGCCAGCTTGGCGAGCAGGCTGGCTTCGACCTCGGCCAGCCACTGGCGCAGCTGGGCTTCGTTCTCGAAGGTGCGCTTGGGCAGCGGGACGTGCTGGACCTTGGGCTGCAGCAGCTTGACGGCATCCTGGCGGGCCGCTTCGAAGCGGGCGGCCAGGGAAGCGGTGCGGTCGCTCCACTGCTCGAGGCTGCAGCTTTCCAGGCTGTCGATGACATCCTCGCGGCTGACCAGGCTGACGCTGGGCTGCTCGGCAAGCTGGCGGCGTTCGAGGATGAGCTGACGGCGGGCGGCGTCGAGCTGCTGCCAGTGGCTGTCGGCTTCGAGCTCAGCCAGACGCAGGCCGTACTCGGTCTGGCAGGCCTTGACGTGGTGGTTGATGGCTTCGCGCAGCTGGCCGATGGTGCCGTCGGTCAGGCTTTCCAGCGGGCTGGGCTCGGCGAGCAGGCTGCGGTTGGCCTTGATGGCCTCAACCTCGGTGTGCAGCTTTTCGTGGAAGGCCAGGCCCTTGCTGAGGCGCAGCAGGGTTTGCAGCAGTTGCCAGTCGTTGCGGCGCTGCTGGAGCTTATCGCCCTGGGCACGCCAGGCGTCGAGCAGCGGCTTGAGTTCGTCCTTATGGTCGATCACCAGCTTGAGCTGGCTGTTGCCGCTCTCCTTGGCGATGGCATCGATCAGGCTGGCATCCGGGCGCGCCGGGGCCGGGGCATCTCCGCCGGCGGCGTTGTGCAGGGTACGGGCGAGACTGATCAGCTCGGGGAGCTTCTGCTGCTCCTCGTTGGTCTGGCAAGTGATGCCGACGGCGTTGAGCAGGCCACGCACCTTGATCAGATCCACCGGGCGGATGGTGATGGTTTCCGGGCGGAAGGTGGTCTGGGTGAGCTTCTGGCGGTCGAGGCTCTGCGCACCGAGCGGCTTGTCGGCGCTGTCACTGGCACGCAGTACGCCGGCAGCTACCAGGGCGAACAGAGCGCCGTCGATGGCGTCCTGCGGCCAGCCGTAGGGCGCGGCGCTGAAGGTGTCGCGGATCTCGCTGCCCTTCTTGGCTGCGCCGATGAACTTGAGGATGGCCGCGCACACCGGTTGCTTTTCAGGCTCGCCATTGTAGCCGAGGGCTTCGAGGGCGTTCTGCCCGCCGTCCTTGCGGGCGCGGTCGTAGACCTTGCCCCAGTGCACGTTGTCGGCGAGGTCGAACTCACGGTACAGGCGCACCATGGAGGCCTGTGCAGCCTTCTCGATGCAGGCGGCGACGCTGTTGCCCTGAGCTTCGGCGCCACCGGCCTGGAGCACCTGGACGCCGGAGAAGATTTCCTTGAGCAGCAGCTCGACCTGTTTGTCGGCATCGCGCAAGCGGGTTTCCATGGCCTTGCGGGCGTCGGTGCCGGCTTCGGTGCTCGGCACGCCGCGCAGCTCGAGGGTCAGGTCGGCGGCTTTCTGGGCAATGATGGCGTTGGTCAGCTCGGAGCGGTTACGCGCCGGGATGAACAGGTAGATGGTCGGCAGGTCGGGGTTGGCGCCACGGGCCTCGGCGTGGAAGGAGGCTTCGCTGGTGCTCCAGCCGTCCTGCACCCAGAGGTAGATCTTCTGGGCGGCGTCCTTGGGCAATTCGCTGTCGAAACAGGGCGTGATTGGCCGGGCGACGTTGCTGACGCCCTGGCTCAGGCGCACCTGGCCGAGTTGTTTCTTGATGAAGGCGTGCAGCAGGTCGACGCGCTGGTTGTCGACGCGCTGCAGGTTGCCACGCAGGTCGGCCTCCTGCTGGCGGAAGGTGTCGTACCACTGGGCGCTTTCCTGGGTCTGCAGGCGGTATTCGACGCCGGCAGAGGTCTGCATGGCCATGACATGGCCTTCCTTGGCCAGGACTTCGAGCTGCCTGGGCACGCGGGCGCGCAACTCATCCTTGCCGTGGTTGAGGTCCTCGACCAGCAGGTCAGCGAGCATGTCGGCGGTGGCGCGCACGCCGCAGTCGGCCACCGGGTCGGTGGGCAGCTTGCCGATCAGCAGGATCAGCGCCAGCAGGCGCGATTGCAGCTGCTGGTCGGCATCGCCGGCGGACAGGTGGGCAATGGTGTCGTAGCTTTCGCGGGAGATGACCCCGGTCTGCAGCAGGTTGGGCGCGATCTGCCCGTAGATGAAGTCGCCGGGCACGACGTGGCCGAGCTCGTACTCGGCGGTGGCCTTGGCGGCTTCATGGATGACCTTGAGCTGGTTGCGCAGCTGGGAGACGGTGCCGGTGGTGTCGACGATGCGCAGCACGCGCTCCCAGAAGCGCCGACGCACCGGCAGCACCGGGTAGTCGGCGAGCATTACCTTCTCGTCGTCCTGGTGGTACTCGACCTTGGTGCCGCGCAGGTGGCGGGAGATCTCACCCAGCTGCCGGGTCAGTACGGCCTGCAGCTCAGCGCGGGCGGACTCCTTCTTCTGCAGGATGACCTTGCGGATCACCGACTCGACGTCGGTGTCCTTGAGCATGACGGTGACCTGGAAGCGGCCCATCAGACGCTGCAGGTTGGGCATGCCGGACAGGGCGTTCTGGCCGGTGGAGACGAACAGCAGGCGGTTGCCGAAGGCCTTGTGCTTGCAGCAGGTTTCCACGACTTCCTGGACCAGGTAGGCGCGCTCGGCGTCGGTGCCGACGTACTGCTGGACCTCGTCGAGGACGATCAGGCTGAGGGGGAATTTGTCGTCGCGCTGCAAGGCGTCGTAGATGGCCTTGACCATCTGGTCGTTGGTGACGTCGGTGACCTGGGGGAACTGCTCCTTGAGCAGCACTCGCACGCCCTTCACGTCGCTGGCCAGGGTCGGGTCGGACTCCAGCAGGGCGCGGGCGATGATCGGCGAGACGAACAGGTCGTCGAGTTCGCGCTCCCAGTTCTCGCCCTCCTCTTCCACGCGCTGGCGCACCAGGTCGAGATAGCCCTTGTGCTTGAGCCAGAGGACGAAGCGCGCCAGGTGGTATTGCTCGGGCAGGTCGGCGGACTTGAAGAGGATGCCGAGCAGAGCCAGACGCACGTTGTTGTTGGCGCCAGCACCGAGGGTGCCGGACGCGGCATGCAGGCCGCCGTAGCGCTGGGCCTGGTTGCTGAGTTCCTTGAGGTGGTCGCTGACGCTTTCCGGCAGGCGGGCGATATGGCGGGCGCTGACACCGTCGGGGAACCGCTGGTCGACCCACAGGGTGCGCAGCATCTTGGCCAGGTGCGATTTACCGGAGCCGAAGAAGCCGCTGATCCACACGCCAGGTTGCTCATGGTCGGTGGTCAGGTTGCGCAGGTAGCTGCCGAGGATCAGGTCCATGCCCTTGGCGTATTCGCCATCGCAAACGAAGGTTTCCAGCTCGTAGCGCAGGGTATTGAGGGCCTGGACCGAGAGGTCGTCCTTTACTTCAGCGACGCCGTTGTTGGCCAGGCGGTTCTGCAACGGGTCGAGCTGGTAGATGTCGCGGTTGAGCATGAGTCTATTCCCTGATTCGTTTAAAGCGGATGTCCGTGCCGACAATGCGGCAGCTAGTTGTCGGAGGTCAGCGGCGTGGCGTGGTAGCCCCAGCCGTCACGAGCATCGAGCAAGCGGTAGGTGTTCTCGATATGTTCGCCGGGGAAGAACACCAGCAGGCGACCGGGCACGTGGGGTGCCAGCGCCTCGACGAAGCCGGCCACGGAGGTGAAGCCGAACAGCGTGCCGCAGCCGATCAGAGCGACGACGCTGTGCTCGTCCACCTGTTGGGCGGCGATCTGCTGTTGCAGGCGTTCGAGCAGATCCTGGGCGAAGCGCTTGTATTTGCTGGCGAGCAGCTCCGGGTCTTCGAAGTAGTCGTCGCGGTATTTCTGCCCGGCCATCCACTCGGGGAAGGCGTGGGTGATGTCGAGCGGCAGCCAGACGTGCCCGGCCGCCTCGGCGGCGACGCGGAAGTCTTCCAGGCGGGCGCGCAGCTTGAGTTCGTCCTCCTTGTGGTAGACAGCGAACAGGACGCGCTGGGCGTTGGCCAGGCCGTGCTGCCAGGGGATGCTGATGTGGCTGGTGTAGTTGTTGATCAGCTTGTCGAGGCGGTTACTCATTGAGCCAGGCTCTCTCTTCGTCCGTGAGGAAGTCGGGGAAGTCGACTTCGATGACTTCGCTGGAATGCTTGAAGGTAATCAGTCCGCGCTGGGAGGCTGTGCGCGCCAGTTCGAGCAGGCGCTCCAGACGGCAGTCGAGCAGCTTGCACCATTCGCTGGCGAACAAGCGCTGGCCACTCATGCCGTGCAGGTAGCCCTGGAACAGGGCGAAGGCGACATTGCTGGCAGTGATGACCGGCTGGTCGCGGTGCTTCTTCACACGCCCCTTGAGGTAGCCAGCCTGGGTCCAGCTGCCGTTGACGCATTGGGCGGCGGACTTGAGGGTGGTCACCTTGAAGCGCTGTGGATCGGGTGCGGCCAGTGCGGCTTCGGTTTCCTCACGGGTCAGCGGCTGACCCGGCTGGCGTTCGAGGATGGTCGCCACCGACAGGCGCAGGATGGGGTCGCGCGCCATGGCCAGCTGCAGCGCCAGCACCGGGCGGGCGGCGCTGTCCTGCTCCCAGAGGGTGCGGAAGACGCGGAACAGCGGAACCTCGGGGCTCATGCCGTAGAGGTCGAGCAGGTGACCGTAGGTCAGCACGCGGGCATTGCTGGTCGGCTTGTCGAGGCGGTTGAAGTCGACAATCTGCTCGCGGTACTGGTCGCGGCCAGCGTCCACCGGCGTGTAGGCGAACAGCTCCTTCAATTCGGCAAACATCATGGTACGAGCGGCATGTGCGCCGTTCTTGCCGAACTTGAAGCCAAACTTGATCAGTGACTGCTGGCTGGTCATTGCGTCTCGATATCTACTTTCACAGGCCTGGAACCGCGGACTAGAGCCGCCCCGACTGATGCCCAAAGGCTGGCATTATCGCCTCAGTATTCACTTAGCGGAACGGGGAAGTGAACCATTAAGGGGCACGTCTTGTCCTGATGTGATATTGCCCGACGAGCGCGACAGTTTGTGTCGCGTCCGGGCCTGGGAACATGTTCCCAACCTGGACGCTCTCGGCACTGCGCAGGTCGCGGCGGAAGTTCTGCAGGCTGCGGCAGTCGCTGGGGGACTTGGCCACGGTCAGCGTCGGTCGACCGCTTGGGTGGGTCAGGCGGCCATGCTTGCTGCCACGATGGAAGCGCCAGCCTTGCCGGACCAGTTGGCGGATCAGTTGGTCGATCTCCTTGTTCGAGCAGTACTTCATGCGCCCTCTCCTGCCACAGCCGGGCTGTAGCGCGCGTTGAAGCGCTCGGGGGCGAAGGCCATCTGGGCGAAGGCTGCCTCGGCGCCAGCCTCGAGGATCGGTCGGCTGTAGGCATAGCCCTGCCCGGCGATCAGCGGGCTGTTCTGGAAGAAACGCCCATGGGGATCGACCATCAGGTAGGACTCGCGCATGTCCTGGTTGTCTTCAGCACAGAGGATGTTGGCGAAGGTGCGGTGACGGGCGACGAAGGCGGCGAACTGCTCGTCGCTGACGGTCAGATGCTGGTTCACCACCGGCAGCATGCGCAGGACTTTCCACTTCTCGGGGGCGAAACGTCGGATCAGGGCGCTGAGGTCTTCAGCGTGGTTGAACTGGTTGACCACGGTGTTGAGCTTGAGGTGCAGGCCGGGGTTTGTCTGGCGAACCAGGGCCAGGCCGGCCGCCAGATCATCCAGGTCGAGCAGCCGGCCACGACGGTCGATTCGGCCGATGGTGCGGTTGGTCTCTGGGCTGGCCGAATCGATGCTGATGCCCAGCCAGGTCAACTGCGGCGCCAGTCGGTCCAGCAGCTCCCGGGTCAGGCGAGAGCCGTTGCTGATCATCGAGACTTCAAAGCCGAGTGCCCGGGCCTGGCTGGCGATGGCTGGCAGCTTATTGGCATGCAGCAAGGGCTCGCCGCCGGCCAGGTTGAGGCGGACGGAACTCCAGGACATTCGGCTGGCCAGCGGGTTGGCACGGTTGCCCGGCCGGAAGAATCGGTACAGCTCGCTCAACAGCGCCGCGCTTCGTTCGGGGTCGTGGATCAGCTCGCGCGGGCAGGCGGAGTCGTTCCAGGTGGCGTAGCAGTACTGGCAACGGTAGTTGCAGGCTTCGGTGAGGTGCCAGTTGAGGACCAGCGGGGTGGGGTTGTGCATGACGCGGACTCCATGGATTGGGGTCCGCGCAGGGTGTCAGGGGGCCGGATTGCCCTGTATGAAGAACCGCGTACCCCCTCCTCCATCGCTGGCCTGCGAGGGGGGGGTACGGGATTTTTCAGTGGTAAGGTGACCGGGCTTTGCAAGGATTAACGCACCTTCAACAACACCAAGGACAGGCGCCATGAGCACCCTACCACTGACAGAAGCCATCCTGCTGGAGATTCATCAGAGTCTCGGCTGCCCAGGCTATCCGACCACCAAAAAGAACAAGTTCGCGACCGGGCAGGACAGCCTGGAAGCCCACAAGGCCATGGGCGAGGAAGTCCTGCATGCCATCTTCGATGCCCTGGATATGGATCCTCGGGCTCGCGTTGACGCCATCGACAACCTTACCGAGTTCGGGAATTCCTACAAGTATCTCGAGCTGAACACCTGGACCTTCGCTGCCGATGAGCGACAGATCATCTGGATGCTGCTGGGCTATTTCTACATGCCCGGGCTGGCGCGCCGGGCGGCATTCTGGAACCTCGAGGAAGCAGTGGACAAGGGCATGCCGGGCGGGCGCTTCTGGTATCTGCCCGAGCCCCGCGAGGTGGACGGCAAGCCCAGCCTGTATCTACCGGTGGCCCAGGTGGTGGACTGGCTGCTGGACCTGTTGGGGATGCCGCTGGAGGAGTTTGCCGACGTGCGCAGCGAGTCCACAGACGGTGGACATGATGGCCTGCGGCGCTCGTTGTACAACTGGCGCAAGGACACCACTATCCGCCCCGACACCTTCCGCAAGTACTTCTCGGACAACACGGTGCTGGACTTCAAAGGTGCGTTCGTTCTCGACAGCAGCCGCTCGCCTGCCGAGCAATTCACCGATGCCCTGGGCTTCGTGACGCGCAAGCAACTGACTGCCGACCAACTGCGTCTGGAAATCCCGATGACCCAGCCAGGCCGCCTTGAGGCGATTCTGGATGGCTGTGTGGATGACGACGAAAAGGCTGCTTTCGTGGCGTGTCTGGCCAGGCGTTACGCTGTCCCCTCGCCTCACACCATCCGCCAGCGCCTGCTGTTTGCCCGCATGGTACAGGATGGTTATACCCGCCTTCTCAAGTTCCTGTGCCCGGGCGTTGATTCGCAATGTGCCGATGCCCGGCAGAACAAGCTGCTGCAACTGTTTTCCATCTACAAGTTTGCCTACAACATGACTATTGGAGCTTGGAGCAATTGCAGGGATCAGGGCGAGGCGGCAGAGAATGCCTGGTTCGAGGAGCATCTGCCGCCATGGGACGCGCAGGGGTTGTACCTTTCGATTTTGCCCTCTCAGCGGAAAGCCGCGAATTCCGCGCTGGCCGAGCTGTTGACCCGTCGCTTCGCCGAAATACAACCCGGCATAGCCCTTGAAGATCATGTCGGGCTGGACGCTGAATCGGCCGCCCCGATCATCCAGCGCAATATCGAACGAATGAAAGCGACTACCGAGGAGTTCAAGGCGGAGCTGGGGCTGGCCGAGCGCCTGAAAACCGCATCGCCCTGGCGGACACTGCAGGGGGAAAGCCGCTACGGGGTAGTCAACCAGATTGCCCAACGGACGGATCTTGGCCCCAAGGTCAGTCAGGCTGCCATCCAGCGCCTGCGCGAGCTGGCAGCTACTCCTTCGGAAATCCTGCAAGCCACGCTCTTCGAGCTGGATGACTACCTGAACAATGAGCGCAGCAACAGGCCCAAGGATGCCCGCGACCGTGTACAGAAGCTGCTCGAGGAAGCAGAGTCCAACCCCGCCTACGAGCTGTGGGAGGCCGCCATTCTGCAATACAAGGCCAAGCACCTGCTGGCCTGCAATGACTTCGAGGGTGCCGGCAAACTGTTCAAGGAAGCTTTGGAAGCGGGGCGCAAGCGCTGCTACGGCTCACTGCGCGGAGAAGTGGCTCGGGACGGTTTTGCTGTGGAGGTCGCCAATCAGAAGCTGATCGTGAACAACCACGAGAAGTACTACAGGGAGATGCTGGCTGGCGGCATGATGGCTGAGTGCGAGGAAATACCCAGCATTGAGGAAACGGCTCGTTGGGCTTCCGAATACTTCTGGGACACCCTGTACAAGCCCTATCCAGGAGTCCCACACCAGAAGCGGCACGCGAGCGACGTAGGCCGAAAGATGTACGGTGAACTGCTGCCGCTGTTCTTTACCGGCGATCAGGACGGCTTGCTGGCCTGGATCAAGGCCAATCGCCAGCTGCTGAAGTCGAGCCTGCCCGACGTCGACGGCAATTCGGTATTGATGCTCCTGATCAAGATGCGCACGAGCTTTGCGCAAGGACTGCACAAGCTTCCGGCTGCCATGTTGGAGGGAGAGCAACAGAACTTCGCGGCCATGCTGGAGCACTGGAGGCAATTCTTCGGCCTGCTGGCACAGCAAGCACCAAAACAGCTGAACATTGCCGATTTCAAGAAGCAGACCCCACTGATGCTGATGACCGAGGCCGGGGATACCGAGCTGGTCACGATCATGCTGCAGGCTGGAGCCGACCCGGAAATGCAGGACTGGCAAGGTATGACCGCCCTGCACTCGGCGATCAAGTCTCGTGTGGACAGCTGCGTCGATGCCCTGCTCGATCATCCGTGCTGCCTGGACAAGCTCACCGACGACGGCCAGTCGCCACTGCATACCGCAGCCTGGACCGGGAACCTGCATGCGACCAGGCGTCTGCTACAGCTGGCGCCCGAGCTTGCCTGGCAGCGCAACTCCCAGGGAATGACGCCCCTGGAGCGGGTCGAGTACCTGATCGAAAACCCGCAAGCCCTGCAGATGCTGGCCGAGGAACTCAGGCACAACGGCAGGCGCTGCGCCTCGAAACGGGAGCTGGAAGAAATCGCCAACCTGCTGGAGCAGGTTGCGCCGGTCGCCAAAGCCTGAGCCTGGTTGACGCATACCCCACATGACGGGGTATGCGTCTCTTCCTCACCCCCCCGGATAACGCGCCCAGATGGCACGCTCCATGTCACTCCCGCCGCCCTGGTAACGCTCGGGCACTTCGCCGATATCCCGCGCCACTTGCTCGATCACATCGCGCAGTTCCAACTTGTCCAGCCAGCGGCTGGGAATGGCGTCGGGGCCATGGATCAGGCCAAGGAAGTGCCCGGCGATCAGCCCGGTGCTGTCGCTGTCGCCGCTGTGGTTGACCGCCCAGACGATGCCCTGCTCCAGACTGTCCGCCGCCAGTGCGCACCACAGGCCGATGGCCAGCGCTTCCTCAGCAACCCAGCCGCCGCCGAGCTGCTCGATGCGCCGTGGTGTCGGCTGCAGGCCTTCCTCGTGCAGCCTGAGCACCTGCTCGACGATCTGGCGGGTTTCCTCCATGCCGGATTTGTTGCCGTGGGCAGTGAGGCTGGCGCGGGCGGCCTCAGCCAGCGGCAGGCGTTCTTCCCAGATCCGCGCGAGGATGTCCGCGAACAGGCCGGCAGCCTGGTAACCGGTGGGGTGGCCATGAGTCAGGTGCGCCGATTCGGCAGCATTGGCAAAGGCATCGGGGAAGAAGGCACAGGGGGCCACACGCATCACGCCGCCGCAGCCCTTGCTGTCGTTGTCAGCCAGTTCGCCGAAGTGGCGGCTGGCGCGCAGGGCGGACAGGCAGGTATTGCCGGGCGCGCGGCGCGACCACAAGCGGCGCTCGGCAAACAGCCAGCCATCCTCCCCCACTTCGGTCGCCGCACGCTCGCCCTGGGTCAGCAGCCAGCGCAGCAGCGCATGGTGGATCACGCTCGGCGGATGGCAGATGCCCTTCAAGGCGCCACGCACATGGGCGCGCAGCAGGCCCTCGGCGGTGAACAGCATCATCTGGGTGTCGTCGGTGATGGCCCCGAGCTGACCGTAGGCCGGCACGAAGTCGACGATGCCGCACTCGCCGAACTGCTGGCGGATCTGCGCCCAGGTGAGGAACTCGACCGGCGCGCCAAGGGCATCGCCTACGGCGCCGACGAGCAGGCAGCCGAGGATGGCGTCGGGTGAGCGGGGTGACATGCAGGCGCGCGTCCTTTCGGATCTGGGCATGACTGATCTCTCCATGAAGGATAGGGATGATCAGTATGCTCGCCCTACGCGACAGCCTGCGTCGCGCCCGACTCCCGCCCCCATCACAACGCCTCGCGACACAAGCTGTCGCTGCCACCCGATACCCTGCCAGCGTCCCCACCTTTGCCACGGCCTGAGACAGGAGTCCCCCATGAACAACGCAGTGACCGCACTCCCCCCGAGCACCCTGGACGATGATCTGCAGACGTACGCTTGGCACAGGTTCCTGACCGACCTCGCTCCTTCCGGGGTATTGCAGGACAGCGCCGCGCTGCCGGATGCCGCCAGTTCGCGCCCCATGTCCGCTACCGACCGGAAGACCCTGCAGCAGTGGATCGCCAGCGACTTCGCCAACGGCAGCATCGGCTGCGGCTTCGGCGACCTGCTGGAGCTGCCGCTGTGCCTGCGCAATCCCGGCAGCGCAGCCATCGTCTGGAATCACTGGTACGGCAGCCAGCGCCAGGTGACCCGGGTTATGGATTTGCTGCTCAAGGTGCGCTCCCCGGAAACCGCCGCCTTTGCCCGCAACGCCCAGCGCTCAAGCCCGGCGGTGGTGCTGTCGATGCTGCTCGGCAATCCACGCCTGGGGGAGCGTCTGCTGCGACAACTGCCACCCGCTGATCGCGAACAGGCCGATCCGGCACGCCGTCTGGCCGGCCAGTTGCGCAGCCTGCTCGGCGAGGCGCATGGCGAGCTGGCAAGCCAATGCCGCGACAGCACCGCCGTCGAGCTGGCCGGGCGTATCGAGGCACACTGGCCGTGCATGGCCTGGCTGCATGACCAGGGCGCCTATCAGCCACATCTGGTCGAGCCCCTCCTGCAGCTGGGCCTGCTGCGCGAACGCCTGCAGGCCGGCGCCTGGTCGGGAGCCGACCGCTCCCGCGCCATTCTGGCTGCCAGCCTGCTGCTGTATGGCCTGCCGCCGCGCCTGGCCGCCCTGCTGGCCATCCATGCCTCGCCGTTCAGGGAGTGCGGCGCGCAGCCCTTCCATTTCTTCGGCCTGAACGGCGAGACGTTCGCCCCGGCACGCCCGGTCTGGGAGCAGATGGACGCGCAGGTGGCCCGCGACACCCTGGCCTATCTGCTGTGCGCCGACGCCGGCAACCGGAGCGAAGGCCCGCGCACGGCGCTGGATCAGGTGCGCCAGCTGGAGGCCCGTCTGGTCCAGCACGGCAGCCTGCCGCGCACCTTCGCCAGCCTCTACCAGCACTTCTGCGCCAAGGACGCCGGGCCGCGCTACGCCCAGTTGCGCGAGGCCTTCGTGCGCTACAGCGCCGCCCTGGAGATCAAGCTGGAGGCCGGCGCGCTGCCGGCGCAGTTGATCGGCCGGCCACTGCAGTTCGAGCGTATCGCCGACCACGCGGCCCTGCAGCAGCGCCTGCGCGCGCTGGTCGAGCAGGAAGCCGAGTGCATCGACATCCCCGGACTGCTCGCCGCCAGCCAGCAGCGTCTCGACCGCCTGCAGGCTATGCACGCGCAGATCGTGACGCTGGGGCAGACGCCATCGGTCTCCGGCCTGCTGAAGATCGCCGAGCTGGCCGAGGCCGCTCGCCAGGAAATCCTCGCCAACCGCGACTGGTTCACCCGCTCGCTGGCCGAGACACGCCCCTATGTCGCGCTCTGGGAGGGCTTCTACGCGGGCATCGAGAAGCTGCAGCGTCAGACCACTCCGACGAGCAAGAGCGAGAAGCGCGAGCAAAAGGCTGCCGAGTCAGCGCTCGGCACAGCAATCACTGTGGCCGGCAATGAAAACGAGGTCATCCTGCAACTGCGCCAGCAACTGCACGACGCCCGCCACGCGACTGCACAACTGCGCGAAGAGCTGAAGGATGCCCGCGGCGAACAGCATCGCCTGCAGCGCATGGCCGATGCGGTCGGCGCCCTGCCCCCGCGTGTCGCGGCTCCTGCGGTCGATACCACTCTGCTGCGCCGGGTCGCCAGCGCCCGCGACAGCCTCAGCCCCAGCGAGGTACTGGCCTATTTCAGCCAGCTTGCCGGTTCGCGCCTAATGGTGCTGGACAGCGCCTGGGACTCGGCAGCCGAGTATCCGGGCCAGTTCGCGGCCACCGAGCGGCTGTTCGATCTGCTCGACAAGCTGCTGTTCCCCTACCTGGACGCGATCAACTCCGGCACTCCGGATACCCAGGCGCGCGGCATCTTCGGCAGCAAGGCCTACTGCGCCAAGGAGTCGGAGACCACCCTCAGCGACGCCCGTCTGCGCGCCCTGCGCGAGTTCACCTGGCGGGGTGAGAAGCGGCTGTTCGTGCGCCATCTGCGGGTCAGCAACCAGACCGGGCTGGAAGGCATGCGCGTGTATTTCGATATCATCGACGGCCAGGTGGTGATCGCCTACGTCGGCCCGCACCTGCCGGTCAGCACCAGCAACTGAAGCCCCCAACTCAAGGAAGAACCATGTCCGCTACCGCCACCCGCAACACCATCAGCCGCCAGTGGGAGCTGCTGCGCAGCCTGCCGGCACGCCCGCCGGGCATCACCGCGCAGGATCTGGTCAAACTGCTCGACGACGCCGGCTTCACGGTCAGCAAGCGCACCATCGAGCGCGACTTGATCGAACTGTCGAATCTGTTTCCGCTGCAATGCAACGACAAGAGCGCCCCCTATGGCTGGTACTGGACACCAGGCGCTACCGCCGAGCTGCCCGGCCTGACGCTCAGCGAAGCGCTGACCTTGCGTCTGGTCGAGGACAGCCTGCGCCCACTGTTGCCCGCCTACCTGCTCAAGAGCCTGGAGCCGCGCTTCGCCCAGGCTCACCAGAAACTGCTGGCGCTCGGCGACCAGGTGCCGGCGGCGCGCTGGATCGACAAGATCGCCAGCGTGCCGCCAGAGCTGGCGCTACTAGCGCCCGAGATAAACGGCGAGCTGCTCGAGCGCATCCAGCAGGCGCTGCTCGAGGATCGTCAGCTGGACTGCAGCTACTTCGCCGCTCACCGCAACAAGGTAACTGAGCTGAGGCTCAATCCGCTGGCGCTGATCCAGCGCGGCAACATCACCTACCTGGCCGCCATCGCCGAACCCTACGAGGACGTGCGGCTGTACGCGGCGCACCGCTTCCAGCAGGTTGATCTGCTCGATGTGCCATGCCGCCGGCCGGACGACTTCAGCCTGGACGAATACATCGCCAGCGGCGCCCTGCAGTTCACAAGCCCGGGGGCGGGCATGATGAAGCTGCAGGCCTGGATCAGCGAGGAGCTGGCGCGCCAGCTGCGAGAAACCCCGCTGGCCGACGACATGCGCCTTGAGATCGACGGCGACGGCTACCGACTGAGCGCTACCCTGCAAGACAGCTGGCAACTGCGTTGGTGGCTGTTGTCGCACACCGGCAAGATCGTTGTGCATGAGCCGCAAGCGCTGCGCCAGGAGTTGCTGAGCCAATTGGAAACCAGCCTCCGGCAGTATCGCGACGCCATGGCACCAGATGCCGACGCGCCCACTCAGGCTTCGCCCTGCTGCAGTTCGAGTGCCTGACCGACCTCGCGCAGGTACTTAAACGGCAGAGGATAGACAGTCAGCCCCTTGTGCCTGATGTGCAGCGGTTGCATCAGGCGCAGGATCTCCTCGGGAACCGTCTCGTGCGTGCCGTACAGGTGGTAGAGGTGGCTGAAGTTCTCCTGTCGGCGCTGTGGCGAACCGACGCTGCCGGCGAAGTACAGGCGCCCGCCGTTATCCAAGTTCAGACCAGTCACTCGCTCCAGGGGGCCGTCCTGTCCCTGCAGACCAACAGCCTTGAGCGGCGCGCCAAGCGCATCCTCCAGCCAGGCGAACAACAGTTTTCCCGAGCCCTTGGCGGGTATCTTCTGCAGCTCGGCATAACCGTAGCTGTCGTAATCCTGAGACAGCAGTGCGTCGAGAACCACGCCCGCCTGGTCGAGTACCGGGTTGGCTGCGCGAAACGCTCTGAGCAGCTCTGTCGGGATGCGCTGACTGCGCCCCTGCGCCAACGCCCGCAGGGTCTCGCCGATGCCACGGAAATCGGCCAGGGCGACCGCCTCGCTGTCGATGAAGGCCAGCACGTCGCCGGTGCTGGGCCAGTAGACCAGCGGGATGTTGGCCTGCGCCCAGTAGGGTGAGCGCAGACGCCTGAGCAGCGAGGTATCCAGGGCATCCACACGCGCCAGACAGGCCTCCGGCTCCAGCCGCTCCACATGCAACCGACCGTCACGCTGTTCAAGGGTCAGGAACAGGTTGGCGGCCGGCCGCTCCTGTCCCTCGTCCTGCTCTTCCTCTTCGTCCTCCTCGCGACGCAGCCGCCAGGGCAGGACGAACAGCGCATCCGGCGGGATCGGATAGCCGTCCAGCAGCTGCCGTCCCTGCTGCAGCTCAAGCTTGAACAGCAGCTCCTTGAGCAGCACGTCCAGCACATGGGGCGAGACTTCGTCCTGTCCCTCCGGCAACAGCTTCTCGACAGTGCAGGCCTGGATCACCGCATCGGCATGGGTGCGCTTGATCTGCCGGTAGGGATCGCGCTCGGGCTCCGCCTCGAAGCGCTCGGCCGGCGGCACGATCAGCAGGTGGCAAGCGCCAGGCTTCGGTGTATCCACCTGCTGCAGCGCGAAGCCACGTACCTGCAGCGCTTCACGCAGGGCTGCGACGGTATCCGGCGTACCGAGCGTGTCGATGATGTACAGCGGCCAGTCGCGGAGGATCTCATCGATCTTCGCGTACTCGCGCTTGAGAACGGCTGGAGTCGGCTGGTAACGCTCGTCGACCTGGATCTGTTGCAGCTCCAGGCTCAGTGCCCCGGCGTAGGCACGCTGCAGATCCTCAAGGAACAGCGCGAAGATGCCGAGCTTGCAGCACTGGTAGTCGCTGAGGCTCTGTTTGCCGAGGTCAAGCATAGCTATTCGCTGGCGCGATTGACGCGGAAGGCTGCACTTGAGGTAGTCCCCCTCCAGCGACTTGTGCAATAGCTGACTGTAGCGATCGAGCCGATAGCGCGGCTTGCGACGCAGACGCGCGGGTAGCTCGCCGTCCTGGTTCAGGAGTGCAGACAATGGCGTGAAGGTCTGCACGGCGATCTTCAGCTGCTGCCTGCCCATGTCGAGCTTCTGCGGCTGCATGGCCACCTCCACAGCCACCAGTTGCGGACTCTCGCTGCGCTGCAGCTTGCGTTGCCTGACCAGGTAATACAGGCCCTCGGCCTCGAAGCGGCTCGCCTCCTGCAAAGCCAGTTCCGGCAACTGGCTGGGCAGGGCCTTGATCAGCAGGCAGGCCAGCAGCCAGCCATGCTGCTCCTGCACGATATCGCGCTCCGAGCAGGTCAGCCGAGGATCGGCCAGGCTCAACGACTCGCCCCTGGGCGTCAGCACATAGCAGGCCTTCTCCCCGCCATAGCGATGCAGCGCCAGCACCGGGCCACTGGCATAGATATCCCGCGCCAACGTAGCAATGCGGGCCCGCTGCTCGCGACCAGCGTAGTCGCGGTAACCGATGCACCACAGGGAGAAGCGCTCGGCGATGCGCTCGCGGTCGAGGGTGTAGCGCTCGATCAGGGTGGTTTCGATACGGCTCATGCGTTGGCCTCCAGCCAGGTGAGAAACTCGATCAGGTTGTCTTCCAACAGCTGTCCGGTACGCTCGTCGAGCAGCGCCGGCCAGTCCATCACCGTCGCCTGCTCGGGCGGGCAACCGCGGAACTGCTCGTCGCAGAAGCGCACCGACTGTCCGGCCGGGCCCAGCACCCGCAGGTAGATCACCTTGCGCACGCCCAGCGCTGCGCCGACACGGCGGATCTTCGCCGTCCAGGCTTCCAGCTCCTGCGCTTCGCTGTCCTGTGCGCCACGCCAGTGCTTGACGTCGAGCAATACCCGCTGGCCGCGGTACTCGACCAGCGCATCGAAGCGCTCGTAGTGCTCGGCCGGCAGGGGCTGCCACTGCAGACCCTGCGCCTCCAGCACAGCACGGGCCGCCTGCTCACCCACCGCGCCCTGATAGATGGCCTGGAACACCAGTGGATTGAGCAGCCAGGGTGAGGCGGGCCAGTGGCAGGCGAAGTCGTTGGCAATGAAGTGCTCGCGCACCTGGCGATTGGCCATCAGTACCGGTAGCCCAGCGGCACGGGCGCTGACCTCCCGCGGCCGCTTGAGCCCGGAGAAGAAGCACAGGTCCGCGACGGCATGCTCGGGATTGCCGCTGAACGCGTAGCCCTCAGCTGACTCACCCGGCAGTTGCAGGTAAAGCAAGGCCTGCTCGACCGGCTCGGCGGCCAGAGCTGGCTGCGTCAGCACCTGACGGCGTAGCCCCTCCCAGGCGGCAATGGTGGCTTCATCGCCCTGGTACAGGTGCTTGAGCAGGGAGCGGATGTACTGGCGGGAATTCTCGGTGTGGCGCACAGCGAGGTTCAGGCAACGGCGCTCCTGCAACGCGGCGCGCTGCTGAGTAGACGGCGTGCCGGCCCGCTCGCGCAGAGCCAGGTACTCATGGGAGAGCAGGCGCGGATCGCGATCGTCGGCGGCGAGCAGCTCACGCAGTTCGGCGTCGGCGAGCAGGAGGATCTGCCGGCGCTTGCAGGCGGTGCGTGCGGTACGGCCGACAGCCTGTTCGACGATGCGCCAGACCGCCGCCGGGTAGTCGCGGGTCTGGTAATAGTCACCAAGCAGTTGCCGGGTGTCGTTACGCAGCAGCCGACGGATCCAGTGGCGCGCCTCGCGTACCGACAGCTCATCGCGCTCCTGCAGAGCCAAGGTGCAATGCAGGCGGATGAGCCGCTCGCTGTCCGGCGCAGTCTCGTCGCCAGGCAGCAGGTGGGTAGGCTTCTCCAGGTAGAGTGCGTCGATATCGGCAGCACGGAAGTCCGCCTCGCCCGTGCCCACCCAGACCAGCGTTTCGCGATCCGCCGGCTGGCCGACCCGGTAGTCGGGATTCTTGCCGGTGCCCATGGTGTTGTAGCTGCTGAACACCACCACCTTGTCCAGGGTGTGGTGCAGCACCTCCAGCACCTGGTCATAGACATCGGCGCGCAGCGCACCGGCATTCACCTCGTGGAATACCCGCACCCGCCGCGCCGGACTCCAGCGCTGCAGGCAGTCCTCCACAAAGGCGCGCAGCTCGTCGTTCTGTAGACTGCGGAAGCTGTTGCGCAGCACCAGCAGGTAGCGATTGTCGGGACTGGCAGCGAAGCGCTGCAGAGCCAGCAGCAGCTTGCTCAGCTGCTGGCGCTGGTAGGTGCAATCCTCTTCGCCGCCGAGCAATCGGTCCAGCTCGAGTCCTGGGTTGCGCACCCTGCGCCAGAGCAGCAGCTGGTCGTACAGCCACACCTCGTCGGCGGAGTGGAACGCCACCTCCAAGCGGACTCGGTCGGCATAGTCGCGCCGCTGCTGATAGTGCTCGTGCAGCCGCTGGCGCTGGGCTCCGTCAACTCGCCGCAAGGCGCTGCCGAGACGCTGCGCCAGATAGTGCAGGTCGAAATTGTGCACCACCGTCTGCGCCTCGGCAGTGGCACTGATGCCGAGCACCACCGCCCCGCCCTCGACCAGCTCGGCCAGCCAGCCGCTGGGTGAGCAGCGCAGGCCGCTGAGCTGCGCGGCCACCGTGTCCTGACTGTCGGCGTGACGGCGCACCTCGATGAACTTGAAGCCGCGCCCATGGTAGCTGCGCTGCTCGCGCGCCTGCGTCTGTCGAGTGGGGCTCAGCGCATGGCTGGCCAGTGCCTCGCGCACCGGCTCGATCAGCCCGCGCAGGTTGTAGTGGCTGAGGATCGAGCCGATCACCTGCTGGCGCTGCGAATCCAAATAACGCTCGCGGGCACCCTCCGCCTCACTGTGTCGCGCATTGGCCTGGCGCTGATAGACCGCCACTTCCATCAGGCGGATGAAGCGCTGGAACAACTGGTCGGCACCATTGAGGAAGCGGCTGAAGGCATCCTCGTCCAGGGGCAACAGCTCGCCATCTGCCCGCTCAAGGACCTGGATCAGGTTCTTCTGGCGCTCCTCGTCATGCTGCAGCCGGCTGAAAGCATGCTTCAGCGAATGCACGTGGGTGTAGCTGCGGTCGGAGAACAGGCTCAGCGGGCCCTGGAGCTCCTCGAGATTTTCCACATCGTAGGCGCAGTCGAGATGCCATTCTTCGGCAAATGTGCGCAGATCGGCGGCCAGCTCGTCGAAACGGCGGGCGATGTCGCGATACAGCGGGCCGTTGTCCAGGTGGTGGACGCCGAGGTTGGCATGCAGGGTACGCATCACCTCGATCAGGTCCACCGCCTTGCGCCGCACCAGCAGCTTGAGGATCTCGCCACTCTGGCGGTCGATCTCGTCGATCAGCAGCAACTGGCCCTGCAGGTCCAGCAGCGGCTGGTACTTGCCCAGCGCATGGTCGCAGCCGTGCAGGTACTTGCTGGTGGTCATGAACAGCACATGCGCCTCGCCGCGGCGCAGCCGCTCGGCGGGCAGGAACTGGTCGAGCAGTGTCTGCTCCCGCGATGAGGTCAGCGGCTCGCCACGCCTCTGACGTTCGAGCAGGCAGGTCTGGATCTCCTTGAGCAGGGTCTTGTGAATCGCCTGCGCCCGTTCCTGCAGATTGTCGCGCAAGGCACTCGCCAGCTCGCGGCGTTCCCTGGCCATGAGGGAGAGTCGGCGGAACTCCGCCCACTGCGCCAGCAGCTTACGGTCTGCGCCAGCAAAACGCTCGACCAGCTCATGCACCAGCTCGTCGCTGCAGCTCTCCAGCTGGTTGGCCTGGCTCGGCAGGTAGAGCACCTGCGCCTTAAGCCAAGCGCGCTGCTCGGTGCTGAAGCGGAGCTGGCCGTCGACAGTCTGAGCGTCGATCAGCTCGAGCAGCTTGTCGCGGGCATGCCGCGTGTTGTCGATCGAGTCGGTGATGTAGATCAGCCGCCACACAGATGCGGAGGGATCCTCGATACGCCGCTGCACCTGCGCCAGCATCTGCTCGATCAACAGGCCCAGACTGCTGTGGGTCTTGCCCAAGCCGGTCTGCACCGGCAGCAGGGCCAGGCAGCCAGACGCATCCGGTCCCGGCTCGTTGGCGAGGTAAGGCGCCAGCAGCTCGTGCAGGACTTGGTCGAGGGGTGTGGGGGCGGGTTGCCTGGAAAAATCGAAACTCGCAAAGACGGTGCGAACCTTGTCCGCATTGGCGGATGGTTGCGCATCAGAATTGACGGTAGGCATGCCGAACGCTCCTTGGGTTGGGGAGGCAAACGAACGCCCAAGATGGCATGGCCGTGCGACAGTTCATGTCGCGCATGAACAAAGCCCCCGATCTACGTCGCTACCTGTTCCTCGCGGTCCGTCTCCAACCAGCAGCCACTTCCGCGCCTCCACAGTCGCAGATTGAGCATCAGTCGACCGAAATGCCCATTCGCTTCAATCGCGATGCCACGGTGGTTGACTCCAGCCCCAACAGCTCCGCAGCCCCTCCCTTTGCATACATGATCCCCCTCTGTATACATGATGCATGGCAGGCCAAGTTTGAAATAAATACCGATTTCGTTGTGGTCGTGGAAGGGGCGCCATGAAAGACATCCTGGAAGCCAAGCGCAGGCGGCAGCTGGAGCTGATCGATGCGATTCGAGCCGCCTCACCCGAAGAGCTGGAGGCCGAAGCCGAGAAGATCAGGGCCGTCATGCGTGCATCGAAAGGTGGCCGCCGACAACGCATGGCGCCGCCGCCGATGCGGGATGACTAGGCTGTATTCGCTTCGATTATTGGCAATTATTCCCCCGACAATAATTGCTCATCGTCCGCTGGCAGCAGGGCCTCGAGGTCGATGACCAGGGATGGCTGGAACCCAGATTCCTCCCCTGGATAGCCCCGCTGATTGGCAATGACCCGCGTCCCGGCCACCTCGAAGTCGACCGAGGTATGCATGTGACCATGCACCCACAGAACCACACGGTCAGCCCCCATCAGGTCCTCCCAGGCGTTCGCGAACGCCGCATCCAACAGGCCGCCGGCGTGTGGGCTTTCCTCCAGGGAGCGCAGCGTTGGGGCGTGGTGGGTGATCACCACGGTCGGCCCGTCATTGGGCTCGGCGAGCTTGCTGCGCAGCCAGTTGCGGGTCTTTTCCGCCAGCTCGATCAGATCCGCCGGCCGGATGCGGCGGTAGTTGTCCGTGCGGATCTGGCGAAAATCGCTCAGCGCCTGCTGCGCGTTCAGCGCAGCCAGAGGCGGGATGCCGGTGGCGGCGAAGTCGGTCCACATCGTCGCGCCGAGAAAACGCACGCCGCCGATTACGACTTCATCCCGGTCCAGGACGTGCACACGCTCGTCACCGGCAGCCCGCATCGCCTGCAACGCCTTGCCAAGGTGACCACGATAGAACTCATGGTTGCCCGGCACGTACAGCACCGGGCAGTCGAATGCCTGCCTGACCCACTCGATACCCCGCACGCCGAGGTCGATATCGCCCGCTAGGATCACGACATCAGCGTCCGTCACCTCCGGCGTGAAGGGAGCGAATTCGTTGTGCAGGTCAGAGAGGGGGTGAATCCGCATCGAGCTTACCTCATGCTTTCAGGCTGCCCACCTCGCGGGCGACATAGCGAACCAAGCCACGGCTGGCCAGTTCGTCCACGAAGCGCTGCACCACTTCGAGCGCCTCGCGCTGGAACGGCAGCCAGTTCGGATCGATCACGAGCCCATGCTCTGGAGTGGCCCAGGCCGGAAGCACCTCAAACGGCCTGGTCGTGGCAAAAATCTGGCGATGCGGGAACCAGTGATAGTCGACGGCGCCGTACAGCACACGGATAGCCTCCTCCAACTGCACGGCGGACATGTATGCATCCGGCCGATCGACCAGCTTGTTTAGATCCGGCAGCTCGAAGGGGACAGGGATCTCCAGCGGCATCCCGGTCGATGCATGTGGCCTGCCGTGTCGCTCGGCCAGGCCGAGGATTTCCCGGGCGGGGTGGCCGATGAGATCGTGATCAGCCCAGCCAAAAAGCGATTCATAGGTACGCATCCAGCTCACTCCTGTTGTGCCATTGGGCCTGCAAGCAGCTCGTCCAGCAGGCGACGCAGCTCGGCTTCCTCACGCTCGCGAAAACCGTCATCGCACCAGACGAGGCGCCCTACTTCAGGCCAGCAGGTGGTCAGGTCGTCCAGGGCAATCCAGGGAGAGCCTGGCCGATGAAGTACCAACCAGTGCAGCGCTTCGCGCTGCCGGGCTCCGAATCGCTCGTCGTCGAAAAGGTGCAGCGTTGCGCCAATCACCCGTAGACGCAGGTCATGCGGGAACGGCTCACGCAACTGCTCGAGGTCGCGCTTGAGCCCCAGGTACTGCTGATCACAACCTCGACGTGTGGGTAGTCGTGCAGTACCGCCGCGAACCGCGGCAGGTAACAAAACGGGCGGGATTCCTCCGGAGACAATTCCGGAAGGGTGAACAGTGGGTGGAGCACGCCGTCGAAGTCGAGAAATAGGATCATGATCTCAGTCCCTCCGGTGCCCGCGACGCCCCAGGATCAGCAGTGCCTGCCGGCCAGCGCCGTGCGACTCGTCGAATTCGCCGTCCCAATCATCAGCTGCCTCGTTCCGCTCAACCACGCGGATCTCCAGCGCGTGGATCGAATCGAAGCCCGTCTCGTATCCCTCGACCATCACGTCAAGGTCGGGCGAAAGGCGTTGCAGCAGCTCGATCAGTTCGGAAACCGTCATGGCGTGCCTCCGTTGCCCTGCTCGGTCTGCACCGGAATGCCTTCCGCTGCGATGGTGTGCAGCAAGGCGGGATTCGAGTAGTTCTCCGGATGCTTCCATTCGTCGAGCCAGATCGGCAACGGCGAGATGAGGATGCCGGTTTCGAGCAGGACATCGAAGGCGACATCGGCCATGGCCAGCTTGGCGGACAGGAAGTGTTGATGCTCGCCACGCAGGATCACGGCTAGGTCAGCATCACTATCGGGTCGATGGGTGCCGCGTGCGCGGCTGCCGTACAGCAGCGCTCCCGCGATGTCGTAGCGGTCTGCGATCGGGCTCAGGAAGCGGCGGGCTGCCGCTTCGGTCTCCCTGTCGAGCAGGCCTCTCGCCTGCCCAAGCGGAAACGGCGGGCAGGTACGCCAATCTCGATGTGCTGGGCAGCGGGTGCGGTGCCAGCCGGCCGGGCGGCCGTCCATCAATCCCTCGAAGACCAGCTCGCCGGGTAGGCCGCACAGCTCGCAGACATGCAGCGACGCCTCGCGAATCTCGGCCAGGCGCATGCGCTGGGCGTCGCTGCCACTGGTCGTGTCGATGACCAAGGCGCCAGCGTCCTCGCGGACAGCCATAATTTTCAGATCGCTCAAATCGGCCAACGCTGCGCGCACCAGCGATAGCCAACCTCGACCGGCCAACAGGCGCACGTTAGCGACCAGGTTCGCCCCGGGCAGATCTGTCGCCGTGATCAGAAACGACATCAGAAGCCCCTCCCCTCCATTTGGGTCGAGCTTGGCTTCAGCTCACGCACCAGTTCTCGGGTGCTGCCGATGCCGGCGTACAGCACTACGAAAATCAGCACTAGGGCGAGCCAGGCTGTTCCGAAGTGGCCATTGCCAATAGCCTCAGCCACCAGATAGGCGGCTACGCCGGTCAGGATCGTCGTCAGCAACCCCGCCGAGCGCTTGCGATAAATAGATCGCCACCAGGCTGTCACGGTCAGTAGCGCAGAGCTCAGGACGGCCAGCACCAAGGTGACCGCGTAGAACTTACCGACCAGATCCGGCGCGTACCGGATGGGGATCGCCGTCGAGGCAATCGCGATGTAGCCCATCAGCAATGGGTGGGTAGAGAGCCCAGCGAGAGGCCGGCCCCAAACCAGAAGGCTTTCAGTAGTTGCATGGTGGCTGCTCCATAGCCGGCCCGCCGATCGCCAGGCTCTGGAGCAACTCAAGCACCTTAGCCAGTTGGTCGTCGTTTTGCAGCATGACCGCCGGGCGCCGACCAGCCAGATCGGGATTGTCCTCGCGCATCCAGGCCTGCGCAGCTTCGAGGCCCAGATGCTCGGCTGCAGCAGCCTGGGCAATGGCGTAGCGACGCATCACGCGGCACAGGGCGGCCAGGTTTAGCGCATCGCCTGGCGCTCGATGGGCTCTCGCCCGCTGCACAACACCCAGACGCTTCAGGGCATCCGTCTGGCCGGTTCCGCCTCGCTCCCCACGCATGGCCTGAAATGTGGCCTTCAGATCGAAATAGCGATCAGCCGGCAGCGGATTGGCGATGCCGCTGCGTGTTGCGTTCTGCTCCAGCAGCTTGAGGTCGGACACCCCCCAACTTCCCCAACACCACCCGCCGGGCAACGTGTCGAGCTGAGCGACGAAATTGGTCAGCGCAGTGCTGGCTTCGAGGTAGCTCACCCCCGCATTGACCTCGGCCTGGCTGATACCCGTGTAATCCAGACAGAACCGCGTCAGAGTCGGGTTGAGTAGCGGGCGAACTACCGTCGAGAAACTGGCAATCGGATCTTCCTGATCGCTTTCGAGATCAATCACGACCACGCCGATCTCGATGATCTCGCGATTGTCATCGGTAATCAGCGGCTCATCGGCAGCAGGTTGATCTCCACTGGCAGTCGCCTCGAGATCCACTAAAACCATATGACGTGCCGCAGGGGACAGGACCGCAGTCCAGTCGAGTTTAAGCCGAGCCATTCATCAAACTCCCAACTCAGTTCGTCAAGGTACTGCTGCAATATCAGGTCAATACCCAGATTGTTCGATTCCGAGTGACGACCGATGGACCTGCTCAATCCCTCGCCGGAAGGCGTCCTCACCGGGGCTGATGGAAAACATCAGCCCCGGTGAGGAATGGCAGGGTATTCAAGAGCACGGCGTCAAGGGCCCGAGTCCTCGCCTTTGGCTGCGGGCCGCGCCAGACCCTTGACCCCGACCTCAACACTCACCAGCAGGGATACGACGTTCGAACCACAGATTGGCGATCCTATCCTCGGCTTGTTGAATCTCTTTGCACAATGCCTCGCGAATTTGGTTCAACAACTGATCGTAGCCAGCCAAAGGATCATCACCAACCAGCCGCTGACGATCATCCTCACTCAACTCTGAAAGCCCAGCCCCAGCCTCTTCCGGAAACCCAATCCCAGAGTAAAAATTGAATTCGTAGTTTTCACCTGTTGTGGTGATGATATATGGAACGACAGCCCCACAACTGAAACCAACGTCAAGCTTCACATAGGGAACAGCGTTCGACTCATCCACATCGTAAAAAGCACAAGATCTCAGCTCGATTCCTTCCATGACTTCCCCCACAAGATCACCCTATCGGAACACCTGTTCCCAGGCAGTCAAAACCCTGACAGATCCACAACCCAGTTACGCACCGAAAAATCGAACACAATCATAAAAATGGTAATCACTGAAAAGTTCAGTACGAGAGGCACACCGTAGCGCGGCCACCACGACAAGTCGTGCCTAATCTCCTCCAGCATTGCCGACTGCCGCTGCAAGGCCTCAAGCCGCCGAGACAGCTGACTCAGTTCTTCTCCCTGTGCACGCAAGAGGGACTTCAACTCACCTCTCGCAACATCGGCAGCCTCGACCTGGTTTATCAGGCTTACCAGCCGAGAGGACAGCACATCGACATCCGAACCGATCATCCTCATTCGCTGCACAGTCAGGCCAACCGCCCCATCGTCACGCATGAGCTCGTGAAGCATTCCACGGGTAGAATCCTGGATCAGTGTGACCAGACTCAGTAACCCTGGCTCGTCAGGACTCGCACGCTGGGGGTCTCCTACCAGGATTTCAATGAGCTTCTCGGTACGAGTCATGAGCTCATGCACATCCCCCAGGAGAAACTCATAGAAAACCGCAGCGCGTGCTCGCTGATCCATTTTGCTCACTCCATGATCAATGCAAAAACGCGATCCAGGTTACGGTTGGCGGCTCTTGCCAGAGCCTGGATAACCAGCATGTCGCCCACGTGAGTGTAACGCTTCGGATCATCCTCACGACGCATGCTGCGCAGTTCTGCACGATAGTCATGCTGGTCTGCCAAGGCGGCCGCCATCGTCAACCTCTTCGCCGCCAACATGTCATAGACTTCGTTCTCGAAGACGGCAAGCTGAGGGCTCGCCATACAAAGTCTCTCCTTTTGGCTGAAGGAAACCAGTGGTGCGAACTGCTCCTCAACATCATCGCCAGCTCTATTGAAAACGATGCGGATCCGATCCTGTGAGACACCCAATCCGGCCAGAGTACGCACGGCTCTGATCGCCTCTTTGAACTCTCTCGTTCCAGCCAAAACCGGAATCACAAAGCGATCAATCTCAGCCTGAACACCATCAAACTTGACCAGTCCATTCAAAAACTCTTCGGCATTCGATGCTCCGACATCGATAATCGCACCATCCGCGACCAACAACTGCTTATAAAGTGTCGAAAATCGCTCACCATCAATCTTCTCTACATCAACCCCAAGGGATCCCGCGGTCTCATTGACCGTTTCTACCGCAAAGAAACTGGCACCCGGCATCCGTGGGGAACAGCCATGCGCCGCGATCGTTGATTTCCCATTGCTACCCGCTAGGCTAAAAAGACACAAGTTCGCCATACACCCTCTCTACATGTCGTAGTCCTCCAGATCCACATCTTCGTCACGCACACGACGTAGAGCTGCAGGGTCATCAATTACCGGCGCATGCCTTTCGGATATGACTGGCTTTCGCACGGACTCCACTTTCTGTTGTTCAACCTCAACCACATCACTCTTCTGCCCTGCTGACGGCCGCTGCCGAGTCGTTCGTACGTTGGCCAGGTACTTCATGTATTCATCGGGCAGATAGTCCATCAGAAATCGTCGTAACGAGTTGTACGAGACGATGATCCCGACCTCACTCAACATGACCTGCTGCTCGCGAATGGGGGTTGCCAGCCGGGTCGCCTCGCGGAGTATCTCGATCCTCGGCAACAAGGCCCTCACCGCCCACCCTTTGGTTCTGCGCACATCCTGCAAGCCCGCGGCTGCTCGCTGCTTGCGCCTTTCCAGAGCCTCGCGCAAAGCTCGAGTCATCTCATCGGCATCTTGCTGCAGGCGCGCAGCCTGCTCTGCCTCAGTGGTTATCTCTCCCCCACTGCGCTCTACATCATCACCAGACATTGACTTGCTCCTATCCACGCACCTGTTCCGTGCTGCTTCAACTGGTTGCAAGTCAGTATGACGGGCGACCGCACCCCCTGGAAATGCTTGTAAACATGGGATCACCGCTCCGTCACGACCCATATTACTTGTAAACACAGGACCGTCAATTTAAACATGAGATCAATGTCACAAAATTAAAGACTGTATCTATAACCAGCACAGAGAGAGGAATACCTTGCTAACACGGCTGCACTCTCCGAGATGTCGGGCACGGCCGGAGGCCAGGCGCGACGCGCGCCTGAAGCACGATTCGGGATAACAAATGGTTAACGAGGCCCTCATGTGAGCGGCCTGGAGGAACTCGGCATGGGGACTTCACTGACGCAAACGCTCACCGATCCAGCAACGGAGGCCCGCCTGCGCCGTCTCTCGGCACGCTTGCAGGTGCCCAAGTCCCGACTTTTGGAAGCCCTGCTCACGATTGATGAGGCCGATCTGGCGGCAGCAATCGAGGGACATTCAGGCCGACTGCACAGGACCGTCAGAGGCAAGAGCCTGATCGACAGCGACCTGCGCCTGGCTATCGCCGCAGCCGTTCGCGATCACCTCGAAGCGCTGACGACGGTCAACGAACACATCGTGCGAGAAGCCGCCCGGCTGGGCGTGGCCAGCGCAATGCAGGAGCTGCTTGTCGGGGCAGAAGGAGACCGCGAGTGAGCGTTTTTAGTGTCGACAAACTCTATGCCGATGCCGTGCAGTCGCGGGCGGACTATCACGAGCGAGGCGAGTTGCAGCAGGCTGGCCCTGCTCCTAACAGCGGGCGCGAGGACTACTTCCATCAGGTGGACAGCGATATTCCTTTGGCCAGCTTCATCGGCTCCGCCGCCGCAAGTCTGGGTCTGCATGGCGAACCACAGACTGGTGACTATGTGCAGATCTTCTCCGGCATACACCCACGCACAGGCTTGCCTTTGCTCTCGCCGCGTCGCCTTGCCGAGTTGCAGTCCTCCGAGCGCTGCGTGGCGGGCTACTCGACATCACTGAACTGCGACAAATCGGTTTCCCTGGCCTACGCGGCCGCCAGCCGGCCCGTGCAGCAAAAAATCGAATCGGCCGTCCTGGAAGCCTCACGGCGCGCATTTGAAAATCTCGAACAGCGCTGGCTGATCCGTACCCGTCGCGGAGCTGGCGGCGCCATCGAGGAAGAGGCCGGCCTGCTGGCAATGCAGTACCTACATTTCACCTCCCGCGATCTCGATCCGCATCTGCACGTCCACCTGGAAATACCCAACATGGTGCTGGCTCCCGACGGTACCTGGCTGAGTCTGGACGCCAGTGAACTATTCGACCGGCAACGCGAGATCGCATTGCTTTTCGATGCGGCCCTGGCTCACGCGCTGCGCCGTGATGCGCCGGAGCTGGCGGCCAGTCTGCACAATGACATGGAGCAGTTCGGCCTGACGGTTGCCGGCATTGGCGAGGAGCAGATCCGCCATTTCTCCAGCCGCCGGGCACAGATCCTGAGCTGCGTGCAGGACATGGCGGAAATCGGCGCAGCGGCGAAGCGGGCTGCAGCCAAACGCACCAGGAGCCGCAAACAGGCCGTAGACACCTCTCTTTTGCGCCAGCACTGGTTCGAGGCACTCACCGACATCCGCCTTGCACCTGCCGAGCGCCAGCCTCCCAGCCTGCTCCTACTGGAGGCGCTGCTTTTCAAGGGCGCATCGGTATTCGATGGTCTCGCCTTGGATCGCCTAGCAGCACAACTGGCCATCGACCATGGAGGCCTGGATGCGCTGGAGCTCCTGCGCAGCGAGCTGATCCGTCAGATGCGCATCATCCCGCTCCCCATCAGCAATGGGCGCCAGCTTTACACGACACTGGACATGATCGAGATGGAGCTCGATTTGCTGCAATTCGCCGGCGCCAGCCGCTTCGCCCCTCAATTTGCCCTGCAGTCGAACTCGGTGACAGCTGCACTGGCTTCATTTCAGGCACAGCGTGGATTTGAGCTGCGCGATGAGCAGGCCCATGCCGTCCACCATGCAGCCCAGGGCAACCGCCTGGCGCTGGTCCAGGGCGCAGCGGGTGTCGGCAAGTCGGCCTCGCTGGCTGCGCTGAAAATCGCCTATGAAGCCAATGGCTGCCGGGTCATTGGCCTCGCCCCCAGCGGGGCTGCCGCAGCTGAGCTGGAGAAGAGCTCGGGCATTGCCAGCTCGACGATACATGCGCTGCTAATGAAGCTGGAGCTGGGCAAGGGCGACAAGCGCTTTCAGCTCCAAGCAGGCGACGTGCTGATCGTCGACGAGGCCGGCATGATCGACACCCGCACCCTGCATCGCCTAGCCAGCCATGCTTCCCAGGCTGACGCCAAGCTGGTGCTGGTCGGCGATGAGCGCCAGCTGGAGGCTGTCGGCTCGGCATCGACCTTCGCCATGCTGGGACAGCAGATCGGTCGCGCGGAAATCATCGAGATCGCTCGCCAGGCGGATCCGGCTGACCGGGCCATCTCGCAGGCATGGTACGAGGGAGAGCCAGGGCAGGCTCTGCAGATGATGCAGAACCGCGACCTGCTCAGGATCAGTGGTGACAGCCCCGCCAGCGAGCGACTGCTGGCCGACGCCCTGCAGCTCACTGCCAGCGGCACCGATTGGCAGCAGGTTCTGCTGCTGGCCGACCGCAACCAGGACGTACGCCAGCTCAACGAGCGGGTGCGGGAAGCCCGGGTGGCCGCTGGCGAACTCGATGTCACGGAGGAGCGCACTGTTCGTGTCGAACTACCCAAGCAGGGGAGCGGCCAGCTGCTCATAGCCCCAGGTGATCGTCTGCTGCTACGCAAGAATGCCGAAATAGCCGGCCAGCGGCTCTACAACGGTGACCGCGCGGTGCTGCTGGGTATTGATGAACGCCCAGGCCCGACCGCCGACATGGCCCCGGAAATCATGCTGCACTTGCGCCTGGATCGCGGGCCGCAGGAGATCACCGTTGCGCTAAGCAAATACGCTGCCTTCCAGTACGGCTACGCAATGACCGTCCACAAGAGCCAGGGATTGACTGTTGATCACGCCCTCTATCTTGGAAGCGCAATGAGCACTCGTCGTGCCGCATACGTGGCCTTCACACGATCACGGCAACCTGCAAGGTTTTATCTAGACGCAGCAGATTACATTGTGTTCGCCGGCCACACATCCCACTTCAGGAGCAAGGCCTGTGCTCTGAATGCCATACCTGCCGCAAAATCACTCCCCCCTGCGCCCCACGAATCGATGTTCTTCTCCGACCAGCCGGATACACTGACGGTACTCAGCCGCGGAGGGAATACCTTCTCCTATCCCGGCAGGATCGCAGCAACAACTCCTTTACGGCCAACTCTGCAGTTGCGGCTCGTCGGACCGTTATCCGACGAACTTCGTCAGGTACAGCAGGCTGGCTACCGAGTTATCGAAGTAAGCGATCACGACCACTGCTGGCACGATCTGATCCGTAAGTGGCTCCAGCAGAGCTTGCAGAAGCTCGCATTGGCGATGAGAGCATTTCCAGCGGAACCAATGCGCAAATCAACGAAACCCTTGCCAACCCTTCGATACAAGAGGCTATCGCTTCAAGCCATTCGCTTACGTTTGCTCCTATGCAGCATCAAGCTCGCTGGATCCGCTCAGCAAAAACCACCCTCCATTTCCCTCTTGATGAGCCGCCAATCGGATCCAGACCCACCACCTGAAAAAAACGCCCCGACCGACATGATAGAAACACCACATCAGGACACCGATCAGTGCTGGGATTCAGAGCAGTGGCGGTTGCTGGAGCTGAGTTCAACCCAGTTACTGGAGTGAAGCAGGTGCCTCGAGATGCTTGGCCATCAACTCGTCATGTCCTCGATGGGCCACATGAAGCCGAAGCGCTTGCGCGGTCGGATGCTCAGCTCGTAGGCAATCGCATCCAGCTTACAACGCTGCCAAAGGCTGTCCGGGTCGTAGAAATAGATCGCTACCCAGGTCTTGAGGGTGATCTCCGCATGGCCTGCCATCTCCCGTCCTTGGTCACAGGTCATGCTCTTGCACCCCGCCATCGGTATGGCGATTCAACGCCGAGCTGAAACCCTCCGCAGCCGAGTTCGTCGTCGCATCGTTCATCTTCATCAGCATCAGGTAGCCGCTGGTGCACTCGACCAAAGTTCCCTCCGCCGAGGCGTTGCCCTTGCCCTTTATCGGATCACTTTCCAGTGGCCAGGCATCACGCAACTCTCGATCTCCGGCGCGCGCACGTGAATGCTGATCATGTTGGGAATCTGTCCGCGGCGACCGTTTTGTAACTTTGAGTCCCGCTTCAGACAGCAGCTTGATCCGCTTCCCGAGCGCACTGATCTGTTTGCGGTGCTTCATGCGGTTATCCGTGACATGAAGCCCCTAGCGTTCAAGCCCTGTTTTATTAACTGCTCACAGCCCACCAAAGCACCCCCTACAATATCAGCCATGGACTTTCAACCCCTATATTTTTGGAAAAACCGAGTGAATACAAGAATTTCAAGCTCAGATTAAATACCAGCCAGTTCCATTCGAGACCATCAACTGACGGAGGTATTGGCTATGAGTATTGTGAACAAAGCGAACCGACGCATCATGCGCCGACCGGAAGTGCTAGCCGCCACCGGCTATTGCCGAGCGTGGATTTACGTTCTTATGCGGCAGGGGAAATTTCCCCAAGCACGCAAAATTGGCACTCGTGCGGTTGGCTGGGACTCCCTGGAGATCGAGGCGTGGATTGCCGAGCGACTGGGCGAGCCGACACGATAATGAAAACGGCCACCCGCACAGACAAACTGATCAGCCGCACGCACGGCCAGCATGACGCAGCTACCGATGAAGTCCTCAGCAGAATCGCCCGCTGCCGCGCCCTTGCACGCCTGACCAAGGCCGTCGCTTCAGACACCGCAGAGGGATAACCAATGATCGATCTTCAATGCTGCCACCAGGCGGCGACGGCTTCGGCTTGCCCGGCGAAAGTCACCAGCCTGATCGCCCCCCGCCACTTGGAACTGATCCACAAAGCCAGGCAGGCGCTCCATCGAGCTACCAATCCAAACGCCACAGACGGCCTACGCGCTGCAGCACTGCCTGCATGGCAAACCGCCGCCGAGAGCCTGACCATCGCCCCCCTGAAGCACGCTGAACAACTGGAGGCCCGCCATGACTGACCCTGTGATGCTGTTTCGTGACGCTCTGGCCGCCACCCTCGGCCCGCTGGACTGCCTGCCGATCCCTGACGGCAAGATTCACCGTTTCCACGTCCCCGGCGACCGCGCCGGCCGTCGCAATGGCTGGTACGTCCTGCATCTGGACGTGATCGCCTGGGGCGCCCTTGGCAGCTGGAGTACTGGGGAATGGAAATCCTGGAGCAGTCGCCATCCCGCCGATCAGCGCGAGGCTCAGTTAATCACCATTCGCATCGAGCAGGCTCGCTGCCAGCATGAGGCTGAGAAGCGCCAGCGCCAGCAGGTCGCCGCTGTAGAGGCGGTTGACCTGTGGTCGGTCGCAGAGCCTGCAGACTCTGGTCACCCTTATCTGGTCAGCAAGGGCTGCCAGCCGCACGGCCTTCGCCAGCTCGGGGCCGAACTGCTAGTGCCGCTGTTCGTCGCCCGCCAACTGGTGAACCTGCAACGCATCCACCCGGAGGGCACCAAGCGTTTCCTGTCCGGTGGGCGGGTGACCGGTGCGTACAGCCCGATTCAGGCGCAGGGCAAACCCCTGGAAGCGGGCCAGCTCATCTACATCTGCGAGGGCTGGGCAACCGGCGCCACCCTTCACGAGCACAATGGTGCCGCCGTGGCCTGCGCCATGAACGCCGGCAACCTGTTTGCCGTGGGCGACCGCCTGCGCCTTGCCTACCCGGACAATCCGCTGGTCATGGCCGGCGACGACGACCGCAAGACCGATGCCAAGGGCAAGGGCAACCCTGGGCGCACTGCTGCCACCAAGGCCGCCAACGCACTCGGCTGTAAGCTGGTATTCCCGAACTGGAGCGGCGCAGAACCGCTGGAGCTGTCCGACTTTAACGATCTGCGCCAATGGCGGGAGGCCCAGCAGTGATCAACGTCATCGAGCTGATCCCCGACCCCGAAGCGGCGCCCCTGAAGCGCCCGTGCTTCCGCGCCTACGACCACGCCACCCCCCTGGACGGAAAGCAGCTCATGCCGGGCGTCTGGCACCACGGCAGCAAGCGCGACAGGGATGGCAACCTGACGCCTGTGGATGAGTGGCTGTGCGGCCCCTTGCGCGTGGAGGCCGTGACCCGCAGCGAGTCGAAGGGCACCGACTATGGCCGCCTGCTACGCTTTCGCAATCTGGACGATCGCTGGCTGACCTGGGTGATGCCCGGCGAGATGCTGGCCGGCCAATACGCCGATGTTCTCCGGGTGCTGCTCGGTATGGGCCTGAAGATCGCTCACCAACACCAAGCCCGCGTGGTGGAGTACATCGCCGAGCAGAATCCGAAGCGCCGCGTCACTGCCGTCACCGCTACCGGCTGGCACGGCAGTAGGCTATTCGTTACCCCCCTGGAGAATATCGGCGACGGCGAGGCCATCTATCAGGCCGAGAGCAACGACGATGGCGACTATGCCAAGGCCGGCAGCCTGGAGGGTTGGCGCGACGGCATTGCCGCACTGCTGCCGGGTAATCCCATCCTGCAACTGACCATCGGTACTGCGCTGGCTGGCGCGCTTCTGCACCCGCTAGACATCCACACAGGCGGGGGCTTCCATCTGCTGTCGGACAGTTCCAACGGCAAAACCACCGCCGTGCAGTGCGCCGCCTCGGTCTGGGGGCATGGTGTACATTTCAACCGGAAGTGGAACGCTACTGCCAACGGCCTGGAGGGCATCGCCGCCCTGCGTAATGACAGTATGCTGGCGCTTGACGAGTTGGGGCAGGCCGATCCGAGCTATGTCGGCGACGTCGTCTATGGGGTGGCGGATGGCATCGGCAAACAGCGCGCCAGCCGCTCCACCAACGCCCGCAAGGTGCGCCGCTGGCGCGTCATGCTGCTGTCGAGCGGGGAAATCACCCTCGAAAAAAAGATGGCCGATGCCGGCAAGCGCACCCGCGCCGGCCAGGAGGTGCGACTGGTCACCGTATCGGCAGGCCGCAGCTTTGGCGCCTGGGACCACCTGCATGGCCACCCGAACGGCGTCAGCCTGTCGGATGTGCTCAAGCACACCAGCGTGACTCACTACGGTCACGCCGGCCCGGAGTTCGTGCGAATGCTAATCGAGAGCGGCGACTTTGAGAGCCTCCAAGCCATGCTGGAAACCATCAAAAAGCACTTCCCCGAGGTGACCGGCCAGTCGGCCCGCGTGGCTGAACGCTTCGCCATCATCGCCCTAGCGCTGGAGCTGGCCGCCGGAATGGGGTTATTGCCGCTGGAGAAGCTCGAGGGCACAACCAACATGGTGGAGCTATTCAAGGGCTGGCAGACTGAACGCGGCGACGGCCCGAGTGAGGACGGGAAGATCTTGCGCGCAATCGCCAACTTCATCGACCGGCATGGCGGAAGCCGCTTCCAGTCCGTCAAGGACGATGCCATCGAGGTGCGCGAGCGTGCCGGGTATCGGGAGATCACCGAGGCCGGCCCGCTGTACCTGTTCACCCGCATAGGCCTGGAGGAAGCCGCCAAGGACTTCGAGCTGCCTCGCGTGGTGCGTGCCCTGGACAGCGTGGGAGCCATCGCCAAGCGGGCAGCCGGGAAGAATCAGGCGAAGCGACGCATGCCTGATGGCTCGACGCCGTGGCTGTACTGGATTGATCCGTCCCGCCTTGAGCCAGAAGGCTGAGCGCGTATCACCGCTATGTGTGTGCCACAGGTGCCACAGACGCCCATGTTTATGGCACCTGTGGCACCTGCCAAAAACACCCATGCCACAGCTACATACCGCGCAGTTACTGGGCGTGGCACCTGTGGCACCTGTGGTACGACAAAACATCAAACGTGCCCTGGACAGCGTGTGAGGCATCGCCAAGCGGGCAGCCGGGAAGAATCAGGCAAAGCGACGAATGCCTGATGGCTCGATGCAGTGGCTGTACTGGATAGATCCGTCCCGCCCTGAGCCGGAAGGCTGAGCGCATATCACCGCTCTGTGCGTGCCACGCGCGCCACATGTACCACAGCCTAGAGCCACATGGCTTCCAGCTATGGCACAGGGCAAACAGGCGCGTGCCACAGGTGCCACAGACGCCCATGCTTGTGGCACCCGTGGTACCCGTGGTACCCGTGGTACGGCAAAACATCAAAGGATGCCACGCATGGGCTATCTGTTTGAATTGATCGCCAGCATAGGCAAACCGGACACCAGTCCGCCCAACCTATGCCTGCTGGAGAACACCGCTCTGCAAAGCGCCACAGACGCGCCACCAGCGGCACAGGCACTGGAACCCCTGCCAACGAGGCAAACGCACCAACGGCCGCCAGAGAGCCCACGCACAACGCCTGGACTATCACCCGAGGGGGCAGGCCGATCTGCAGCATGGTCGGCGTCCCCCGTACCCGCACCGAAGCCTTGGCCGAAGCGCGCTGGCGCTGGTCGGACGCCGACACTCTGGAGAGTTGACAGCATAAGCACCAATTCCCCCGGTCAACACGCTGACCTCCATCGGCAATAAGCCGGCCCCACCCCGTGACCGGCTGAGCATCTTGCTACACCCTGCGCCGACAGGCCAGCAAGCTGCATCGGCTCGCCCCCTTCACACAGCGGCGTACCGATGCCCTGGGGCAGCAGGCGCTGCGACTACCGCACCGAGGAGCTGTCACGCGTGATCTCTGTGCTTGAATACTTGGCCGCGTGCTGGTACTCAAGCACAGCGAAGGCTATGCCTTGGCACTGAGCCTCGAGGCGATGGCCGATCTGCTGAACATCAACCAAGTGCACCGGGAGCGGGTCGACTAGGGAGGCTAGTTCAGCCTAGTCAGTTTGGTCACCATCGAAGGGCTGGAGAACAGTGCCGAGCGGCATGGTAGCGGCTGGGAAGACAGCCGACTCCGACTGACTTGCCGGCTACCACTAGAGTGCATGCGTACTTGCCCACCGGACCAACTACCAGAGCCGGAAGCTACAGCACTGACTGGAAACTGTGTTGATGCCCTAGCCAAGCACATACGGTCACCAAACGGTCACCGGAACTGACAACTTCCGATCAGCCAGCCAAAACAGCAGGCATAAAAAAATCCAAGCACCCGTAAGTGCTTGGATTTTCTAGGGATTTTTGGTCGGGACGGAGTGATTCGAACACTCGACCCCTTGCACCCCATGCAAGTGCGCTACCAGGCTGCGCTACGCCCCGACATGTTCACGGTAACCCGAAAACGAGACGGACTATACCCTAAGCATCTGAATTGTGGAAGTTTTTTTTGCACATCAGTGAGGCTTGCGAAGGATGTGCAGCAGCTCTTCCAGCTCGGCGATCATCTGACGGATCAACTGGTGGTACTGACTGCTGTCGTCGCGCGCCTCTTCGCCGGACAGACGCTGACGTGCGCCACCGATGGTGAAGCCCTGGTCGTAGAGCAACGCACGGATCTGGCGGATCAGCAGTACATCCTGATGCTGGTAGTAGCGGCGATTGCCACGGCGCTTGGCCGGGCTGAGCTGGGGGAACTCCTGTTCCCAGTAGCGAAGGACATGCGGCTTGACCGCACACAGCTCGCTTACCTCACCGATGGTGAAGTAGCGTTTGCCGGGAATGGGAGGGAGTTCACCGTCAGGACTTTGGTCCGACATGGGCCTCGACTCGCGCCTTCAGCTTCTGACCTGGCCGGAAGGTAACCACGCGACGGGCAGTGATGGGGATCTCCTCACCCGTCTTGGGGTTGCGCCCTGGTCGTTGACGCTTGTCGCGCAGGTCGAAGTTGCCGAAGCCGGACAACTTGACCTGCTCGTTGTGCTCCAGCGCCTGACGAATTTCCTCGAAGAACAGCTCGACCAGCTCCTTGGCTTCCCGCTTGTTCAGACCCAACTCCTCATGGAGGCGTTCGGCGATCTCGGCTTTCGTCAGGGCCTTCATACGCTACTTCCTTAACGTGGCTTGGAACCGCTCTCCCAGGGAAGCAATGATTCTCTGCAGATTCTCATTGACTTCTTCGTCATTAAGAGTGCGCGATGGATGCTGCCAGGTCAAGCCGACTGCCACACTTTTGCTATGTGGATCAATACCTTTGCCCTGATAGACGTCGAACAGCCGCAGGTCGGTGAGGTACTCGCCGGCCTGACTGCGGATCTCGTCCAGCATGCTTTGTGCCGGCACTTCGCGACCGACCAGCAGGGCCAGGTCGCGGCGCACTTCGGGGAAGCGCGACAGTTCGTGGAACTGCGGCAGGCGGCCGGCGGCCACTTCGGCCAGCACCAGCTCGAACAGGTAAACCGGCTGCTCCAGGTCCAGCGCCTTGGCCAGCTCAGGGTGCAGGGCACCGAGGAAGCCGACCAGCTGGCCGTCGCGCTCGATGCGCGCGGTCTGTCCCGGGTGCAGAGCCGGGTGCTCGCCGGCGACGAAGGCGAAGGCAGAGCCGGCACCGGCATAGCCGAGCAGCGCCTCGACGTCGGCCTTTAGGTCGTAGAAGTCCACTACCTCGCGACCGTTGGCCCAGCCCTCCGGCAGACGGCTACCGCAGATCACCCCGGCGAGCATGGCCTCCTGCTTGAGCCCGTCGAGCTGGCCGACGAAGCGCAGGCCGGACTCGAACAGACGCACACGGCTCTGCTGGCGGTTGAGGTTGTGCTGCAGCGCCTTGACCAGACCCGGCCACAGCGAGGCGCGCATGGCTGCCAGATCGGCGGAGATCGGGTTGGCCAGGGTCAGCGGTGCGACACCCGGGTGGAACAGCTCGAACCACTTGGGATCGATGAAGCTGAAGGTGACCGCCTCCTGGTAACCGCGGGCAACCAGCAGACGGCGCAGTTGGCCGAGTTCGGCGCGCGCCTCGTTCTGCGGCTGCGGCGCCAGGCGCGCCTCAGGGTAGCGCACCGGCAGGCGGTTGTAGCCGTACAGGCGGGCCAGCTCCTCGATAAGGTCGACCTCGATGGACAGGTCGAAGCGGTGGCTGGGGATCTCCACCTGCCACTGCCCTGCCCCGCTGGCGGCGACCTTCAGGCCCAGCGCGGTCAGCAGGCGCTCGACCTCGGCGGCCGGAAGCGAAAGACCGAGCATCTGCTCGATGCGCTCGGCACGCAGGGTGACCGGGGCGACCTGCGGCAGGTACTCTGCGCTGACCTCCTCGACGATCGGGCCAGGCTCGCCGCCGACGATCTCCAGCAGCAGCGCGGTGGCGCGCTCCATGGCCTCGCGGGCCAGCTGCGAGTCGACGCCACGCTCGAAGCGGTGCGAGGCATCGGTGTGCAGGCCGTAGGAGCGGGCCTTGCCGGCGATGGCGATGGCGTCGAAGAAGGCGCTCTCGAGGAACAGATCGCGGGTGCCGGCGGCCACGCCGCTGTGCTCGCCGCCCATCACGCCAGCGATGGCCAGGGCGCGCTCGTGGTCGGCGATCACCAGGGTGTCGGGACGCAGCTCGACTTCCTGGCCGTCCAGCAGCACCAGCTTCTCGCCGGCCTCGGCCAGGCGCACGCGCACGCCGCCCTTGATCTCGGCGAGATCGAAGGCGTGCATCGGCTGGCCCAGCTCGAGCATCACATAGTTGGTGACGTCGACCGCCGGATCAATGGCGCGCACGTCGGAGCGGCGCAGGCGCTCGACCATCCATAGCGGCGTCGGACGCGACAGGTCGACGTTGCGGATCACCCGGCCGAGGTAGCGCGGGCAGGCCTTGGGGGCCAGCAGTTCGACGCTGCGCACTTCGTCGTGCGCCGCCGGCACGGCGGCGATGGCCGGACGGGCGACCGGGGCGTCGTACAGGGCGCCGACCTCGCGGGCCAGACCCGCCACCGACAGGCAGTCGCCTCGGTTCGGGGTCAGATCGACCTCGATGCTGGCGTCGTCGAGATTGAGGTAGCTGCGGATGTCCTGACCGACCGGCGCATCGGCGGCCAGCTCGAACAGACCGGAGTTATCGTCGCTGATCTGCAACTCGGAGGCCGAGCAGAGCATGCCGAAGGACTCGACGCCACGCAGCTTGGCCTTCTTGATCTTGAAGTCGCCCGGCAGTTCGGCGCCGAGCATGGCGAAGGGAATTCTGATTCCCGGGCGGGCGTTGGGCGCACCGCAGACCACCTGGAAAGTCTCGCCGCCGTTGCTCACCTGGCAGACGCGCAGCTTGTCGGCGTCAGGGTGCTGTTCGGTGGAGAGGATCTCGCCGACCACCACGCCAGTGAAGACACCGGCAGCCGGGGTGACGCTGTCCACTTCGAGGCCGGCCATCGACAGACGGGCCACCAGTTCATCGCGCGACACCTGCGGGTTGACCCAGGTGCGCAGCCATTGTTCGCTGAATTTCATCCTGTTCTCCTGAAAGCGGGTTGACCGATCGACCTAGCGGAATTGCGCGAGGAAGCGCAGGTCGTTGTCGAAGAACAGGCGCAGGTCGTTGACGCCGTAGCGCAGCATGGCCATACGCTCGACGCCCATGCCGAAGGCGAAGCCCTGGTACTTCTCCGGGTCGATGCCGGACATGCGCAGCACGTTCGGATGCACCATGCCGCAACCCATCACCTCCAGCCAGCCGGTCTGCTTGCACACGCGGCAGCCCTTGCCGGAGCACATCACGCACTCCATGTCGACCTCGGCCGACGGCTCGGTGAAGGGGAAGAACGACGGGCGGAAGCGCACGCCCAGTGGCTTCTCGAAGAACACGCGGAGGAACTCCTCGATGGTGCCCTTGAGGTCGGCGAAGCTGACGTGCTCGTCGACCAGCAGGCCTTCGACCTGGTGGAACATCGGCGAGTGGGTGATATCGGAGTCGCAGCGGTAGACGCGGCCGGGGCAGACGATGCGGATCGGCGGCTGCTGGCTTTCCATGGTGCGCACCTGGACCGGCGAGGTGTGGGTACGCAACAGCATGTTGGCATTGAAGTAGAAGGTGTCGTGCATCGCCCGGGCCGGATGGTGGCCGGGGATGTTGAGGGCCTCGAAGTTGTGGTAGTCGTCTTCGACTTCCGGGCCCTCGGCAACGTTGTAGCCGATGCGGGTGAAGAACTGCTCGATACGCTCGAAGGTGCGGGTCACCGGGTGCAGGCCACCACTGGCCTGACCGCGGCCCGGGAGGGTCACGTCGATGCGCTCGGCGGCCAGCTTGGCGGCCAGGGCGGCGGACTCGAGGTCGGCCTTGCGCGCATTGAGGGCATCCTGAACGCTGGTCTTGGCGGCGTTGATCAGCGCGCCGGCTTTCGGGCGTTCCTCGGCCGAGAGCTTGCCCAGGGTCTGCATGAGCTGGGTCAGCTCGCCCTTCTTGCCGAGATAATGGACCCGGAGCTGCTCCAGGGCATTCACATCTTCGGTGTGTCGCACGGCCTCCAGGGCTTGGGAGACCAGCGCATCCAGGTTTTCCATGTACGGACTCCAGATACAAAATAGGGGAAGGGCACGAGGCCCTTCCCCTATCGGTGACGTTGCCCGGACCCGAGGGCCCGATGATTGTCGTGGGGCTTAGGCCAGAACGGCTTTGGCTTTCTCGACAATCGCAGCAAACGCCGCTTTTTCGTTCACTGCCAGATCGGCCAGAACCTTACGGTCGATCTCGATGGCGGCCTTCTTCAGACCGGCGATCAGACGGCTGTAGGACAGACCGTTGATGCGCGCACCCGCGTTGATACGGGCGATCCACAGAGCGCGGAACTGACGCTTGCGCTGACGGCGGTCACGGTAGGCGTACTGGCCGGCCTTGATCACCGCCTGCTTGGCAACGCGGAATACGCGCGAGCGCGCACCGTAGTAGCCCTTGGCGAGTTTCAGAATTTTCTTGTGACGACGACGAGCGATAACGCCACGCTTGACACGAGCCATGCTTTAGAACCTCTTGATTATCTTGACCGGATTAACGAACGCGCAGCATGCGCTCTACTTTGGCAACGTCGGATGCATGCATCAGCGAGGTGCCACGCAGCTGGCGCTTACGCTTGGTGGTCATCTTGGTCAGGATGTGGCTCTTGAAAGCGTGCTTGTGCTTGAAGCCGTTAGCAGTCGGCTTGAAGCGCTTCTTGGCACCGCTCTTGGTTTTCATCTTTGGCATGTTTGGTACTCCGCATTCATTGATTACACATAACCACAAGGCCTGCCAGTGCCCTGGAGGTTATTTACGCTTCTTGGGAGCGATGACCATCATCAGCTGGCGTCCTTCCAGCTTCGGATGCTGTTCAACGGTGCCGTATTCGGCGAGGTCGGCTTCGACCCGCTTCAACAGCTCCATGCCCAGATCCTGGTGGGCCATCTCACGACCGCGGAATCGCAGGGATACCTTGGCCTTGTCCCCATCATTAAGGAAACGTATCAGGTTGCGTAGTTTTACCTGATAATCCCCTTCTTCCGTACCGGGACGGAATTTCACTTCCTTGACTTGTGCCTGCTTCTGGTTCTTCTTCGCCTCGGCAGCCTGCTTCTTCTTCTCGAACAGGTGCTTGCCGTAATCCATGATCCGGCATACGGGCGGAACCGCGTCAGCAACGATCTCAACCAGGTCGAGTTTGGCGTCTTCGGCAGCCTGCAGGGCCTCGTTGAGAGAAACCACGCCGACCTGCTGACCATCGACACCGATCAGGCGGACTTCGCGCGCGGTGATATTTTCGTTGATCGGGGGCCGGGACTGTACTCGCCTGTCTTGTCTCATGTCGCGCTGCTTAATAGTGATTACTCCGATGGGTTACCGACCGCGCCGAGCAACGGCTTCGGCCAGCAGATTCTGGAACTCGCCAACGGTCATGGAGCCCAGATCCTGACCGTCGCGCGTACGCACGGCGACGGTCTGCGATTCGACTTCGCGATCCCCGATAACCAGCAGGTAGGGAACCTTGAGCAAAGTATGCTCGCGGATTTTAAAGCCGATCTTCTCGTTTCTCAAGTCAGCCTTGGCACGATATCCGCTTTCCTCGAGCTCCTTGGCCACCTGGGCGGCGAATTCGCCCTGCTTGTCGGTGATGTTCAGCACCACCGCCTGGGTCGGCGCCAGCCAGGCCGGGAAGGACCCCTCGTAGTGCTCGATGAGGATGCCGATGAAGCGCTCGAAGGAGCCCAGCACCGCACGGTGCAGCATCACCGGGTGCTTGCGGCTGTTGTCCTCGCTGACGTATTCGGCGCCCAGACGGATCGGCAGGTTGAAGTCGAGCTGCAGGGTACCGCACTGCCAGACACGACCGAGGCAATCCTTCAGCGAGAACTCGATCTTCGGGCCATAGAAGGCGCCCTCACCCGGCTGCAGCTCCCACGGCAGGCCGGCATTGTCCAGCGCGGACTGCAGGGCGGCTTCGGCGCGATCCCACAGCTCGTCGGAGCCGACGCGCTTCTCCGGACGGGTGGAGAGCTTGAGCTGGATGTCCTTGAAGCCGAAGTCGGAGTAGACGTCCAGGGTCAGCTTGATGAAGGCCGCCGCCTCGTCCTGCATCTGCGACTCGGTGCAGAAGATGTGCGCGTCGTCCTGAGTGAAGGCGCGCACGCGCATGATGCCATGCAGCGAACCGGACGGTTCGTTGCGGTGGCAGGCGCCGAACTCGGCCAGACGCATCGGCAGCTCGCGGTAGCTCTTCAGGCCCTGATTGAACACCTGCACGTGGCACGGGCAGTTCATCGGCTTGACCGCATAGTCGCGACTTTCCGACTCGGTGGTGAACATCAGGTCACCGTAGTTGGCCCAGTGGCCGGACTTCTCCCACAGCACGCGGTCGACCACCTGCGGCGTCTTGATCTCCAGGTAGCCGTGCTGACGCTGCACGCGACGCATGTACTGCTCGAGCACCTGGTACAAAGTCCAGCCATTGGGGTGCCAGAACACCATGCCGGGCGCTTCTTCCTGGGTGTGGAACAGATCGAGGCGCTTGCCGATCTTGCGGTGATCGCGCTTCTCGGCCTCTTCGAGACGATGCAGGTAATCCTTCAGGTCCTGCTTGCTGCCCCAGCAGGTGCCGTAGATGCGCTGCAGCATCTTGTTCTTCGAGTCGCCACGCCAGTAGGCGCCGGCCACCTTCATCAGCTTGAACGCCTGCAGCTTGCCGGTGGACGGCACGTGCGGACCGCGGCACAGGTCGATGAACTCGCCCTGACTGTAGAAGGACAGCGGCTCATTGCTGGGGATGGACTCGATGATCTCGACCTTGTACTTCTCGCCGAGATTGTCGAAGAAGGCCACCGCCTCGTCGCGCGACATCAGCGAGCGACTGACCACAAGGTCCGCCTTGGCCAGCTCGTTCATCTTCGCCTCGATCTTCTCGAGATCCTCACTGGTGAAGGGACGCTCGCAATCGAAGTCATAGTAGAAACCGTCATTCACCACCGGACCGATGGTGACCTGGGTACCGGGGAACAACTCCTGCACGGCCATGGCCATCAGGTGGGCACAGGAGTGGCGCAGCACCTCGACGCCCTCCGCATCCCGCGCGGTGATGATCGACAGCGCGACATCGCCCTCGATGACATACGAGGTGTCCACCAATTGGCCGTCAACCTTGCCGGCCAGGGCCGCCTTGGCCAATCCGGCACCGATGGACTGGGCAACCTCGGCCACACTGACCGGCTGCTCGAACGAACGCTGACTACCGTCGGGAAGAGTAACGGTGGGCATGGCGCCTCCTCTCTCAGTGGTGACCCCTACCAAAGGCCACATGGGGTGGGATGAGCCAGTAAGCGGCGCCCGGCGGGAAAACTGCCTCACGATGGCAGGACCGAAGATGGCCTTCCCGAAACCTGAGCGGAGATCACTGGAAAAAATAGGGCCGTAATCGTTTCAGAAAAGACGGGGTGGCGCAAGGCAAAGCCCCACCTCACTCACAAAACGCTCACAGCGAATCGAGAAACTCGCCGACCAGGCGATTGAACAGCGCAGGACGCTGCACGTTCATGCCATGCGACACTCCAGACAACACCTCGCAACGCGCATCGGCCAGATGCTGCCCCAGCATGCGCAGGATTGCCGGAAACGGCGGCGGACTGCGCTCGCCGCCGAGGAGCAACACCGGACAGCGGACCACCATCAACTGCTCGCGCGCAAGGGGCGTTGGGCGGTCCTCGACCTGCCCCACCAGGGTATAGGCATTGTCCAACGCCATGCGCCGGAAGCGTGCGGACGAGCGCTGCCAGATCCCGGCGCCACTGACGGTATCGACAAAAAGCTGCAGACCAGCTTCCACGTCGCCTGCGCAAATCATCCGCAGGGCCTCGAGACGAAAGCGGTTGCGCTCGTCGGCCGCAAGCGGAGCCGACTCCCCCACAGACTCGAACAACTCAGGCGCATACTCGCCCCCAGGATCAGCCAGCAACAAGGAGCGCACCAGATCCGGCCGCAGCGCAGCCAGTCGCAGGGCCAGGTTGCCGCCACGCGAATGCCCGAGCACATGCATGGGCTCGCCCTGACGCTCGATCAGCTCGATCAGGTCCGCCACATGCTGCCCGGTGGAAAATCCGCCACCCAGGCCACGCCAATGCTCGGGATAACAGCGCCGCAGGCTCGGGGCCAGCACCCGGCAGCGCTCGGCGAACGCCGGGATCTGCGCCGACCAGAAGCGGTAATCGCACAGCGAGCCATGCACCAGCAGCAACGGCGCACCAGCACCCCGCTCGATGCCTTGCAGTTCGTAATCGGCCAGATGCCAAGCCGCGGTATCCACCGTCCGCCCTCGCACACAATTTCCGGAATACCAAAAACAGAAAAGCCGGTCGTCTGACCGGCTTTTCTGTTTTTGGTAGGCACAATTGGACTCGAACCAACGACCCCCACCATGTCAAGGTGGTGCTCTAACCAACTGAGCTATGTGCCTGCAATTTGGTAGGCGCAATTGGACTCGAACCAACGACCCCCACCATGTCAAGGTGGTGCTCTAACCAACTGAGCTATGCGCCTGCAGTGGCCGCGAATATTACGGAGCCGACGCCACCCCGTCAACTCCTTTTTCGCTAACCCACTGAAAAAACACCATCTTTTCGCTAGCGGCCGGATCTGGAGCACTGAACAGTCACTGGCAGGCAGGAAAAATCCCGCGTAGGATCAAAACGAACGTAAAGGATATACAACAGAGGTTGCAATATGACGCACACTTCCTATCCGCAATCCTATTACGCCTTTTCCGCCACCCCTTCCCCCAAGCGTTCCCCGCTGCAAGGGGAATGCGAAACCGACGTGTGCATCATCGGCGCCGGCTATACCGGTCTGTCGACGGCCCTGTTCCTTTGCGAGCATGGATTCCGGGTGACCGTCCTGGAAGCCGCCAAGGTCGGCTTCGGCGCATCGGGACGCAATGGCGGACAGATCGTCAACAGCTACAGCCGCGACATCGACGTCATCGAACACAGCACCAACGCCCCGGCTGCCCGCCTGATCGGCGAGATGGCGTTCGAAGGCGGGCGCATCATTCGCGAGCGCATCCAGCGCTATCAGATTCAGTGCGACCTCAAGGATGGTGGGCTATTCGCCGCCTTCACCCCCAAGCAGATGAGTCATCTGGAGGCGCAGAAGCGACTCTGGGAGCGCCACGGCCACACCCAGCTGGAGTTGCTGGATCGTCAGGCCATCCGCCAGGTGGTGGCCACCGACAACTATATCGGCGGCATGCTCGACCACAGCGGCGGGCATGTCCACCCGCTCAATCTTGCCCTTGGCGAGGCCGCTGCCGTGGAGTCCCTGGGCGGCACGATCCACGAACAATCGCCGGTGCTGCGCATCGAGCGCGGCGCCAATCCACTGGTGCATACCGCCCAAGGCCAGGTGCGGGCCAAGTTCGTGGTGGTAGCCGGCAACGCCTATCTCGGCAATCTGCTACCCGAGCTGGCAGCCAAGTCGATGCCTTGCGGCAGCCAAGTCATCGCGACCGAACCTCTGGACGAGGAGCTGGCTCAGTCGCTGTTGCCGCAGGACTACTGTGTCGAGGACTGCAACTACCTGCTCGACTACTACCGCCTCTCAGGCGACCGTCGGCTCATCTACGGCGGCGGTGTCGTTTATGGTGCGCGCGACCCGGCCAACATAGAGGCCATCATCCGCCCGAAGATGCTCAAGACCTTCCCACAGCTGAAACATGTGAAGATCGACTTCGCCTGGACCGGCAATTTCCTGCTGACCTTGTCGCGCCTGCCGCAGGTCGGCCGCCTGGGCGACAACATCTACTACTCCCAGGGCTGCAGCGGCCACGGCGTCACCTATACCCATCTCGCCGGCAAGGTGCTGGCCGAGGCTCTGCGCGGCCAAGCCGAACGTTTTGACGCTTTCGCCGGCCTGCGTCACTACCCCTTCCCCGGCGGCCGCCTGCTGCGTGTGCCTTTCACTGCGCTGGGGGCCTGGTACTACCAGTTGCGCGACCGACTCGGCGTGTAGCACGGCAGGCCCCCGAGAGTGCCGTTGCCGAATCAGGGGCTCGAGACTGGCTGGGGGCATGTGGGCAGGACCGGGCAACCGCCCTGCGCTTTGCCCCCCGGCAGCGTCTCGACAAACCGAGAGTCCCCCGGCGCCTGTTGACGAGCACACTGCAGGGCACGCTCGGCTTCGCTCGCACACCCCTGCTCGGCTAGCACATGAGCCAGATTGCCCCAGCCCGGCGCCAGAAGGGGCTCGACCGTAACCGAGCGCTGCAACGCCACCCGCGCACCGGCAATATCGCCAGCCGCATAGCGCGCGTTGCCGAGAGCGAACCAGCCCATGCCTTCCTCCGGCCAGCGTCGCACGGCGGTCTGGTAAGCCTGCTGCGCAGCCGGGGCATGTCCGGTCTGCTCCAGATCGGCGGCTGCCTGCAGCCAGGGCCGCAGTTCGGCCCGGGCCGGCAGCCTGTCGGGCGGCATGGTCACTACCGCCCAACGCCCCCCCCGCGCCCAGGTCGCGTCGAAACTGGCAAAGTCGGTCACCCAGCGCCGGGAGGTGCCCGAGCGCAGCACCAGTTCGCTTCTCTGCCGGTCGTAGCCCACCAGCACCGCGAAGTGCCAGCGCGGGTACCAGTCGAAGGCCAGATTCTGCAGCACCAGGACCGGGTTGCCCGCCGCCACCTCTGCGAGCAGAGCATCCAGGCGCGGAGCTAACGGGTAGACCAGCAGGTCGTGCGCCCGAGCGGCCGCCACCAGCTCGACCTGCAGGCTGCCCTCGCGACCGGGCAGGAAGACGCGCTCCTTGAGCAGACCCGGCGTCGTCGCTATCCCTCGCTGGTTGAGCATGGTCGCCAGCGCAGCGGGCCCACACTGGAACTCTGCCTGAGGAAAGAACGGCACCTCGCTCAGCTCGACCCGCTCCGGCAGATCCCGCGCCAGAGGAGGCAACGCCGGCTGACTCACGCAGCCGGCAAGCCATGCACTCACCAGCAGAACGCACAGTCCCCTGCCAAGGGTCATCGATTGATGCACTTGACGAAGGTGAACAGATCAGTGGCACAGAGCAGGTCGGTGATGATGAAGATAACCAGGAACAGCACGATGATGCCGATGATACCGCCAGCCGGCGCTTCGCTCAGTTGCTGGTTGAACTGCGCCAGTTCGGCGTTGGTGAGACTGTTGATCCGCTGCTCGACCTGGGCACGTTCGACACCCAGCGAGGCAAGCTTGTCCTGCACGCCTTGGTCATCGAGCATGGCCAGCAATTGCTGACGATCAACCTGTTGTTGCTGGGCTTGCAGGGCCTCGGAAGTACCGATCATACCGGCTTGGGCGACCGGAATCTGCACGACCAGCAGCAGGTGGGTCGCGACCAACGCCGTGGCCAGCGGACGGAAAAAAGCACGCTTGATCATGGGGCTCTCCTTTTGTGGATCCGCTCTAGACCGTCGCAGCGCGACAGAGGTTCCTCCGCAGAATAGGTGAGTCCGCAGAGTCTTGCCGTTCACTTGTTTTGACCCGATCAGAGTCGATCAGTTCGTGACGTTGCACGACAGCCACGCCAAGGTCAGCATAAATCGTCATAGTTCATCTTCCGAATGCTCTGGCTACCCGACATGAATACGAGCGAAGCTCAGCAAGGCCCGACCTCCGCCACACCGCGCACCAAGCGCCAGACGCGCAGCGAAATCTCCGTGATCGGTGATTTGTTACCCTATCTGCGCCCCTACCTCTGGCGAATTCTCCTCGCCCTGGGCCTGGTTTTCGCTTCCAAGCTGTTCAACCTCTGGGTGCCCATCCTCCTCAAGCAAATCGTCGACGGACTCAATGTCGAGCCGAATTTACTGCTGCTTCCGACAGGCCTTCTGCTCGCCTATGGCGCCGCACGCATCGGAGTCACCCTGTTCACTGAACTGCGTCAGGTGGTGTTTGCCCGGGTCATGGCACGTACCTCGCGAGAGGTCACCCTCCGGGTCTTCCGACACCTGCATGGACTCAGTCTGAGATTCCATCTGAGCCGACGTACTGGCGGAGTCGCCCGGGACGTCGAGCGCGGCGGCAGCGCGATTGCCGACCTGCTCGACTGGACCCTGTACTCGATCATCCCGATCCTGCTGGAGGTCATTCTGGTCACAGCGGTACTCGTGTGGGCGTACGACTGGCGCTTCGCAGCGATCACAATGGCCACCCTGCTGGCCTACGGAGTGTGGACGTTTGCCATCACCGAGTGGCGCACCGCCTACTATCGCGCTTCGGTGGAGGCCGATACGCGCGCGAACGAACGAGCGGTCGACTCACTGCTGAACTACGAAACGGTCAAGTACTTCAACAACGAGGAACACGAGGCAGCACGCTACGACGAAAACCTGAAGCATCTCGAGGATACCAAGGTCAAGGCGACCATCAGCCTGGCGGCGCTCAACCTGGGCCAGAGTGCCATAGTCGCGATTGGCGTGACCGCCATGATGTGGCTGGCCGCAGCCGGTGTAGCAGATGGCAGCATGACCGTTGGCGATCTGGTGCTGGTCAACGCCTACCTGCTGCAGCTCTCTGCACCGCTGTTTCTGCTCGGCATGATGTACCGCGAGGTGAAGCAGGCACTGACCAACATGGAACGATTGTTCGGCCTGCTGGACGCGCGACAGGACGTACAGGACGCTCCGGGCGCGATGCCACTGGCGGCAAGCCGACCATCTGTGCGCTTCGAGAACGTTAGCTTCGGCTACGATCCGCGCCGCCAGATCCTGCACGACGTGGTGTTCGAAATTCCCGCGGGCGGAACCGTCGCGGTAGTCGGCCACTCCGGCTGTGGCAAGTCGACTCTCGCTCGCCTGCTCTATCGTTTCTACGATGTGGATGGGGGACGAATAACGATCGACGGACAGGACCTCCGGCAGCTGACGCAGGCCTCGCTGCGCGGTGCAATCGCCATCGTTCCACAGGATACCGTGCTGTTCAACGACAGCATCTACTACAACATTCTCTATGGCCAGCCGACTGCCAGCCGCGCCGAAGTCGAAGCAGCTGCGCGCGCCGCCCATATCCACGACTTTGTACAAAGTCTGCCGGATGGCTATGAAACGCAGGTCGGCGAACGCGGCCTGAAGCTTTCCGGTGGAGAAAAGCAGCGTGTAGCCATCGCCAGAGCAATCCTCAAAAATCCGAGCATCCTGATCTTCGACGAGGCGACTTCGGCGCTAGACTCGCAATCCGAGAGAGCCATTCAGGAAGAGCTGGATCGGATCCAGATCGGCCGCACCACCTTGGTTATTGCTCATCGCCTTTCCACCGTTATGGATGCCGACCAGATCCTGGTGATGGACGCCGGACATATCGTAGAACGCGGGACTCATGCGGAGTTGCTGGATCTGAACGGGCAATATGCCCGGATGTGGCGTCTGCAGCAACAACGCGCAGAACAGGATAGCGCGGCCGCTGCGCGATGAGCCCGGAATCAAGGCTGCCTGCCACTCCGGGGCCAGTGAACCGCTTCGCCATGTGAGAACTCGATGATATGCCCGCCAAACTGCATGCCATTCAAGCCGATATCACGACGCTCGCGATCGATGCCATCGTCAACGCCGCCAACCCATCGCTGCTCGGCGATGGTGGTGTTTCCGGCGCTATTCTGAGGGCTGGAGGCAGGGAGCTTGTCGAGGCTTGTCGGCGCCTTGGTGGCTGCGCAAGCGGGGATGCCAAACTGACCGCTGGTTACCACCTTCCTGCGCGCTTCGTAATTCACGCGGTAGGACCAGTCTGGCATGGCGGAGGCGAAGGGGAAGCGCAGTTGCTGTCCTCTTGCTACCGCCGCTCATGTGAGGTCGCCGCCACGGCAGGCGCTCGAAGCCTGGCATTTCCGAGTATCAGCACCGGAATCTTCGGCTATCCCTTCGAGCAGGCGGCGAGCATCGCCGTGAACACCGTCCGGGAGAGCCTGTCGGCACTCCCGGAAATCGAGTCGGTGGTGTTCTGCTGCTTCTCTCGCAGCGATCTGCTGGTCTATCGCCGGCTTCTCGCGCACACCGACTGATCTCACTCTCGTGGCGATCAGAGTCTATGGTCGGCCTTGTCCCTGAACCTGCCGAACAGACTCACTCCGGCCAGCACGGCGGCGCCCACCAAGACTCCGAAGCCGGCATTGAGCAGGGTCGGTACAGTGGCACCGATCACAGCTCCGACAACCGATAAGGACTCGCCGACTTGCGCCAGTTGCCCGATGGCATGGTGTACCAGCGGAATGCCATGGGTCAGGATAGCGCCGCCGACCATGAACATGGCCGCAGTACCCACCACCGAGAGCCCCTTCATGAGATAAGGTGCGGCGCTGAGTATGATCCGCCCTGAACGCTGAGCCAGCGGAGATGCCTGCCGGCAGAGGTGTATACCGAGATCGTCCAGTTTGACGATTCCCGCCACCAACCCATACACGCCAACAGTCATTACGACAGCAATGACCGATAGCACCAGTAGCTGCTGCATGAAACCAACTGCCGCGACTGCTCCCAGAGTAATGGCAATGATCTCGGCTGACAGAATGAAGTCGGTGCGTACCGCACCTTTGATCTTGTCCATCTCGAAGGCCACCATGTCGACGGCCGGATTGCCGAGCGCCTCGAGCTGACGGACGTGGCTGGCCTCCTCTTCGGCCTTGCTATGCAGATACTTATGGGCGAGCTTTTCGGCCCCCTCGAAACAGAGGAAGGCGCCCCCCAGCATCAGCAAGGGCGTGATTGCCCAAGGCGCAAGCGCGCTGATCAGCAGCGCGGCCGGCACCAGGATCAGCTTGTTCAGGAAAGAGCCCTTGGCGACCGCCCACACTACCGGCAACTCACGCTCGGCTGCCACGCCGGTCACCTGCTGGGCATTCAGGGCCAGGTCATCACCGAGCACACCGGCGGTTTTCTTGGCGGCCACCTTTGTCATCACCGAGACGTCATCGAGGATGGTGGCTATGTCATCAATCAAAGCGAGCAAACTGCTTCCAGCCAACGTGATTCTCCCTGCGTGCTGATTGTAGGTGGGGGCTCCCGCCCTGAGTCGTCATTTTCCGCGTCGACACATTTCATTTCCGTGTCAGATCGAGCAAAAGGACGCCCTAGCGACTGCATCCCGAATGGCCGGTTTTCAGGGCTTAAAAGACGAAACCCCGACCAGCGTGAGCTGATCGGGGTCTCTGTATAGGTGCTTGACGATGACCTACTCTCACATGGGGAAGCCCCACACTACCATCGGCGATGCGTCGTTTCACTACTGAGTTCGGGATGGGATCAGGTGGTTCCAACGCTCTATGGTCGTCAAGCAATTCGGTTGGGGCATCGCCGTGGCGCTACCCCGAATCGGGTACGTGATAGTCGTATTCGGTAATTTGCGGTTCTGCAAGCTTTCGGCCTGTCTCACGCAAACAATCAGATTGTTTGGGTGTTATATGGTCAAGCCTCACGGGCAATTAGTACTGGTTAGCTCAACGCCTCACAACGCTTACACACCCAGCCTATCAACGTCGTAGTCTTCGACGGCCCTTCAGGGAGCTCGAGGCTCCAGTGAGATCTCATCTTGAGGCAAGTTTCCCGCTTAGATGCTTTCAGCGGTTATCTTTTCCGAACATAGCTACCCGGCAATGCCACTGGCGTGACAACCGGAACACCAGAGGTTCGTCCAACCCGGTCCTCTCGTACTAAGGTCAGCCCCTCTCAAATCTCAAACGTCCACGGCAGATAGGGACCGAACTGTCTCACGACGTTCTAAACCCAGCTCGCGTACCACTTTAAATGGCGAACAGCCATACCCTTGGGACCGGCTTCAGCCCCAGGATGTGATGAGCCGACATCGAGGTGCCAAACACCGCCGTCGATATGAACTCTTGGGCGGTATCAGCCTGTTATCCCCGGAGTACCTTTTATCCGTTGAGCGATGGCCCTTCCATACAGAACCACCGGATCACTAAGACCTACTTTCGTACCTGCTCGACGTGTCTGTCTCGCAGTCAAGCGCGCTTTTGCCTTTATACTCTGCGACCGATTTCCGACCGGTCTGAGCGCACCTTCGTACTCCTCCGTTACTCTTTGGGAGGAGACCGCCCCAGTCAAACTACCCACCATACACTGTCCTCGATCCGGATAACGGACCAGAGTTAGAACCTCAAGATTGCCAGGGTGGTATTTCAAGGATGGCTCCACGCGAACTGGCGTCCACGCTTCAAAGCCTCCCACCTATCCTACACAAGCAAGCTCAAAGTCCAGTGCAAAGCTATAGTAAAGGTTCACGGGGTCTTTCCGTCTAGCCGCGGATACACTGCATCTTCACAGCGATTTCAATTTCACTGAGTCTCGGGTGGAGACAGCGCCGCCATCGTTACGCCATTCGTGCAGGTCGGAACTTACCCGACAAGGAATTTCGCTACCTTAGGACCGTTATAGTTACGGCCGCCGTTTACCGGGGCTTCGATCAAGAGCTTCGCTTGCGCTAACCCCATCAATTAACCTTCCGGCACCGGGCAGGCGTCACACCCTATACGTCCACTTTCGTGTTTGCAGAGTGCTGTGTTTTTAATAAACAGTCGCAGCGGCCTGGTATCTTCGACCGGCATGGGCTTACGTAGTAAATACTTCACCCTCACCGGCGCACCTTCTCCCGAAGTTACGGTGCCATTTTGCCTAGTTCCTTCACCCGAGTTCTCTCAAGCGCCTTGGTATTCTCTACCCGACCACCTGTGTCGGTTTGGGGTACGGTTCCTAGTTACCTGAAGCTTAGAGGCTTTTCCTGGAAGCATGGCATCAACCACTTCGCATTCTAAAAGAACGCTCGTCATCAGCTCTCGGCCTAGATTTCCCGGATTTGCCTAAGAAATCAGCCTACCACCTTAAACTTGGACAACCAACGCCAAGCTGGCCTAGCCTTCTCCGTCCCCCCATCGCAGTAACTAGAAGTACAGGAATATTAACCTGTTTCCCATCGACTACGCTCTTCAGCCTCGCCTTAGGGACCGACTAACCCTGCGTCGATTAACGTTGCGCAGGAACCCTTGGTCTTTCGGCGTGGGAGTTTTTCACTCCCATTGTCGTTACTCATGTCAGCATTCGCACTTCTGATACCTCCAGCGAGCTTCTCAACTCACCTTCACAGGCTTACAGAACGCTCCTCTACCGCTCATCCAAAGGATGAACCCGTAGCTTCGGTGTGTGGTTTGAGCCCCGTTACATCTTCCGCGCAGGCCGACTCGACTAGTGAGCTATTACGCTTTCTTTAAAGGGTGGCTGCTTCTAAGCCAACCTCCTAGCTGTCTAAGCCTTCCCACATCGTTTACCACTTAACCACAACTTTGGGACCTTAGCTGACGGTCTGGGTTGTTTCCCTTTTCACGACGGACGTTAGCACCCGCCGTGTGTCTCCCACGCTGACACTTCCAGGTATTCGGAGTTTGCATCGGTTTGGTAAGTCGGGATGACCCCCTAGCCGAAACAGTGCTCTACCCCCTGGAGTGATACGTGAGGCGCTACCTAAATAGCTTTCGAGGAGAACCAGCTATCTCCGAGCTTGATTAGCCTTTCACTCCTATCCACAAGTCATCCCCTACCTTTTCAACGGGAGTGGGTTCGGTCCTCCAGTCAGTGTTACCTAACCTTCAACCTGCTCATGGATAGATCGCCCGGTTTCGGGTCTATACCCAGCGACTAAACGCCCTATTAAGACTCGCTTTCGCTACGCCTCCCCTATACGGTTAAGCTCGCCACTGAATATAAGTCGCTGACCCATTATACAAAAGGTACGCAGTCACCTAACAAAGTAGGCTCCCACTGCTTGTACGCATACGGTTTCAGGTTCTATTTCACTCCCCTCTCCGGGGTTCTTTTCGCCTTTCCCTCACGGTACTGGTTCACTATCGGTCAGTCAGTAGTATTTAGCCTTGGAGGATGGTCCCCCCATGTTCAGACAAAGTTTCTCGTGCTCCGTCCTACTCGATTTCACTTCAAGGACCCTTTCGCGTACGGGGCTATCACCCACTATGGCCGCACTTTCCAGAGCGTTCCGCTAAAATCCAAGAAGCTTAAGGGCTAATCCCCGTTCGCTCGCCACTACTAAGGGAATCTCGGTTGATTTCTTTTCCTCAGGGTACTTAGATGTTTCAGTTCCCCTGGTTCGCCTCTTGCACCTATGGATTCAGTACAAGATACCCGGCTTGTGCCGGGTGGGTTCCCCCATTCAGAGATCTCCGGATCAAAGTCTGTTTGCCGACTCCCCGAAGCTTATCGCAGGCTACCACGTCTTTCATCGCCTCTGACTGCCAAGGCATCCACCGTATGCGCTTATTCACTTGACCATATAACCCCAAGCAATCTGCAATCCGAAGATCCGATTTCCTGCGGTCATTGTGCGTGAATACGACATTCGCCGAAAACTTGCGCTTGAACTCGCAAATTTTACCTTGACGTGGATGAGTGCAGTGAAAACACTCACCCAGTCTACTTCTATCACTTACCCGAATTTTTAAAGAACGTTCTGGCGCAAAGACCAGAAATCAGTATTCCTACATCAGCCGCACCTGGCGAACTGACTGAATACTCATTTCTGAGCTTTCGGCGATTAAATGGTGGAGCCAAGGAGGATCGAACTCCTGACCTCCTGCGTGCAAAGCAGGCGCTCTCCCAGCTGAGCTATGGCCCCATCTTTCGATCGGCCTGCGCACCACGACAATTGGTGGGTCTGGGCAGATTCGAACTGCCGACCTCACCCTTATCAGGGGTGCGCTCTAACCAACTGAGCTACAGACCCAATCGCCTTTCGCGAGTGAATCAAGCAATTCGTGTGGGAGCTTATGAAGAAGCTGGGATCTTCGATTAAGGAGGTGATCCAGCCGCAGGTTCCCCTACGGCTACCTTGTTACGACTTCACCCCAGTCATGAATCACTCCGTGGTAACCGTCCCCCCGAAGGTTAGACTAGCTACTTCTGGAGCAACCCACTCCCATGGTGTGACGGGCGGTGTGTACAAGGCCCGGGAACGTATTCACCGTGACATTCTGATTCACGATTACTAGCGATTCCGACTTCACGCAGTCGAGTTGCAGACTGCGATCCGGACTACGATCGGTTTTGTGAGATTAGCTCCACCTCGCGGCTTGGCAACCCTCTGTACCGACCATTGTAGCACGTGTGTAGCCCTGGCCGTAAGGGCCATGATGACTTGACGTCATCCCCACCTTCCTCCGGTTTGTCACCGGCAGTCTCCTTAGAGTGCCCACCATAACGTGCTGGTAACTAAGGACAAGGGTTGCGCTCGTTACGGGACTTAACCCAACATCTCACGACACGAGCTGACGACAGCCATGCAGCACCTGTGTCTGAGTTCCCGAAGGCACCAATCCATCTCTGGAAAGTTCTCAGCATGTCAAGGCCAGGTAAGGTTCTTCGCGTTGCTTCGAATTAAACCACATGCTCCACCGCTTGTGCGGGCCCCCGTCAATTCATTTGAGTTTTAACCTTGCGGCCGTACTCCCCAGGCGGTCAACTTATCGCGTTAGCTGCGCTACTAAGTTCTCAAGGAACCCAACAGCTAGTTGACATCGTTTACGGCGTGGACTACCAGGGTATCTAATCCTGTTTGCTCCCCACGCTTTCGCACCTCAGTGTCAGTATCAGTCCAGGTGGTCGCCTTCGCCACTGGTGTTCCTTCCTATATCTACGCATTTCACCGCTACACAGGAAATTCCACCACCCTCTACCGTACTCTAGCCCAGTAGTTTTGGATGCAGTTCCCAGGTTGAGCCCGGGGCTTTCACATCCAACTTGCTGAACCACCTACGCGCGCTTTACGCCCAGTAATTCCGATTAACGCTTGCACCCTTCGTATTACCGCGGCTGCTGGCACGAAGTTAGCCGGTGCTTATTCTGTTGGTAACGTCAAAACTGCAGGGTATTAACCGGCAGCCCTTCCTCCCAACTTAAAGTGCTTTACAATCCGAAGACCTTCTTCACACACGCGGCATGGCTGGATCAGGCTTTCGCCCATTGTCCAATATTCCCCACTGCTGCCTCCCGTAGGAGTCTGGACCGTGTCTCAGTTCCAGTGTGACTGATCATCCTCTCAGACCAGTTACGGATCGTCGCCTTGGTGAGCCATTACCCCACCAACTAGCTAATCCGACCTAGGCTCATCCGATAGCGTGAGGTCCGAAGATCCCCCACTTTCTCCCGTAGGACGTATGCGGTATTAGCGTTCCTTTCGAAACGTTGTCCCCCACTATCGGGCAGATTCCTAGGCATTACTCACCCGTCCGCCGCTGAATCAGGAAGCAAGCTCCCCTCATCCGCTCGACTTGCATGTGTTAGGCCTGCCGCCAGCGTTCAATCTGAGCCATGATCAAACTCTTCAGTTCAAATCAATCCGGGTTTTGAGAAAACCCTAAACTTGGCTCAGCAATCGCAAAAAACTCTCGAATTCACGAGTGTTGCTTGTGATGCTGATAATCTTGCGATCACCAGTCTTACCCCACAAGCACCCACACGAATTGCTTGATTCAACTTGTTAAAGAGCGTTTCGGTCAGACCCAGCGGAAGCTTTCGTCTCAACCGAGACCGCGCATTCTACAGCAGCCTTTCAACCTGTCAAGCGACTTTCGAAAATTTTCTTTTCGATTCAACCGCTTGCGCTTCAGCGAACAACCAGACCACCGAAGCGAGGGAGATGAATCATACAGCAACCGGAGCCACTGTCAACCTCACCTCCGCAGCGCCATCCGCTTCGCGGAACAGCGCCGGCAAGACCGAAGCCTTGCCGCTCCCGACCACAACCTGAAGATAACTCCTTGATTTTCAAGGACTTTCAGCTCGTCGCCGGGAGTGGTGCGCATTATAGGGCGGCAAATCTGGACGTCAACCCCTAATGAGGTAGCTCCGCAAACTCAACTCAGCCCTTCGAACCATGCCAGCTTGTCGCGAAGGCGAACGACCTCCCCGACGATGACCAAAGTCGGCGCATGAACTTCATGCTCAGCCACCAGCTGCGGCAGATTACCCAATGTGCCAGTGAAGACCCGCTGATTACGAGTGGTACCCTGCTGCACCAAGGCAGCAGGAGTATCAGCCGATCGTCCATGCCCGATCAGCTCTCTGCAAATGAGCGGAAGCCCCACCAGCCCCATGTAGAACACCAGCGTCTGCCCAGGCGCCACCAAGTCAGCCCACGGCAGATTGCAGCTGTCGTCCTTGAGGTGTCCGGTAACGAAGCGCACCGACTGGGCATAGTCACGATGAGTCAGAGGAATTCCGGCATAGGCGGCACAGCCTGCCGCAGCGGTAATCCCCGGCACCACCTGGAAGGGGATGCCCTCGGCGGCCAGCTCCTCGATCTCCTCACCGCCACGCCCGAAGATGAATGGATCCCCCCCCTTCAAACGCAGTACACGCTTGCCTTGTTTGGCCAGGTCGACCAACCGGCGGTTGATCTGTTCCTGAGGCAGGGCATGCTCACTGCGCCGCTTGCCGACATAGATGCGCTCGGCGTCGCGACGACACATGTCGATGATCGCCGGGGCGACCAAACGATCGTAAAGCACCACATCCGCTTGCTGCATCAGCCGCAAAGCGCGAAAAGTCAGCAGATCGGGATCACCAGGCCCAGCTCCGACCAGATAAACCTCACCGAGCTCACGGTCATGACTGCCAACCAGCTTTTCGGCCAGAAGCCTCTCGGCCTCGGCCTCACGCCCGGCCAGCATCCGCTCAGCGATGCCCCCTTCAAACACTTCCTCCCAGAACACCCGGCGCTGCTGGACATCGGCAAAACGCTGCTTGACTGCTTCGCGAAACTTCTGGGCCAAGCCGGCCAGGCGACCATAGGCGGCCGGGATCAGCGTTTCGAGACGAGCGCGCATCAAGCGAGTGAGCACCGGAGCATCACCACCGCTGGACACGGCAACCATCAGCGGCGAACGATCGACGATGGCTGGAAAGATGACACTGCACAGTGCCGGGGCATCGACCACATTGACCGGCAGATTGCGCTCACCAGCCTCCCTCGATACCCGAGCATTGAGCAGCTCATCATCGGTTGCCGCAATCACGAGCACGCAACCATCGAGATCCGCGGTTTGATACCCACGCTCCAGCAGCTCGCCGCCCCCCTGCTCGACCAGCCCCCGCACGCTGGTCTCTATCTGCGGCGCCACGACCCGCAGCCGGGCACCAGCCTCGCCGAGCAGGCGAGCCTTGCGCAGGGCGATCTCGCCACCACCGACCACCAGCACCAGACGGTCTCGGAGATTGTGAAACAGGGGAAGAAAGTCCATGGACAGCCTCACAGCGGTTGCCGAGCGAAAAGAAAAGGGCCGGAGATCAATATCACCGGCCCGTCATGCACCTTTCAAGCAGGAAAGGCTTTGCTGAGCGCTGCAAAAGCGCTCTGCATTCAGGCTGACGCTCAGCCAATCACCTCGATGCCGGCCATGTAAGGCTTGAGCACCTCCGGCACACGGATGCCGCCGTCGGCCTGCTGATAGTTTTCCAGCACGGCAACCAGGGTGCGCCCGACGGCCAGACCGGAACCGTTGAGGGTGTGCACCAACTCGGGCTTGCCGGTGGCAGGATTACGCCAGCGCGCCTGCATGCGACGCGCCTGGAAGTCTCCGCAGTTCGAGCAGGAAGAGATCTCGCGATACTTGCCCTGGCTCGGCACCCAGACCTCCAGATCGTAGGTCTTGGTGGCACCGAAACCCATGTCACCGGTACACAGCGCCAGCTTGCGATATGGCAGCTCGAGCAGCTGCAGAACCTTCTCGGCATGCCCGGTCAGCTCCTCGAGCGCCTCGAAGGATTTGTCCGGTTCGACCACATGGACCAACTCGACCTTGTCGAACTGGTGCTGGCGGATCATGCCGCGGGTATCGCGACCGGAGGCACCTGCCTCGCTGCGGAAGCACGGGGTGTGGGCGACGAACTTCAGGGGCAGCTGCTTGGCGTCGAGAATCTCGCCGGAGACGATATTGGTCAGCGAAACTTCAGCGGTCGGGATCAGATAGAAGTCAGCCTCGCCCTCGCGACTGATCTTGAACAGATCCTCCTCGAACTTGGGCAACTGACCGGTCCCCTGCAGGGCGGGAGCCTGAACCAGATAAGGAGTGTAGGCCTCCTCGTAGCCATGTTCGCCGGTATGCAGATTGAGCATGAACTGGGCCAGGGCACGATGCAGCCGGGCGATGGGGCCGCGCATCAGCGCGAAGCGCGCACCGGACAGCTTGGCCGCCGTCTCGAAGTCGAGCCAACCATGCTGTTCGCCCAGAGCCACGTGATCCTTGATCTCGAAGTCGAATACGCGCGGAGCCCCCCAGCGACTCACCTCGACGTTTTCCTCCTCGCCAGCCCCGACCGGCACCGAGTCGTGCGGCAGGTTCGGGATGGTCAGCAGCATCGCATCCAGTTCGGCCTGGATCGCATCCAGCTCCTGCTTGCCAGCACTCAGCTCGGCACCCATGCGCTCGACGTCGGCCATCAACGGGGCGATGTCCTCTCCGCGCTGCTTGGCCTGACCGATGCTCTTGGAGCGGGCGTTACGCTCGGCCTGCAGCTGTTCGGTGCGAGTCTGGGTTTCCTTGCGACGGCTTTCCAGCGCCTCGAGGCGCGCCACATCCAGTTGGAAGCCACGGGTCGCCAGACGCTGGGCCACTTCCTGCGGTTGGCCACGGACCAGTTTGGAGTCGAGCATGGAGAATTCTCTTCAGTCGAAGCAGTCGAAATAGGGATTATCGGGCAGCATGCAGCTGCATTGGCATCCCGCTGCGCTGCCTGTCGCAGCAGAATACGCATGATCAGGTGCGAGAGTTTAACCGCGAAAGCCAGCAGCGGGCAGCCCGCAACATTTTGTCGGCGCGCCTCACAGCACTCGAGCAATCGACAAACCGACCCAGGTGGCGATCAGACCGCCAAACACACTGAGCCCCACATAGCCGATTGCCGCGGCCAACTGCCCGCTTTCCAGCAGCCGGAGCGCATCGAGCCCGAACGAGGAGAAGGTTGTCAGCCCTCCCAGAAAGCCGACCACCAGACCGGCCCGCAGCGCCAGCGGCAACTCGGGACGCAGCAGGAACATGCCATACAGACAGCCGATCACCAGACAGCCGACGAGATTGACCGCCAGAGTCGCCCAGTAGAAGTGCTGCGGCCAATGGGCACTGACCCAGTTGGCTGTGGCAAAACGCAGCAGACACCCCACCGCACCTCCAGCCGCGACGGCAAGAGTCACTCCGATCATGGTTTTCTCCGCTGCCGGGGGCTGCTGCGGTCGAGCTCGGCCAAGTGCGCCAGTTTCTCGCGGATCTTCAGCTCCAGCCCGCGAGGTACCGGCTGGTAGTAGCGCTGGGGCTCGAGCGCTTCCGGAAAATAATCCTCCCCGGCCGCGTAGGCTTCTGGTTCGTCATGGGCATAGCGGTATTCATCGCCATAGCCGAGGCTCTTCATCAGCTTGGTCGGGGCATTGCGCAGATGCAGTGGCACCTCCAGCGAACCATGAGCGGCTGCATCACGCATAGCGGCCTTGAAGCCCATGTAGACTGCATTGCTCTTGGGCGCGCAGGCCAGATAGACGATGGCCTGCGCGATGGCCAGCTCTCCCTCGGGACTGCCCAGGCGCTCCTGCACTTCCCAGGCTGCCAGGCACAGGTTGAGCGCACGCGGGTCTGCGTTGCCGATATCCTCGCTGGCCATGCGCACGACCCGGCGCGCGAGATACAGCGGGTCGCAGCCACCGTCGAGCATGCGCGCGAACCAATAGAGCGCGGCATCCGGATTAGAGCCACGCACCGACTTGTGCAAGGCGCTGATCTGGTCGTAGAAGGCCTCGCCGCCCTTGTCGAAGCGGCGGCGGCTATCGCCGAGCAGATTCTCCAGCAACCCGGCGCCGATCTCCTCGCCGTCCTCCACTAGATCGGCAGCGTTTTCCAGCAGATTGAGTAGTCGCCGTCCATCACCATCAGCAGCGGCCAACAGCATGCCGATCGCCTCCTCGCTGATACGCAGCAGCCGTCCACCAAGCCCGCGTTCTTCGGTGAGAGCGCGCGCCAGCATCTGACGCAGCGCACTCTCATCGAGGCTCTTCAATACGTAGACGCGCGCTCTGGAGAGCAGCGCGTTGTTCAACTCAAAGGACGGATTCTCGGTGGTGGCACCGATGAAGATAAGCGTGCCGTCCTCGACGTAGGGCAGGAAGGCATCCTGTTGCGCCTTGTTGAAGCGATGCACCTCGTCGACGAAAAGGATGGTGCGTCGCCCGTACTGGGCAGCCTGCTGCTTGGCCACCTCCACCGCCTGGCGGATCTCCTTGACCCCGGCGAGTACGGCCGAGATGGTCTCGAAGTGTGCATCGCCGATCTGCGCCAACAGCCGCGCCAGAGTGGTCTTGCCCACCCCAGGCGGTCCCCAGAAGATCATCGAGTGCAGGGCACCCTGCTCCAGAGCCTCGCGCAGCGGCTTGCCGCGCCCGAGGATGTGCTCCTGACCGACATAATCGTCCAGACTGGTCGGGCGCATGCGCGCGGCCAGAGGCTGAACAGCCGGGGCACGATCGAAGAGACCCATGAGCTGAGCCTTACTGCTCCTCGATCACATCGGCACCTTCCGGCACCTGGAAGGTGAACTGGTTATCCGCCAGCGGCTGGTTCAGCTTCACGCCCAGGAACAGGATGTTGGTGCGCTGACCGATGCTGTCGATCAGCTGCATGTCGTTGATCACCCCGTTGCGGAACGACAGGCGCAAGGTATCGAACAGGGTGTCCTTGGCCTTGGGCTTGAGGATGAAGTCGACGACGCTGCCGCCTTCCTTGTGGCTGATGGTGAAGTTCTCGCGGATTTTCGACACATCACCGGAAAGCAGCAGTGCCGGGGTATGGGTCATGCGCTGATCCAGATCCTGGATGGTCACCTGCTGCAGGTCCGGATCGTACAACCAGACCTTCTCGCCATTGGAAACCAGCAGCTGCTCCATAGGCGCATCGGTATGCCAGCGCAGCAGGCCCGGACGCTTTAGAGCCATCTCGCCACTGGCTTCCTGCAGCTGGGTTCCGGAGCCGTCCAGCGTCAGCTGGGAAAAACGTCCGGTCAGGGTCTGCGCCTGCCCGAGCAACTCGGTCAGACGCTTGACCGACTGTTCATCCTCCGCCGCCTGGACATTCAGACCGACCACCGCCAGCGCCGCCAGCAACAACACGCGAACCAGATACATAGAACCTCGCTCAGTCTCGAACCGGCGCCGGCGCGATCACATCGCGGGAGCCGTTGGTATTCATGGGAGTGACCACGCCGGCCATTTCCATCGCCTCGATCATCCGGGCGGCGCGGTTATAGCCGATCTTCAATTTGCGCTGCACGGCAGAAATGGAAGCCCGGCGACTCTCGGTAACGAAGCGCACGGCCTCGTCGTACAGCGGATCCTCCTCGCTACCCTCGCCGCTCTCACCACCAGTCGACTCGTAGGAGCCGCCACCACCTTCCTCGGCTCCCGCCAGGATGTCCTCGATGTAGTCGGGCGCGCCACGCTGCTTCCACGCATCGACCGTGCGATGCACCTCGTCGTCGGAGACGAAAGCACCATGCACGCGGATTGGCAGACCAGTACCCGGCGGCAGGTAGAGCATGTCGCCGTGCCCCAGCAACTGCTCGGCGCCACCCTGGTCGAGGATGGTGCGCGAATCGATCTTGCTGGAAACCTGGAAGGCGATCCGCGTCGGGATATTCGCCTTGATCAGGCCCGTGATCACGTCCACCGACGGGCGCTGGGTAGCGAGGATCAGGTGGATACCGGCCGCACGCGCCTTCTGCGCGATACGTGCGATCAGCTCCTCGACCTTCTTGCCGACGATCATCATCATGTCGGCGAACTCGTCGACCACCACCACGATGGTCGGCAGGGCCTCCAGCAGCGGCGGCTCGTCGTCCGGACTTTCGCGGCGGAACAGCGGATCGGTCAGCGGCGCCCCCGCCTCCTCGGCATCCTTGATCTTGCGGTTGAAACCGGCGAGATTGCGCACGCCCATGGCCGCCATCAGCCTGTAGCGGCGATCCATCTCGGCCACGCTCCAGCGCAGGGCGTTGGCCGCCTCCTTCATGTCGGTGACCACCGGGCACAGCAGGTGCGGGATACCTTCGTAGATCGACAGCTCGAGCATCTTCGGGTCGATCATGATCAGGCGTACCTGCTCGGGCGTCGACTTGTAGAGGATCGACAGCAGCATGGCGTTGACCCCGACCGACTTGCCCGAGCCGGTGGTGCCAGCCACCAGCAGGTGCGGCATCTTCGCCAGATCCGCGGTCACCGGGCGACCGCCGATATCGTGACCGAGGGCGATGGTCACCGGCGACTTGGCCTCTTCATATTCCGGGGTGGACAGCACCTCGGAGAAGCGCACGATCTGCCGGTTCTCGTTGGGAATCTCGATACCCACCGTGGTCTTGCCGGGGATCACCTCGACCACCCGCACACTGATGACCGCCAGCGAGCGCGCCAGGTCCTTGGCCAGATTGGTGATGCGACTGACCTTGATGCCAGGCGCCGGCTGGATCTCGAAGCGGGTGATCACCGGCCCCGGATAGGCGGCGACCACCTGTACCTCGACGCCGAACTCCTTGAGCTTGATCTCCAGCAGGCGCGACATCGACTCCAACGCCTCCGGCGAGAAGCTGTTGGGCTTGGCCTGCGGCGGGTCGAGCAGCGACAGCGGCGGCAAGGTCCCCGCCAGGGCTTCATCGACCACCACAAAGACCGGCTTGGGCGGCTCCGGAGGGCGCCGGACCACGGTGCGGGGCGGCTCGGGCAAGCGTATCTCGGCCCGGGGAGGCGTGACGGGCAGCGCCTCCTCGAACTCCTCCAGCGCGGGCTCCGGATCGGCCCAAGGCGGAGAGACTGGAGCGGCGTCCACACGCGTTGCGGGGTTCGACGGAGCCATGAGCGGTCTGACCGGCGCGACCTCGACGCTGGGAGCGTCGCCCAGCACATCCGGCTCTTCGTCATCCTCCAGCGCGGTCAGCCCGACGACCGGCTCGATGCGCTCCCCCAGTGGCGAGCGCACTGCCGCAGCCGGGAGCGGAGCCGCAGCGGCAGGCTCACTCCTGGCAGCGGCAACCCCGGCCAGCGGCGCCGAGGCTATCGCGGAAACGGGAGTGGGAGCAGGCGCGGGACGGGAACGCATCGGCGCAGCGGCGACCGGCTCAGCATGGGCATCCAGCTCGCGCAACTGCAACTTGACCTGGCGATGCGCCTGATGGGCACTCCACCAGCGGCTGGCGGCACTCTGCAGCAACTCGAACAGGTCGAGAGTGATCTTGCCGGTCAGGTCCATCACGCGGAACCACGACAGAT